>JAIQFJ010000367.1 GCA_020073325.1 Terriglobia bacterium | reverse complement strand
GCTTTCAGGATCGATCCACATAACATGATCCTCGCCGTGAACCTCACTGAACACTTCACGAAAATTGCGCGCGCCGTCGTCGGAAATGAAAACGCCGCGATTCGACCCCATTACGTAAACGCGATTCACGTCCTTCGGATCGATGTAGATGCGGCTGTAATACATCGGCCGCGGATCCAGTCCCGAAATATGCTGCCAGGTCTCGCCCGAATCGAGGCTGCGAAAAATTCCGCCTTGCGCCGTGATTCTGTCGGGCGATTCGGGGCCGCGGCCTCCACGCCCGCCGCGCCCGCCTGCTTGAGGAGACGGCGCGGGATCCGCCTCGACGATCGCGTAGACCACACGATTGTCGCCCGCGAAGGTCGCCAGGCCGATGCGGCCCTTATCGCCGCGCGGCAGTCCGTTCTTCAACTCCGTCCAGGTCGCGCCGCCGTCCATCGTGCGAAAAATCCCACTGCCCGGACCGCCGCCGTTGTAGCCCCAGCCCTTGCGCTGATGCTGATACATCGCCGCGTAAAGCACTTCAGGATTTTTCGGATCCATCACCAGATCGATCGCCCCGGTGTGCTCGTCCTTATAAAGAATTTTCTTCCACGTCTTTCCGCCGTCGCTGGTTTTAAAGACTCCGCGCTCCGCGTTCGATCCCCACAGGTGCCCGTTCGCGGCGATGTAAACCGTATTCGGGTCGGCCGGGTGAATGACGATTTTGCTGATGTGCCGCGAATCGGCAAGGCCCATTTTCTGCCACGTCACGCCCGCGTCAAGCGACTTGTAGACTCCATCGCCCCACGACGAGCTCTGCCGATTGTCGGCCTCTCCGGTGCCGACCCACACAACGGTGGGATTCGAAGGAGCGACGGCGATCGCGCCTGTCGACATCATTGCTCCGGCATGGTCGAAAATCGGCGCGAAGGAGATTCCCGCATTGACGCTCTTGAAAACGCCGCCCGACGTGGTCGCGACATAGATGATGTCCGCCTGGCCGGGCGCTTTGACCACGGCCAGGTCCGCGATCCGTCCCCCGGTCGCCGCAGGTCCGATGCTGCGCCATTCAAGGCCCGAAAGCGCAGACGTTTGAATCTGCGCGTTTACATTAGGAAGCAGCAAAACAGCGGCAAGAGCACCAAGGCGCATGAAAATCTCCAATTCATGCAGTCTACCGATAAATCAAAGCTCTCCACAATCGCCAAACGGATTGATTCCATCGCGCGAAAAGCACGCATGCGAGGGCGCTGCAGTGGGGCGGAGAAATACGCTTAGTTATTGGCCGCGGAAGACGAGCCGAGGAAGCGCTTGATCTGGTTCACCGCATAGTCGACTTTCATATCGAAAATCTTCTTGCCCAGTTCCGGGGTCGAAGGCCGCGCGTCGCCGGTAATTCCGTTGTTGATGCGCTTAGCATTGGGATCGCGCTTCTCGCCGCGCTGCACGACGGGATCACCCACGGCGGTCTTGATCAGCTCCTTGCGAACCCAGCCTTTGTCGCCGCCCTCGCGAGTGCTCAGATATAGCATCTCCGACGTATCCATGATGCTGGCATGGCCGTACGACGGATACTTATTTTCGGCCAGCCACTTCCAGTAATCGTTCTGCGCTTTGTCGTACATCTCGTCGCAGAAGTAAACGTGGATTCCCTGAGGCGCGTACTTCGCATCGAGCTTCTTGGCCACCTCACCCAGTTCCTTCTGTCCGCCGCCATGGTCGCCCATCAGGAACACGTTCTTAAAGCCGCTGACGATGAGCTGTTCGGTAATCTGCTCATTCATGGCCGCGAACAGCGGACCCGTAATGCCGATGGTGCCCGGCAGCGTCGCGCTGGCGTCGTTCACCGAGTACGGCAAGACCGGGGCGACGATCGCGTTGCCGAGCTTCAGCGCGATCGCCCGTGCCGTTTCCCGCGCCATCAGGTTATGGCCGCCGTTGACGTTCTGGGGACCGCGCTGCTCGGTGCCGCCGTTATAAACGATGGCGTTGATCTTGCCCTGTTCGTGGATCGCTTTCTTCACTTCCGCCCAGGTCATCATGTCGAACTCAACATTGGGCTCCCGCATCGACTGGGCGAATACGAATGCGGCGGAACCGGTCAGGAACAGAATCGCAAGTTTCATAGTTTAAAAGCTCCCCAACAAGCCGAACTAAACAAGCGTATCAAAGCTGGTCGATTAGAAGAGGATCCGCAACCCGACTTCGAACAGGCGCGGCGGCAGAACGCTGGTCGGGTTCAGGAACAGGCTCCCCGCATTGACGCTCTGATTGACACCCTGGACTGCGCTCGAATTATTCAGGTTGTAGATATTGAACTCCGGCTCGAAGCTGTAGCGCTCCCGGATCTTGAAAATCCTGGAGAAGCGCACGTCCCACACATTCCAGGAGGGCAGCCGTTGGAATCCGGACGGTGCGACGTAAATGGTCTGGCTGTTCTGCGTCAGCGTCTGGCCCAGAATCGCCGACGTTACCGTGTAACCGGCATACAACGGGAAGCCGGTGGCATGCTGGAAGTTCGTCGAAAAGACCAGGTGCCACGGCAGATCGTAGGTTCCGCCCATCTTGAACACCAGCGGGACGTCGGTCGAAAGCAGGCCCAGCCGGTTGAAATCGTAGTTCGGATTGTTGAGGTCCGCGGCCAGGCTCAGCGGTCCAGCCGAGTTCACGTCGCCGAAAAACCCGCCGCGGTTGCGGCTCCAGGTCAGGCCGCCGAACATCATCCAATTGCGATTCATGCGCCGGCTGAACTGGACCTCCAGCCCGCGATAATCGTTGTTCAGCGCCGACGAATTCGTGATCAGGTTTTTGATCTGTCCCCGGGTGGAGGCAAGCTGGTTGTAGACAACCAGCGGCCCTCCGCTGAGCGGATCCTTGATCGTGACCGGAGTGTAGTCCGACCGCGGCACCAGGACGTTTTCCTCGCCGATCTGATTGAACGTGCCGCGGTGCCATGCCATCACGCTCAAGATGACGTTCTGCGGCAATTCCTGCTGCACGCCGAAGCTCTCCTCCCAGCTATAGGGACGCTTCAAGTTGGGATCGAGGCTGACGTTGAGATTGGTGAAGCCCGTAAATTTCGAGAGGTCCAACTGGCTCGGCTGCGGACCGTTCGTGATGCAGGATGGTCCCAAATTGCAGGACCACGGCACGGAGCCGCTGCCGAACAACAGGGGATTCACGGCGGTCAGCAGGTTCATTCCTTCGCCCTGCATATAGCGGCTTACGCTGCCTTTGATGACCGTCTTCTGTTTCCCGGTGACGTCCCAGGCAAAGCCGAAACGCGGCGTCCAGTTGTTCCAGTCCGGTCCCTGGATTTGCTGGTAGCTGCGGGCTCCGACGAAGGTCCCCGCCGGCGAGCTTTCCGAAGGAATCCATCCATTCCAGCGCTCCCAGCGCAGCCCATAATTCAGGGTCAGGCGCTTCAGAATGGTCCAGGTGTCCTCGATGTACAAGCCGGTGACGTTCAAATTATTCTTCTGGATATTCAGCGGCGTGTTGAAGATCGTGGCGGTGGTCGGAACGCCGTTGACCAGGACGCCCTGCAGGTCGCCGTTGACCGCGTATTTCTGCTCGAATCCGTCGCGGCTCTGCTGAAGTCCGAACTTAATGTTGTGCGCACCGCCCCAGTTGCCGGTAAAGTAGCTGGCGAAGATGTCCAGCGCGCCGCGGTACACCGGATTGATGTAGTTGTATTGCGCCGCGTTGTACAGCGTGCTGGTGGCGGTATCGAAGACCGAGATGGCCCCGGGCGGAACGTCGTTCTGATAGCGGTACGGAGTCTTGCCGGCCGTCAGCGCGAAACCCGACTCGACCACCCAGCGCGGGCTGGGAGTGTAGATCCACTTGATGTCGGTTTCGTAGCCGGGCTGGTTCTGCAGCACCGCCGTCGTGTTGTCGCCAAACGAACCCTGCAGCCGCCGGTGATACCGGTTCTTCTGGTTCCGGAAATACATCAGACTCAATTTGTTCTTCTCGTTCGCCTGATAATCGAACTTGCCCATTTCATTGGCGATCTTGTTGTCGTTCAAAGCCTGGGTGCCGTCCAGGTTGAACGCGCCGGCAACCAGATTGTTGAACGTCCACAGCCGCCACGACGTGAACCACCACAGCTTGTTCTTGATGATTGCGCCGCCGACATCGCCGTTGAAATCGTACGTCTCGGCCATGGGGTTGCCCGGAATCACATTCGCGAAATCGATCTTGCTGCGCACCGACGCCGGGATGTTGGCATACAGCTTATTCGCCAGCGCCGGACCGACGTTGTTGGTCTGCATCGATTGCGAAGCGCCGTTCAGGAACACCGAGCCGTGAATCTCATTTCCGCCGCTCTTGGTGACCATGTTCATGTAAACTCCGCCCTGCGACACGTCGGCGGGCAGAGCGCCGGTGAGATAGTTGACCTCCGCGAACATTCCGACGTCGTAGTACAACAGCGTGGCTCCGCCGCCGCCGCCGGGCCAGTTCACGCTGACGCCGTCGATGACGAACTTCTGATCCGCGCTTCCGTTCGATCCGTGCGCGACCAGCGAGACCTGCTGCATGCCGTTCGATCCGCCCACGTCGACCGGGCCGTTGCCGACGCCCGAGCCGGTGGCGACAATCGTCGATACCGTGTTGGCGATCGCCCACGGGCTGCGGCCGTTGGGAATGCCTTCCTTGATGGCTTCGCCCGCGACGTTTTGCGAGGTGACGTGCTCCACGTCGATGGTCGCCGCCTGCGCCTCTACCGTAACCGTCTCGCTCACATTGCCCAGATCGAGCCGGGCGTTCGTCGTCACCTGCACACCGCTGTTGATCACGATGCCTTGCGAGGTGAACGTCTTGAATCCGGTCTTTTCGAACGTCACTGTGTATGTCCCTGGAGGCAGTTCCAGAAACCTGTAAGTGCCGTTCGCATCCGACGTCACCGTTCTGGCTCCGCCGATCAGGCTGGGACCTTTAACCGTGACTTTTGCTTCCGCGACGCTGGCGCCGGAGGAATCCGTCACCGCGCCGCCGATCGAGCCGGTCAGAATCTGAGCCGACGCTTGCGTCACCAAAAAGCAAGCGAGCGCAAGAACGAGAAATGCGCGAGCAGAAATGATACGAGTAGAAATGAATCGATACATCCTGAAGCCTCCTATTGGATGTGTAGACGCACACACCCAGTTTGCGGGTAGTATATTTTCCGTTTTTCTTTCGGGTACAGCTGATCGAATTTACTGCTCGCCCGGCTTCTTGGCCGAGGTCGGAGCCGTCGCTTCCGTGGTCGGAGGCGTCGGCTTCTTCTCTTCCTTGGGATTGACCAGACACTGATCAGAACGACAGTTGTGAGAGTTCGCGGAACCTAATTTTTCCAATAATGCGACAGTGTCCGGATGCGGAATTCCAAATCTGGTAGGACCATTGGCCATGTCCGCCACCGTGTTCTTGTCCTTGGCGACCGCCTTCACGTCGCCGCCCTTCTCCACGAAATAGTTGATCAGATCGTTGTTGCCGATGTACGCGGCCCCATGCAGGGCCGTGTATCCGCGATCGTCGGCGGCATTGACGTCCGCGCCGAGTTGCATACAGTATTTAACAGTTTCCATCCAACGCGGACCCTGCGCGTCGATCGAATTCATGCTGTAGTGATAGCCCCAGCCGACACCGGACGCAACCATCAGCGGCGTGTCCCCGTGCGCCGACGCGAGGTCCGGATCCGCGCCATGATCCGCCAGCAGATGCATCGCTTCCAGATCGGTCGACTGCGCCGCGCGCCAGAACGCCGTCGCGCCCGCCGTGTCAATCCAGGAATGATCGCCGAACGAACGGAACCACAGCTTCCGCCCCAGCCGCGCATTAGGATCGGCGCCCGCATCGAGCAGCGCCTTCATCAATTCCAGATACGTCGTCTTTTCCTGACCCGTGATCGGCGACGGGAACCAGCCCTTCGGCGCCCACTGCACGTCGACGGACGCATAAAGCGCCGTCAGTCCCTGCGCATTCGAAAGATTCGGATCGGCGCCCCAATCCACCAGGAATTTGCCGAGGTCGAGATGTCCGTTCATGATCGCCATCACCAGCGGACTGGTTTTTTCCGACGCCGACACCTGGTTCACGTTGGCCCCGCCCTCGAGCAGCGCACGCGCGGCAGCCATACTTCCGTCGCGCGCGGCGAAAAGAAGCGCCGTGAACCCGCCCATGTCGAGCGTCCCGCGCTCGCGGATGATCCCGAACGCGCTTGCCGGATCTTTCGCCTGCGCCGGGGCGAGTCTCTTTTCCAGTTCGTCGACTTTGGCCGAAAGCTTCTGCACCGCTTCGGCCAGCCCGCCCGCCGCTCCCGCCGAATACACCGCGGACTTAAACCCTGTCGCCGCGGCGAGCGCGTCCAGGTTCGTCTTCTGGTCCGCCGCCGACTCCTTCGGCCCGGCCGCCGCCGGTTTAGCTTGCGGTTTTTCAGGATCGTCGAAGCGCGGACCCGGCTTGGGCAGCTTCATCGCTTTCGTCTCGATCGCCGTATCGGCGCGATGGGCCAGCAATTCGCGGATCGCCTCATCGCGATTCAACGCCGCCGCAAACATCAGCGCGGTCTGGCCATGCGCGCCCTCGCGCGCGTTGACGTCCGCTCCATGTTCGATCAGCGTGCGGACCGCTTCGGCGCTTCCGGCGCTTGCGGCCAACATCAGGACCGTCGTGCCATGATCGTCCGCGGCATTGACGTCTGCGCCGGCCTCGACCAGCGTCTTGACGACGGCCGCGTTCCCGTTCTTCGCCGCCAGCATCAACGGCGTGAGCGAACCGATGCGCGTCGTCGCTTTATTCGAGGCGCCGGCGGCGAGCAGCATCTTCGCCATCTC
>JAIQFJ010000366.1 GCA_020073325.1 Terriglobia bacterium | reverse complement strand
ATTAGACGCGAAGTCCATCCAAAAGGTTCAATTGTTCAATCCGTCTGTGTAACGGGGTTCGGACCGTATGCCGCACTGCATACGGTGCGGGCGCGAGTGGAACAAAACCAACTCCGCCGCCATCGCTCGCCGGCGCGACCGAACCGGCTTTGCGCCGTCCCGTCTGCCAATCGCCGTTTGAGCTTTCCATACCATAGCACAACATGCTCGTCACTGCAAGCAATTTCACTTCCAACCCAAAATTCCTTCGCTCCGACTCGTGATAACTCCTGTCCTATCGGCCAACCAACCTTAAATCATTACGCCGTTTCTGCCCGACCGGATGAGCAATGCTTGTAGACGCGCCAGACGCAGCTAAGTTTCGCGCCCTCTGACGTATACTGTAGTTTGACCCGGTAAAATTTCTCATCCTGATTGCCTGACGTGAGGGATCTTAGCACACGCTTTCAAATTCTCGCCTGCCTCTTATTCATACTGGCTGGCCTTGCGATTATTCCCTACCTCGGCATCCAGAATGACGAAGCGCTCTTTGCCGCCCCGCTTTACCAGTTGAATCCAAAGGAGTTCTGTTTCGTCGCCTTCCACCACCGAGTCCCTTTGATGGTGATGACCTACATCGGGACTCTAAAAACCGCGCTGTACGTCCCGATCCTTGGAATTTTCGGGGGAAACGTCTGGAGCGTGCGTGTCCCGATGCTCCTGGCCGGCGCACTCACACTCTTCATTTTCTTCAAATTAACCATGCGATCCGCCGGTCCGACCGCTGCGGCAATCGCAGGCCTTCTCCTGGCCACCGACTCGACTTTTCTTCTCACCAACACCGTCGACTGGGGACCGGTCGCGCTCGGCCATCTTTTCCTTGTGACCGGCTGCTATTACCTGGTCCGATTTTGCGCTCAGGAACCCGGTTCGATGCGCCATTTGGCGCTGGGATTCTTTTTCTTCGGATTCGCCCTCTGGAACAAAGCCCTCTTTTTCTGGATCTTGGCCGGACTCGCGGCCGGGAGTGTCCTGTTTATTCCTGAACTGAAACGTCTCTGGACCACCAAACGTGCCGTAACGGCAATCCTGGCGTTCCTTATCGGAGCATCGCCGTTCATTATGTATAACGTCCGGCATCGCAACGCGACCCTCGAAACCAGCGCCCACTTCGATCCCCCCGCCACCGCGTTCGCGAAAGTACCGGTGCTCGAAGCCACCCTGAATGGCGCTGGCCTGATGGGCTACTTCACCACGGAAAGCTGGGATGTTCCGAATCCCAAACCGGTGACGACCGTTCGCGGGAAAATCGCCTGGGGGATCGCCCGCGTCTTCGGAGAACATCGCTCGAGCGGGATGGAATACGCCCTGGGAGCGGCATTTCTGCTCCTTCCGTGGTGGTGGCGGCTCCGCGGGGCCTGGTTTGCGCTGATCTTCATGACTGTCGTCTGGCTGCTGATGGCATTTACGAAGGATGCCGGAGGCAGCGTCCATCACGTCGTGCTGATCTGGCCGTTTCCCCAATATTTTCTGGCGATTGCACTGGCGTCGATTCCCTGGAAACGCGTCGCGATCGCCGCCGGTGCCGTGCTGGCCGCGATGAACCTGCTGGTGCTCGATAAATATGTCCTGGACTTCGAGCGCAACGGAGCCGGCGGAGTCTACTCCGATGCAATGTATGGGCTCTCCGCCGCGATTCACGATTCGCCCGACCCGGCCATCCGGCCGCGCGTCTGGGTGACCGACTGGGGCATGCTGAACTCGCTCGCGCTGATGCATCGCGGCCGCATCGAGGTTCGTGTCGGCGATCCGGCCTTCATGACCGACACTCCGTCGCCGCAGGACCAAAAGGAAATCGCCTATATTCTGAACGACCGCGACGCGTTGTTTGTCGGCCACGTCGAGAGTCGCGAAGTGGAGCCCGGCGTGCGCAAGCGGCTGGCGGAAGCGGCGGAGCGGGCGGGACTGCATAAAGAGGTCCTGCAAACGATTTTCGATTCGAACGGCCGCCCGGTTTTCGAGATTTTCCGCGTGGTGGAACGCGCCCCGGCGCCCCCGGGGAAAGTGTGACGTTCTGTCTCAATCGCGTGTCCAAGGTCCACAAAAGGCGCAGGTTGTTATCATGAAAGTAACGCAACCTGAGCAACTTACGTTGGGCACGCGAGTTGCTCCTCTCCCAGGCAACGATCCGTATGCGAATTGCGACCATCACTGCCGCGCTGCTCGCCTGGGCGATGACTGCCCCGGCCACGACGCTGCAAAAGCTCACCACCGGCGACATGATCCGGCAGTCGACGTCGATCGTGCGGGCGACGGTGACCGGGACGTATACGACGCAGCGCGGGTCGGACATTTATACGCACTACCAACTCCAGATCACGGAAACCCTGAAAGCCGGGCCGTCCGGGATAAGCGAAGTGGCGGTTCCGGGCGGAACCATCAACGGACTGCGGCAACTGGCCGCGGGAGCGCCGGGGCTGACCAAGGGCCAGGATTACGTGATTTTCCTGTGGACGGGACGATCGGGCATGACGCAGGTGATCGGGCTGTCGCAAGGGCTTTTCACGGTGATGCAGAACGATGCAGGCGAGACGGTTCTGGTCCGCGGGCCGATCGACAGTTTTATGCTGGACCGCGCCGGGCGCATTGTGAGCGACCAGGGCATCACCATGAAGCTGAGCGATCTGCGCACCCAGATCCAGAAAGCGGCGGGGCGGTAAATGCGAAGAGCCGCGCGATTCCTGACGATTACGGCCGCGCTGGGCGCTCTGGCGCCGATGGCTTCGGCGTATTACTACTTCGTCTACTTCGCGACGCGCAATACTCCCTTTGTCCAGGTTCCGGTTCGATTCGATGTGGCGAACCTGCAGAACCGCACGGTGACGTATCTGATCGCGAATCAGGGGCCGGGACAGCTGGTCCAGGGCGATTCTTTTAACGCGATCATCAGCCAGATTCGCGCGGCGGCGGACGTGTGGAGCAATGTGAGCAGTTCGGGAATCCGCCTGGCATTCGGCGGCTTGTCGTCGTTTTCCACTCCGAGTTCCTCTCCTGAAATCGACGTGGTGTTTGACGACGATATGCCGCCGGGGCTGATCGCGCAGACCAAGCCGTTTATCGCGGCCAACGCGGGATCGCTGGTAGCGGGCGGCGCGAGCTTCGTGCCGATCCTGCGATCCAAGGTTCAATTGCGCAGCGATCTGACCAATCCCGCGGTTCCGACCTTTCCGGTGGCCAGCTATCAGGACAGTTTCTTCTTGACCGTGGTTCACGAATTCGGCCACGCGCTGGGCCTGCAGCATACCGAAACGGCTAGCGCGATGTCGACGCAGATCACGCGCGGGACCACGAAAGCGGCTCCGCTGACGGCCGACGATGTCGCGGGAATTTCGGCTCTTTATCCGGCGAACGGATTTCTGGCGGCCACGGGCAGCATCACGGGAACGGTTTCGCTGAACGGCGCGGGCGTGAACATGGCAGTGGTGACCGTACTTTCGACGTCGGGCGTCGCGGTGAGCGCGGTGACCAGTCCGGACGGCAGCTACCGGATCGACGCGGTGCCGCCGGGACAATATTACGTCTACGTGCATCCGCTGCCGCCGGCGCAGCAGGGCGAAGGATATCCCGACAACATCGTTCCGCCGCAGGACACGGCCGGAAATCCGTTCAACGCGAACACCGGATTCGGCGGACAATTTTTGGGCGGCACGACGGACTGGACGCAGGCGCCGCAGGTGAGCGTCGTGGCGGGCAGCTCGTCGGACGGAATGAATTTCAACGTTCAGAGGCGGACGGCGCCGGCCGTTTACGACCTGGTCCTCTATGGATTTCTGGGAGCGAGCCAGGCCGCGGTACAGGCTCCGCCGCTGCAGTCCAACACCCGTTCTGAACTCGCCTTTTACGCGTCGAGCACTTTGAACTCGAGCGGTTACCTGCAACCTGCGCCGGAGCTGACTGTCAGCGCCATCGGAGGAGCGGCGCAGGTGGAGCAAGGGAGCGTGCAGGGTTACCCGGGGTATGCGCCCTACATGCTGATGACGGTGGATACGGACGCGTCGATCTCGACGGCGACGCCGGTCGCGCTGGCGATTTCGGTGAACAACGACCTGTACGTGTTGCCGAATTCCCTGTCGGTGGTGCCGTCGGGCCTGCCGACCATCACCAATGTAAGCGGGACCACGGACGCGCAGGGCAACTCGACCGTGAACATCACGGGAGCGAATCTGGGATCGTCGACACGCATTCTGTTCGACGGCGCGCAGGCGACTTCACAGACGATCAATGCGGACGGATCGCTGACGGTGGTCGCGCCCCCGGCGTCGGCGGGATATCGCGCGGCGGTGGAAGCGCTGACTTCGGACGGACAGACTTCGTCGCTCGCACTGGGCTCGGCGGCGCCGCCGGCGTTTACTTACGGCGGTCCGGCGTTTCCGTCGATCAGCGTCAATCCGTCGACGGTGACGGCGGGAACCGACACGATGATCGACATTATCGGCAACAATACGAATTTCGTCAGCGGCCAGACGGTGGTCGGGTTCGGGTCGAGCGATATTCTGGTCAAGAAAGTCTGGGTGGTGAGTCCGGGCTGGCTGCGCATGAATATTTCGATCAACGCGGCCGCGCCGCCGACCGCAACCACGGTGAGCGTCGCGAGCGGCCTGCAGCTTGCATCGCTCTCGACGGCCTTCCAGATCGCGCCGGCGGTTGCGGGACAGATCACGATGCGGACGCCGATCCTGAATCATGCGACGCATCAGGCGGGCATTCCGCAGGGCGGCGTGGCGGAGATCAACGTCGACGGGCTCACGGCGAGCCTGGCGGGCTGGACGCTGCTGATCGGCAATCAGCCGGTGGCGATTACCGCGGGCGATCCCGGGCAGATTCTGGCTGCGCTGCCGTTCGGGATGGTGCCGGGGCCGGTGGTGGTGCAGTTGAATTCTCCCAACGGCGCGGTGGTTCCGCCGGTGCTGCTGCAGGTGGACGCTCCGGCGCCGAACATTCTGAGCGCGGTGACCGGATTCGGAACCCCGATCGACGCCTCGCATCCGGTGCAGGCGGGCAGCACGATTACGGTGCTGGCCGGCGGAATTCTGGATCCATTCGGCAATCTTCCGGCGGCGTCGACAGCGGCGGTGAATTTCGGGGCGGGCGATCAGACGGTGTTGTCGGTCGGCGTGACGGGCGGAACGACGGCCATTCAGGTCGCGGTGCCGCAGAACCTGCCGTCAGGCGCGGCGCAGATCACGCTGCGGGTCGATACACGCATCTCGACGCCGTACACCATCTACATTCAGTAGTGTTTTTCGCACAGGCAGTCAGCGGCACAGCCGGACGGCCTATCATAGTGACTTGACGCGGCGAACATTTCTGCTGACTCCGTTACTGCTGCGGGCCGCGGGACGCAAGCCGAATCTCGTGCTGGTGATGGCGCGAGGCTGGCGCGGCGTCGCTACACCGTGGGCCCGCGATCCGGACCTGAAGGCTCCGTTTCTCGATCAGTTCGCCGAAATGGCGTTCGTCTTTCCCCGCGCCTATGCGGCCTATCCGCGATTTTCTCCGGCGCGCGCGGCGATCGCATCGGGCCGTTACCCGCATGCGACCGGCGCGACGCGCGAGGGCGCGGTGCTGGCGAAAAATGAGCCGACCCTCGCGGCGGCGCTAAAGGAGAACGGCTATCATGCCGCCGAGCTGACGAATCTCGTCGACACGCTGGTCGACACTCTGCCGCGCGAGCAACCGTACTTTCTCAGCATTCTTCTCGATCCGCGTCTTTCCGGAGCGAGCTTTGATCCGGGCAGCCTGCACTTGCGCGAAAACGTTCCCGCCGATGCCGAATCCGCCGCGCGGGACGCGCTTGCACAGCGCTACGCCGCCTATCGCCAGATGGACCAGCAATTCGGCAAAGTGCTCGCGGCGATCGATGCGTCGAATACGATTGTCGTGTTCACTTCGGACGCGGGGGAACAAATCGGGTCGCACGGCCTGGATGAAGACGACACGTTTTACGAAGAGTCGGCGCGGGTTCCGCTAGCGATCCGCATTCCCGGCATCAAGGCGTCGCCGAGCGATCTGTTCGTTTCGCACGTCGACCTGATGCCGACGCTCGGGGCGTTGTGCGGGGCCGATCCCGTGGAAGGAGTGCAGGGGCGCGATCTCTCGTCCCTGATGACGGGCGGGCGCGGCGACCGGCCCGAGTCGGTGCTGGTCGAAGGAAGGATCGGGCAGCGCGACGAATGGCGGATGCTGGTGATCGGCGTCGACAAGATCGTGACGGACGCGGCAGGCGACCCGACGCATCTTTTCAATCTGGCCGCGGATCCCTACGAGAAGCGCAACCTGGCGGCTGAAAAATCGGCCGAGCTGAAGCGGGATCAGTTACTGGCGAT
The DNA here is from genome assembly GCA_020073325.1 of Terriglobia bacterium. Lineage (GTDB taxonomy): Bacteria > Acidobacteriota > Terriglobia > Bryobacterales > Bryobacteraceae > Palsa-187. Next base: position 438 of record JAIQFJ010000366.1, on the reverse strand, counting down.
GATGCGGGCAGAGCGCTCAAGGCTGCTGGATTTCCGGCGGCGCTGATTTTTGATGGCCGCGGATGGACGCGGATGAACGCGAATCTTGATTCCGTTTTAGGCTTTCGATCGGCGAGCTCGTCCACCGTCTTCACTTCGACAATCGTGATCCGGATCTGGTCGCCGACTTTGAGCGTTTCGAGAAACCAGTCGACAAACTCGCCGCCGGGATGCAAGCCGCCGACTCTCAAGAAGAGATCCTCATGGTCGTGTCGGCTCACGCAGTTTAAGATGGCGGTGAGCACACCGCCGCCTTCGATTCCGGCGAGGCATACTTTTTTGTCATTCAGATAGACGCGGAAAGAAGTTGTTTTATCGGAGTTCATCGTTTATCGGCGGGGACATTAGAGGACCAGCCGGTCAGGCGACCGGCTTGCCGCTGTGACCAGCGGCCCCACA
>JAIQFJ010000365.1 GCA_020073325.1 Terriglobia bacterium | reverse complement strand
AGTGCCCGAGAATTCGGACGCACTCCACTAGTACACACCCTCCACGACCGTCTTCTGGAAACGTGAGAACGGCCGTACGTTGCGCACGCCGTCCCAGGGATATTGGACGCAAGGGGGCTCGCGTTCGGCTTCGTCGCGCTCCAGAAATCGCGGCATGAAGAACTCGCGCGTCAGCGTAGTCAGGCGGACGCGTCCGGTCCGGCCGTACTCCACCACGCGCGACGGTTCGTCGGGATCCACTACTTCGATCACGGCGCGCGGCGCCGGTGGATAGTAGATCACGGCGTAGTTGTCCTCGGGCAGGCGCGGCTTATGCACTGCCAGGCCCATCAGCGTGTTGCCGTACGTGGGCGCGAAGTAGACGCCGTCGAGCAGCTCCTCCACGGCGTAGCGATGGAATTGCGGCGTCATTTCCGTGCCGCCGCAGAACACGCCGGTGATGCCCATCTTCTTCAGGGACACCTTCTGGCACAGCGCCTCCAGCAGCTTCGGCGTGGTGAACAGGCAGCGGATGTCGTGCGCGCGCAGCAGCGTCAGTCCCTGCTCGATGACGTGTTGCTTGTAGCCTTCGGCCTCGTCGGACCTGCCGCGCTTGAGCAGCTTGATCACCCAGCGGGGATCCAGGTCGAGCCCGAAACAGATCCCTCCGCGATGCTGCGCCAGATGCTCCACCGCGAGCCGCAGCCGCCGCGGACCGCTGGGACCCACCATGATCCAATCCGCTCCGCGCGGAAAAAATTCATCGGGCAGGGTATCGGAGAACTGTTCGTAGTCGATTCGGAAGTCGCGAATATTGATGCGCGACTTCGGCACGCCGGTGGATCCGCCGGTTTCAAACGTGCAGATCGGCTCCTTCGAATAAGCCTTGGGGACCCAGCGCCGGACGGGGCCGCCGCGCAGCCATTCGTCCTGGAAGAATCCAAAGCGGTCCAGATCGGCATAGGTCTTAATATCGCGCCGCGGATCGAAATCGAGTGTCCTGGCGCGTTCCAGCCAAAACGGCGTTCCGGCCTGCGGATCGAAATGCCAGGCCACGACTTCGCGCGTCCAGGCATCCAGCGCCTCACGGGCGGCTTGATGGGTAAGTTGAGTGATCGGAGTCACGACAGATAAGACACATTCTACCGGGTTTCGTCACGCCGCTCAGGATTTCGATCCGGCTCTCCTCGCACAAACGATCCTCCTGGCCAAGCGTCTGAATCAGGAGCGGTATATTGGGAATCACGTTCCCGACTATGAAAAACTCAGCCCTCGTACTTCTCGCGATCGCCTCGCTGGCCCATGCCTCCGATTGGGCCCGATTCCGCGGACCCAACGGATCCGGCGTAAACGAAACCAGCGGCCTGCCGGCTGAGTTCGGTCCTGACAAGAATGTCGTGTGGCGGACGCCTCTGCCGCCCGGCCACTCTTCGCCGATTCTGGTGGGCGACCACATCTTCTCGACCGCCTATGAAGGCGACAAACTGCTGACTTTCTGCCTCGACCGCGCGACCGGCAGAATTCAGTGGCGCCGCGAGGCTCCGCGCGACCGCATCGTGAAGATCGACGCGCGCAACAGCCCGGCCTCTCCGTCGCCGGTTTCCGACGGCAAGAACGTTTTCGTCTTTTTCAACGACTTCGGTCTGGTCTCTTACGGGCTCGATGGGCAGGAGCGCTGGCGCGCGCCCCTGGGACCGTTCAACAACGTCTATGGCATCGGCGTGTCGCCCGTGCTGGTCGACGACAAAATCGTGCTCGCCATCGATCAGTCGATCGGTTCCTACATCGCGGCGTTCGCGCAGAAGGACGGAAAACTGGTCTGGAAAAAGGAACGTCCCGAAGCGCTCAGCGGCGCGTCCACTCCGGGCGTCATGAAGCTGAACGGGAAATCCGTGATCGTCGCGCCGGCCTCGTTCCGCATGGACGTTTATTCGGCCGACACGGGCGACATCGTCTGGTTCATGCACGGCCTCGCTTCGGAAATGAAGAGCGTGCCGATCATCGACGGCTCGACGATTTACATCAGCGGCTACAACACGCCCGAAAATGATCCTGGCAAACAGGTCGCCATCGCGCCCTTCGCCGACGTGATCAAGAATCACGACGCGAATCACGACGGAAAAATTTCGGCCGACGAAGCGCCCGATCAGCGCACCAAGACGTTGTTCAAGTACATCGACCTCGATGGCGACGGAAAAATGGACGAGCACGAATGGCAGATCTACGCCGCCACCATGGCCGCTGAAAATTCGCTCATGGCGATCAGCGGCGATGGCAAGGGCGACATGACCGGCAAGAACATCAAGTGGAAGTTCCACAAATCGATTCCGCAGTGCCCGTCGGTGGTGGTGTATCGCGACGTGATCTACATGATCAACGACACCGGCGTTCTGACGACGCTGAACGCGAATACGGGCGAGATGTATAAACAGGCGCGTCTGCGCGGCGTTTCCGACAAATATTTCGCGTCGCTGGTCGCCGCCGACGGGAAAATTTTCATCGCGGGAAATAGCGGATTCGTCTCCGTGCTCAAAGCCGGCGGCGATCAGGAATTGATCGCGGCCAACAACTTCGACGAAGATATTTTCGCGACGCCGATGATTGCCGATGGCAAGATCTACATCCGCACCAACGCGGCGTTGTATTGCATTGCCTCGAAATGAACCTGACTGTAGCCCTCCTCCTTCTGCTCGCCGGAAGCGACTGGTCACGATTCCGCGGACCCAACGGCTCCGGCGTCTCGCCCGAATCGAAAGATATGCCGGTCGAATACGGCGACGCGAACACGCTCTGGAAAATCTCTCTGCCTCCCGGATATTCTTCGCCGATCGTCGCCGGAGACCGCATTTTCGTCACCGCGTATGAGAAAGAAAAACTCTTCGCGATGGCGATCGATCGCAAGACCGGGAAGACCATCTGGCGCCGCGAGAACACGGTGCAGTGGCCGATCCCCAAGCGTGGCGTGAACACGCCCGTTTCGCCGACGCCCGTCTCCGACGGCAGAAACGTTTATCTCTTCTTTGAGGGCCTCGGCCTGATCTCCTACGGCGCCGACGGTGAGGAGCGCTGGAGGATCCCGCTCGGCCCGTTCATCAATCCCTACGGCATCGGCTCGTCGCCGATTCTCGCGGGCGACCGGCTCCTGTGGCTTTCCGACAACGACGTCGATTCCTACATCATGGCCGTCTCGACGAAGGACGGAAAGCAGCTCTGGAAAACTCCGCGTCCCGACGTGACGCACGGATTCTCCACTCCGATTCTCTACACTCCGAAAAATGGACCCGCGCAGGCGATCGTTTCGGGATCGTACAACGTGGTCGGCTATTCGGTCGAGACCGGCGAAAAATTGTGGTGGGTGGGCGGCATGGCGTGGCAGGCCAAGAGTCTGCCGGTGATCGAAAACGACACGCTTTACATCCATTCCTGGATGGCGGACATGGCCGGCATCGGTCTGCCTTCGAAGCTCGATTCCTTCGACGACGTCCTCAAGAGGAGCGACAAGGACGGCGACGGCAAGCTGGTGGTCGATGAGATCCCGTATCAGGAAATGAAGGCGCTCTTTTTCCTGTTCGACCTGAATCACGACGACTTCATCGATCGCGCCGAGTGGGACGCGATGCTCGCGCGCAACAACGCGCTCAACGGCGTTTATGCGATCAAGCTCGACGGCGCAAAACGCGGCGATCTTACCAAGACCGCCGTGCTATGGCGCTACAACAAATCGCTGCCGAATATCCCGTCGCCGCTGCTCTATCGCGACGTGTTGTACATCCTCAAAGAAGGCGGGATTCTCACGACGCTGAATCCGCACAGCGGAGAAATCATCAAGCAGGCGCGGATTAAGTTTGACAAAGGTGACGCGCTCGATCCCTACTTCGCCTCGCCCATCGCCGCCGATGGGAAAATTTTCACGCTCAGCCAGAGCTGCAAATTGAGCGTCCTCAAAGCAGCCGGAGAATGGGAAGTGCTCGCCGTGAATAAAATAGAGGACGGCGAGTGCTGGGCCACTCCCGCGATCGCCGACAGCCGGATTTACCTGCGCACTCAGTCCGCTCTTTACTGCTTTGGCAAGAAAGTTTGATCCTCTCATTTTCGAACGGCTGCCCGCGGAAGAGCAGCTGCGCCGCTCGCGCGAGTTCGTGCATCGGATGGCGTCGCGCCGGACTGTGCGGACGTTTTCCGCCGAACCGGTGCCTTTCGACCTGATCGAAAACGCGGTCCGCTGCGCCGCCAACGCGCCCAGCGGAGCCAATCAGCAGCCCTGGCGCTTCGTCGTCGTCTCCGATCCCGAGATCAAGCGCGCCATTCGCGAAGCCGCCGAAGCCGAGGAGCGGGAAAATTACGAACATCGCTTCCCGCAGGAATGGCTGGACGCTCTGGACGCGCTCGGCACCGATTCGCACAAGGAATTTCTCGAGATCGCGCCCTATCTGATCGTCGTCTTCCGCATCGACTACGGCCTCGACGGCGACCGCAAGATCAAGCATTACTACGTACAGGAAAGCGTCGGCATCGCGGTCGGCTTCCTGCTCGCCGCGCTGCATGCCGCGGGTCTCGCGACGCTCACCCACACGCCGAGCCCCATGGGTTTCCTGCAAAAAATCCTGAGCCGCCCGGCGAACGAGCGTCCGTTCGTGCTGATCCCCGTCGGCTATCCCACGCCCGGCGCCGAGGTTCCCGCGATCGCGAAAAAGCCGCTTCCCGAAGTGCTGGTCCACATCTAACTTTTATGCGAAACCTGGGATCTTCCGGTCTGCGCGTCTCTGAAGTCGGCCTCGGCTGCAACAATTTCGGCGGACGCGTCACCGACATCGAAGTGACGCGCCGCGTTGTCGACAAAGCCATCGACCTCGGTATCACGCTGTTCGACACCGCCGACGTTTACGGCAACAAAGGCGGATCGGAAACGCAGCTCGGCCAAGTCCTGGGCGACCGGCGCAAGCAGATCGTGCTGGCCACCAAGTTCGGCATGCAGATGAACGATCCCGAAACAAAGGGCGGATCGCGCCGCTACATCATGGCCGCGGTCGAGGCGAGCCTGCGCCGTCTGCGAACCGATTGGATCGACCTGTATCAGCTTCACCAGGCCGATCCGCTCACGCCGGTCGAGGAAACGCTGCGCGCGCTGGACGATCTGATTCGCCAAGGCAAAGTCCGCTACATCGGATGTTCGAATGTTCCCGCCTGGCAAGTCGCCGACGCGTCGTGGACCGCTCGCGACGCCGGCCTCAACGCGTTCGTTGCCTGCCAGGACGAATACAGCCTGCTGGTTCGCAAAATCGAGAAGGATCTGGTCCCCGCGATGCAGCATTACGGCCTCGGTCTGCTCCCCTATTTCCCCCTCGCCAGCGGTCTGCTCACCGGAAAATATCGACGCAACCAGATGCCCGAAGGAGCGCGCCTCACGGCCGTAAAGAATCTGGCGGATCGCTACCTGACCGACGCAAACTGGTCAAAAGTCGAAAGCCTCGAAAAATTCTGCGCCGACCGCGGCCACACGATGCTCGAACTCGCGTTCTCCTGGCTGCTCGCTCGCCCGACCGTCGCCAGCGTCATCGCCGGCGCCACCCGCCCCGAGCAGATCGAGCAAAACGTCAAAGCCGCCTCCTGGCAACTCACCTCCGACGATCTCGCCGAAATTGACCGCATCACCCAACAAAACTAGTAAGCTGTCCCGGCGATTTCGAAAGCGAACGGGTCCGCTCACTCGCGTTCGCGGTTCAGTGCCATGCGATGGAGTTGCAATGTAGACCACAGAACCACGAGCGCCAGCGAGTGGCTAGCGCCGCTTTCGAAATCGCCGGGACATCTTACTAGAATCCCGCCCGATCTTATCGATATGTAAATCGTGAGCCGCTTCGCCGAACAGGCCGAAAAAATCCTCGCCGCCGCCGAATCGGCCGGGGAATGCTCACCCATGACGATCCTGCTGGGCCCCCAAGGCATCCGCATGATCGCCGATTCGGACTGGCCGCTTGATTCGCTGCTCTGGCACCACGGCGCCGAAACCGCCTATCGCGTCACCGAGCGCCGCGGGTCGATTCGTGTCGAGGGCAGGGAAGGCTCGCGCCGCTGCCTGCTCGAATCCAACTCCGCGAACTCCACGGCACGCCTGCTCCTCAACCGGGGGATCTAGGTACCCGAGCTGCTGACGCGGCGGCTCAGCCCCATCAGGACTCCCGCACTGGCGATGGTCACCGGCTTATCGAAAACGCCCGTAACCGAACCATAGTCCGCATTCGAAAGGACCGGCAAAGCCGGTCCTGCGCCGGGAATCAGCGGAATTTTTGCGCGAATGCGCAGGCTCTGCGAGCCGGAAAGAAATGTGGAAGTGTCCACGCTGAACGTCCCGGGGCCGAAGCTTGGCCACAGCCACAGGGCACCGCGCGTCGAGATTTCGAAATCGAGGTTGAACTGCGGCTGCTGCGCGAGAACGGCGCAGGGTACCGCAAAGAACAGGACCCGCATGACTCGCAATGCGCTTGATGAAAAGGTCAAGCGGAACAGCAACAAGTTGGTATTTCGAACTAATTTGTCTTGCGAGCCAGAAGGCTCTTCGAGGGTACGCACCACAGGAAGCTGGGCGCGGACAGCGTGACTTCCGCGCCCAGTTCGCCGAGCAGCTTCGCGTAGTCTCCCGTGCGGAAGATGTCGTAAATCAGTAACTTACCGCCCGGTTTGAGGACGCGCCACAACTCGCGGACGGCCTGATCGCGCTCGTGGCGATCCGCAATGTTGTGAATCACGAGGCTCGATACGACCACGTCGAAATTCTTTTCGGGATAAACCAGATGCCGCACATCGCCGTTTTCGATGCGGATTTTATCGGAAACTCCCTCGATTTTCGTGTTCTCGCGCGCAGCTTCGACGCTATTTTTCGAAAGATC
>JAIQFJ010000007.1 GCA_020073325.1 Terriglobia bacterium | reverse complement strand
GTCAGTGGCGCTACCGGAGGTCGGTGATGCGGAATCTCACCCACCGGCTCGCACGATTGGAGCATCATTTGACTCCGCAGCGCCCGCGCAAGGTGGTCCTACGGTTCGTGGGTCCTGGAAGCGAAAGCTTCCCCCAGCCAACACAGGAAGACCTGGAAACCAGTTCCGTAGTTACCATCCGCCTCGTCGAGGGGAACGACGGCGGGCCAGTTGATCCTATGCAGGCTGAGCACGTCGGTCAGCCGCAGATCGGGGCAGATCCATCCAGATGAAGGGACACGGTTCGAAATTCGGGCGCAAGAAGGAGGAAGCGATCGCAGCCTTGCTGTCCCATCGCAGCATTGAGGAAGCAGCTAAAGCGATCAACGTCAATTCGAATACGTTGCTGCGGTGGCTAGAAGTTCCCGAGTTTCGGGATGAGTACCGCAGAGCACGCCGGCAAGCCGTGTATCAGGCCATCGCACGGTTGCAGCAAGCCACGGGCGTCGCGGGGGTGACGGTCCTGAAACTCATGACCGATCCCAACGTCCCGGCAGCCGTTCGCCTTCGAGCCGCAGAATGCGTTTTCGCGCACGCGATTCGAGGAATCGAGTTGGAAGATATCGAGGAGCGTCTCGCACAGTTAGAACGTAGCGCCGACGAATCGAAACCCGGCTGGCGGAAGTGACGGGAGGCAGAACTTGAGATTGGCCAAACGTCTGAGCGTGCTCGAGCAGCAGCGACGTAAAGCCGCCAAGGAACCCATACGTGTAATTTTCCAAAGCGTCTGCGGAGAGCCGAACCTGGCGAACTCGTATTTCAAGCGGACGCTCCACCCCGATGGCACCTTGGTGGAAATGGTATTTCTCGACGGCGCAATAAACGATGCGGACATGGAAGCGCTCATCGCGAGTCTGCCGATCGAGCGCATCCAATCGGCCACTCCGTGCTTTGGCAATCTCCCGCGTCCGATTGGCGAAACCATTGGCTTGGCGCAAGCGGTCCGGCCATGAGACTCTCCCGGCGGATTTCGAGACTCGAACAGCGGATCATACCGGAACGCCGCCTCCGCTTTCTCGTGCTCTATGTAGATTCGGAATCTCGGCGAATGTCACAGGCAGAGATGGCTCAATACACACGGATCTGGGTAGTGAAGACGGTTGGACCACGCTCTGCCTCGCGCGTTGGCGACGAACATCTACGCTGTGAGTTCTGATCGCGAACGGCCGCGCACCCTAACGATAATGGCTAATAACAGGCTGCGGAACGCAGCAACCCGAAAAAGTCGCTTGGCCTGAGATTTACAAAGCCCTAATCGACGCCTGCGCCACTATCCCCCCCTGCGACCGCATCCACCAAACCCGCAAGCTCCGCAGGGCCGTGGCGGCGTTTGTGAAGCGGCGGGCGCGGTGACGGAAGATCAGCGTTCGAAAATCAACGCGGCGACGCGCTCTCGCCAACTCCGCGACGAGATGCCTGCGCACTCTGTCCATGCACGCTTGCCGGGAATCCTCGCCGATCTGCACAGCGCATGGGAGATCTGGCTGGAATTTGCGCTCGAGGTAGGTGCGATCCACTGCCGAGAGCGCGCCGATCTGGAGCGACGAAGCCGGCGAGTCTTGCAGCAAGTAGCAGAGATCCAATCCGCTTATCACCAAGGCAGCGATCCGGCACTGCGATTCCTAGCCCTGTTGCGAGCAGCACTGGCGCAGGGGCGCGCGCACGTCGCGGACCGCCGGGGAGCGGCGCCAGAGTCGGCGCAACAGTCGGGTTGGAGCTACGATGCCCGCCAACGAACCTGGGTTCCGCAGGGTGCGCGAATCGGCTGACTCGTACGGCTCTCGGCCTCGCCGCTGGTAAGACCCATGCGAATTGCCATCCTGATCCAAATAAACATTTCCCGCGGGATCGGTCGCGACGCGTTCGGGGAAAATATCGGGCTGGAACCTTGCATTCCAGGAGGGGGCCGGCGCGAGTGTCTCGCTCACCGGCGGGCAGACGAAGTTCCTTCACACGATGGATGCGGATGCGGCGACCTCGGCGGGCTGGGCCCAGGTGAGCGCCTCGGGAGCGGGGGTGGCCGGAGTCGTGGCCTACGCCATCTTCACGCAACGCGTGCCAGGACGTCAGGACCAGGACGGAACCGCTCAGCCCGAGCATCGAAATGACCGGGGTTTCTCTCCCCGAGCCTGTCACGTAGAACTCCGCCATGCCGCGCTGGCCGGCCGTGGCGGGAAACTGGTCCGGCAGGACAAAGGCGGCGTGCCCTAGCTGGGGAAGCATCAGCGAGCTTTGGGAGATCGCTCCGCTCTCGAGCTGGAGATTCACCTGGATCGTCCCACCCGAGCTCGCGTTCGCCGAGCGGGGTCTTCTAGCCAGCGTCGATGTTGCCCGTCACATGTTATTGGTGCGCCGCATCCTGGGAGGCCGGCCACGGAAGGTGCTGCATCTCAGAGCCAGCGTTCTGATCAGTTTGGATCAAGAATCGTGCCGGAAGCGCTCATAATCGGGTCGTAATTTGTCGGTTTTGTCGGGTTTTTCTGACAAGGCTAGCGCGCACGAGGCAGCTTGCCCGCGGGTCGAGTGGTGCATAACTCTCTGAACCTAAAAGTGATCCGCCACAATTTTGGTCGCGTCAGATTCTTTGTTGCAGGCGTTCGGACCGCCGATGCCCCACCCAGCTAAAATCTTCATAATCAATTACTTGGATGGGGATCCGCAGCCCCTGAGTGCTTTTTAAAAACTCCGCCATTTCCGGCCATTTTGCGACACAGATCTCTTGGGAAAACAATGCTCGCCAGAACTGGAGCCAGAAACATTGAAAACGTCCGGGCCGATCGCCGGCTGAAGGTTGACGGGCTTGCTCTCTCGGGTGCGATCAGAGGACGCTAAGTTCGGCTGAAGAAACTCCTCCAGCGCGAGACCTTCGTGCGCTTCCAAGAACGCTACTTACCTGTCTTCTTGACATACTCCGCGATCTGGTCCGCGGTTGCGAACCAGACGCCGGGTTTGGACTTCATATAGGCAATCAGATCGTTCAGATGACGGGCCGGGGCGCGGTGGCCGCTCAGATAAGGGTGCAGAGTTAGAACGAACATCGTTCCTTCTTCATAAGCACCGTCGAACTCGTCCTTGTACACCTCGTACAACAACCTGGGCGACGGCATGTGGCCTTGCCGGCCCAGATACGGAGTTTCAGTCAGCGTCCAGTCGATCGCCAGTTCGACAACGCTGGTCTCCTTGCCGTTCGCCATGATCTCGTACGGCTCGTCCAGCGCCTGCAGGCTGCTGTCGTAAACGAATCCTTTTTTCTGAATCAGGTCGAGTGTGTGATCGCTGAAGGCCCAGGACGGCGCGCGATATCCCACCGGACGCTTGCCAGTGACTTTGGTGAGATAGTCGATCGCCTTGTCGAGCAGGCGCTCTTCCTCCCCCGGCGCGAGGCGCGGAGGAAACTCGTGAATCCATCCGTGCACGCCGATCTCGTTGCGGCCGCTTTTCATAATGGCCGCGAGCATGTCCGGGTGCAGCATGGCGTCGACGCCGGTGAGGAAAAACGTCGCCGGGACCTGATAGTTGTCCAGAATCTTGAGAATCCGCTGCGTACCGATCTCGGCGCCGAAGTCGGAGGCGGAAAGCGTGGTGGGAGAGGTGGTGCCGTCGCGCAGCAGCGGGGCTTCGTTGTCGTCATCGAAGCTCAGGCACACGGCGACGCGCGCGCCTCCGGGCCAGGATTTCGGCGTGAGCTTGCGGCCAACGCGCGCCGCTCCAATCACCTGGCGCAATTGATCGTCGCTCCAGCGCGTGCCCGGCTGATCCCGCTCTTGCGCGCGCGCGCACACACCGGTGGCCAGCAAAACAGCGGCGAGAACAGCGTGTTTCGTCATTTCAGTCTCCCTGATCATCTGGCCGGCTTGGTCGCGACACTGAGCGGGCTGGTCGAGGATTGGTACACGATCTTGCCGTGCAGAATGGTCATCTCGCACTTCAGATTACGCAAATCGTCGGAGGGAATGGTGTACATGTCGCGATCCCACACGGCGAAGTCCGCTTCTTTTCCCGCCTCGATCGATCCGATGCGCTTCTCCATAAAAAGCTGGTAGGCGGACCAGATGGTATAGGAGCGCAGCGCGGTGTGGATGTCGATCGATTGCGAAGTGCCGAACGGATGCGAGCCGTACACCCCGTCGAGCGTCTGGCGCACCACCGACGCCCACAGGCCGTAGCGCGCGGCGAGCGGCGTCACGGGAAAATCCGAGCCTCCGCCCCACTGGATGCCCTTGGCGACGAAAGTCTTGAACGGAAGGAGCCGCGCGGCGCGCTCTGGGCCGTAGTTTCCCGCGTAGGTATCGCCGATCCACCACATGAACTCGGCTTGCGCCTCCGGGTAGCCCGCGTCGTAGCGCTTCTGCAGATCGGCCATGACATCCATGGCGTGATCGGTCGGCAGATTGGAATGGATGATCGAATGACGGAGCCCATGAATCGGATTCCTTTTCAGCGCTTCGGCATAGGTGTCGACCACCCAGTCGATGCCGCGGTCGCCCACCGCGTGAGTTCCCACGTGCAGCCCGGCGTTGTGGAACATCTCCACCATCTGACGGTAGACGTCAGGCTCGACGACGGGATAGCCGGCGTTGCCGGTATCGGTGCCGGTCGACTCTTTGTTCCAGTCTTTATAGAGCCACCCGGTTCGCCCGCCGCCGCTGCCGTCGATATACATCTTGATTCCGCCTGCGATCAGCATGCCGTCGCCGAACGACTGCGGAGGTTTGGGAAGCTTGCTGAGCGCGGCCATGGTCTGACGGCCGGATTCCATGCTACGGCCGCCGAGCCACAAGGTGAAGACGCGAACCGTGAGTTTGTTCTCCCGCAACAGGTCCTGATAGAGGTCCCACTTGGATTGCCGGATGGCCGGGTCCTTGGCGGCCGTCATTCCCTCGCGGTTGAAATCGGCCATGATTTTCAGAATGCCCTGGATATTCTGGTCGCGCGTGAAAGGAGGAATCAGGCGCGTGACCAGTCCCATGGCGGCGCCTTCTTTGAGGACTCCGCTCGGGTTTCCCTGCGCGTCGCGATCGATGGTTCCGGCCGGCGGATCCTTGGTCTCCCGAGTGATGTGCGCCAGCTTCAAGGCATAGCTGTCGGCCACTCCGTAATGACCGGTGGATTGCGTGAGCCACACCGGATTGTTCGGCGCGGCTTTATCCAGGTCGGCGGCGGTGACGTAGCGGCGCTCCTTGAGCTTGCTCTCATCCCATTGCTCGCCGCGAATCCATTCGCCCGGCTTGAGCGAATCGGCCTTTTCCTTGACGCGCGCGATGACGTCGTCGACGGTGTGCGAGTCGGCGAAATTCAGCTCATAGAGAGTATTGGTCTCGGTGAAATGCGCGTGCGAATCGATCAGGCCGGGCGTGACCGTCAGGCCGTGCAGATCGATGACGCGAGCGTGCTCATCGGCACGCGCGAGCATCGCCTGGGAGCTTCCGGTGGCAAGAATTTTTCCATCGCGCACCGCGAGCGCCTCGGCGATGGAATCCCTGGCGTCGACGGTGAGGATTTTGCCGTGAATCAGCACCAGGTCCGCGTTATTCTGCGCGGATAAGAGACTTGCCGAAAGCAGTGTCGGCGCCAGAAGCTTCCCCACCAGCCTGTCGATTCGCATGAGAAGCGGGATCTCCTCAGTACATGAATTTGAGCGCAAGCTGCAGGATGCGCGGATTGCTGACCGTGGTCGAGATGACGCCGAAGGTGGCCGCGGAAGCGAGATTCGAGCCTGGCTGTCCGAAGTTCGGATGGTTGGTCAGGTTGAAAGCTTCGGCGCGGAAATTGATCGCCATGCCTTCGCGGTGGAACGGAAACGCGCGAGAGACCGCCAGGTCCATGTTTTTCTGGTCGGGTCCGCGAATGTCGTTGCGTCCGCAGTTTCCGAAGCCGGTGCCGTCGAACAAAGCGGGCGGCCCGAGAAACGCCGCGGTATTGATGTAGTGGCCCAGGCGCGATTCGATGGAGCCCGACGTATTGGGATCGAGTCCGCTGCATTGCGCGCGGCCGGAGCGGGCAAAGATGGTGCCGGTCCGCGAATCGGTCACCGAAAACGGCACCCCCGACTGGGCCAGCAGAATCCCGCTGAAGGACCAGTGGCTCAGCGTATTCCGCAGCAGGGCCGATTGCGACTTCGGACCGGGCACTTCATACACGAAGCTGACGACCAGCCGCTGCGTGCGGTCGAAGTCGGACGGACCGTAGGCTCCCGGGACATACGTCGGGTCGCCCGAGAATCCGCCCAGGTCTTCGGAGGAGCCCTGCCCCGACGCCACGTCCAGATTCTTCGACCAGGTATAGCTGGCCAGGAATTGAAGGCCCTTGGAGAAGCGCTTCGTGAGGCTCGCCTGAAGCGCGTTGTAGTTGGCGTAGCCGACGTTCCGGCAGGAACTGGCGCCGCTGCTGAGGCCGAGGATCGGCACGCGTTGGGCCGCGTTCGACAAACTCGTTGTGGTGATCCCGTGGACCGGATTCGACGCCGAAGCGATCAGCGGCTGATTGAATCCGAGGCAGACCAGCAGATTGCTCGACCGGGTGCCGACGTAGCCCACATCCAGCAGGAAACTTTGCGCCGGCTGATACTGGAGATCGACGCTGTAAGTCTGCGTGTGGGGGTCAAGCAGATCGCTTGGAATGAAGGTGGGCGCCTGCGCGCTGGTGGGAGTGCGCTGAAGCCAGACCGGGAACGATTCGTTCGGCGGCAGCGCCGGAACAAACGGCTGTGCGAAAGACGCCGACGCGTTGAGAACTCCCGAATTGGCCGCATGGACCACCAGCGGCAGCGCCAGGATCGACTGATCGGCCACCTGGTTCGATAAGGCCTGGAAATACAGGCCGTAGCCGCCGCGCAGCACCAGGCTGTGTTTGTCGAGAAGGCGCAGCGCCGCGCCGACCCTGGGCGCGAAGTCGCCGTAGCGCGAGTTCCACAGCGTATTGATCGACGTTCGGGTGACGCCATCCGGGACCGTGCCAGGAAAACCCGAGGGCACCGTGTAGCCGGTCAGCGTTCCGCTGGCGGGAGGCTCGGCCAGCGCCAGTTTCGGATCGAAGTTCGAAACGCGGCCCTCGGTGTCGCTGGGCGGACCGAAATATTCCCAGCGCAATCCCGCGTTGATCGTCAGCCGCGTGGAGACTTTGAAATCGTCCTGCGCGAAGGTCGAAAACGCTTTGTACCGGTAATGGCGATCGGTGATTCCGGTGTCGCCGGCCGAAGAGGAGAGGTTGCTGAACTGGCTTCCGTTCTGCGCCGCGCTCATACCCAGCAGGAAGTCCTGGAAGCTGAGGAAATTCAGCAGCGCGTTCGATTCGAACGGCAAATTCATGTTCACCTGCCGACGGTCTCCTTCGAATCCGAAACGAAGGTAGTGGCGGCCCTTGGTCCAGGAGAACACATCTTTCGCCACAAAAGTATTGGAGACGGAAGTGAACAGGTCCTGCAGCGGAGGACCGAGGATGAAGGAGTTGCTCACGACGATGGTCGGAATCACGGCAAGTCCCGTGGGCGGCGTCAGCCCGATGTCGGAATTGCTGATCGGCTGGTCCACGATGTGATAACCGTCAAAGCGCGTGTAGCCCGCGCTCACCTGGTTGATCATGCTGGGACTGAAGGTGTGGTTCTGAATCAGCGCGACCATCAGGTTCTGGTCGCGCTCCACCAGCCCGAATCCGGGCACGTTGGCCGAGCTGTTGCCCTGCGCGAAGGGTCCCGATTGCGGATCGGTCGAATAGAAGAATCGTCCGCTCAAGGTGTCGTTGCTCGAGAAGTTATGGTCGACATTCAGAGTGTACTGGTGCTCGGTGAACTTGGCCGGGGAGGAGAACGACGATTGTCCGGTGCCGTTGGGCAGAATCACCTGCGGCGTCGGGATCAGGTATTGGCCGCTGGGCAGCTTGAACTGGAGCAGCTTGAGCGAAATCGGATTGATGTTGGATCCGTCGCGCGCGACGGCAACGCCGCCCTGCTGCCCGGCCTTGCCTCCGAACAGCGCGCCCAGCGCGGCAGCCGACCGGTCATCGGTCAGCGCCGGCAAAAACACCGACGCCGAGCCCGCCGTCGACAATCCGTTGCGCTGCTGGGTCCCCTGGTAGGAGCCGAAGAAGAACGTTTTGTCCTTGCGGATCGGGCCGCCGAGAACGAAGCCGTACTGATTCTGCTTGAGCACCGGCCGAGGCTGGCCGTTGCGGTTCAGAAAAAACGTGTTGGCGTTGAAATCGTCGTTGCGCAGAAATTCCCACGCGGTTCCGTGGAGCTGATTGGTACCGGTTTTACTGATGATATCGACGTTGGCTCCGGCGCTGCGGCCCGAGCTCGCATCGTACAGTCCGGTCTGCACCTTGAATTCGGCGATGGTGTCCGGCGCCGGCACGGCGAGGCTCACTTCGGGGCCGAAGCCGGTGGCTGAGTTTTCGGCGATATTGTTCGCGTCGATGCCGTTGAACTGGAAATTATTGAAGGTGGGGCGCACGCCGTTGGCGGTGACGTTCTGATTGTTTTTGCCAAGCTGGCCGGCATCGGAGAGCTCCACCGACACGCCGGGCGAAAGCCCCAGAATCTGCGTGAAGTTGCGGTTGGCGAGCGGCAGTCCGGTGATCACCTGGTCATTGGCCACGCGCCCCAGCGCGGCTGTGGTCGTCTGCGCCAACTCCGCGGTGGTGCTTACGTTGACTTCAGAGGTCACCGACCCCACCTGGAGCGCAATATCGGTGACGCTCACCTCGGTCACCTGCACATGAATGCCGCTGACCAGGGCTTTTTGAAAGCCGTCGGCAGTGACGTTGATGCTATAGTCGCCCGGCGGAAGCAACCCGACGACAAAGGATCCTCTGTTATCGGTTCGCAGCGAGCGGGTCAGTCGCGTCCCGGCATTGGTCACATCGACGGCAGCGCCTGCAACCACGGCGCCCGAGGGATCGTGAACCGTCCCCGAGACCGCCCCGGTCTCCGCGGTTTGGGCCCCAGCCGACGACAGAAAAACCAGGACGAGAATACCTCGCATCATAGGATTGTTCATCGCTCACCTCCCACACTGCTGTTTAGACTGAACGCGTGGTCGTACAGTCCGTTCCTCAAAAGGGACCGAGGGTGTCTCCATTCTACGCGGGCCGTATTCGGTGTCAAGAACTTTCTTGTGCTCCTACAGTTTTTCTGTAACAAAAAAGGAATCGCGTCCGGCCGGGCATAGGCTTATAATGCGAAGGATGCGCGCCAGAACTATGATTCGCCGCGTTGCGGACATCGGCCCCCGCTTCTCGATTTCAGACGTCGCCCGGATTCTGGACCTGAGCGCCTCGACGCTGCGGATGTGGGAGAACCTGGGCCTGGTCGATCCGCAGCGGACCCCCGGCGGGCGGCGCCTGTACACGGCCTCGCAGGTGGAACACCTCAAGTACGTGAGCCGGCTGCGCGACGAAAACAAGCTCAGCATCGAAGCTATCCGGCTGAAGATCGCGGGCAAAGACGGGCCGCGCCGGACTTCGGTACTCCAATCCTCCTCGGCCGCCTCGATCGCGCGACACCTGCGGCGACTTCGACAGTCGAGAAATATGACGCTTGCCGAAGCCGCCGAGGGCTGCGGCCTCTCGGTGAGTTTTCTGAGCAGTCTGGAACGCGGCCAGGTCAACGCGTCGCTCGCGACCTTGCAGAAATTGGCGGTGTTTTACGGAACAAACGTATTGTCGTTTTTCGGAAGCGCGAAAAAGCCGCGTAAATTAGTCCGTCCCCGGGACCGCCCCCAGCTTTCCAACGAACCGGGCGTGAACATCGAGCTGCTGAGCATGGGAACGCACGTGATGGAGCCGCACCTCTATCGCCTGGCCCCGGGAACTTCGAGCGGCGGCGCTTACTTCCATCACGGTGAAGAGTTCATTTTTGTCCTCAGCGGCTGCTTCGAAATCTGGCTGGATGAAGTGGAGCACTATCGCATCGAAAAAGGAGACAGCCTGTATTTTTCGAGCTCCCAGACGCATCGGTGGAGCGTTCCCGGCGAACAGGAAGCGGTCCTGGTATGGGTGAACACGCCGCCGACATTCTGATTCAGGCATCCACGCCTGGTCACCGCTATTTTTAATTCAGAGGAGAAATCATGACGGTCGCCGATCTCATCAAAACCGATCAGGAACACTTGATTCATTCGCTTCACGATCACACTGAGCCGGTGATCTACGTTCGCGGGCGCGGCACCAAAATTTACGATGCCGACGGCCGCGAATATATGGACGGTCTGTCCGGGCTCTGGAACGTCAACGTCGGCCACGGCCGCGCCGAACTGGCGGAAGCGGCCGCGGCGCAGATGAAAGAGCTGGCCTATTGTTCAACCTACGCCGGGTCGTCGAATATTCCGGCCATCACGCTGGCCGGGCGGCTTTCGAAATTATCCGGAATGGAAGCCGTATTTTTCACCTGCGGCGGAGCGGAATCGAACGAAAGCGCCTTTAAGACGGCCCGCTTTTATTGGAAGGCCGCTGGAAAATCCGGAAAAATCAAGGTGATCGCCCGCGGCGAAGCGTATCACGGCGTGACGCTGCAGGCGATGAGCGCCACCAAGATGGGCGCCTTCTGGAAAATGTTCGAGCCGCGCGTGCCGGGCTTCGTTCATATCCAGACGTGCTACCCGTATCGCTTCGAAGGCGCTCAATCCGGCGAAACCATCGGGCAGGCCGCCGCTCGCGAACTGGAGGAAGCGATCCTGCGCGAGGGCCCGGACACTGTTGCCGCGTTCATCGGCGAGCCGATTCACGGAGCGGGCGGCGTGATTTATCCCGACGACGATTATTGGCCGCGCGTCCGCGAGATCTGTTCGCGTCACCAGGTCCTGCTGATCGGAGACGAGGTGATCACCGGCTTCGGCCGCACCGGCCGCTGGTTCGCAAAGGATCACTGGGCCATTCAGCCGGACATTCTCACCTTCGCCAAAGGCGTCACTTCCGGATATCTGCCGCTGGGCGGCATGATGGTGAGCCCGGCCATCAAGGAAGCGCTCGATTCGGTGCCTCCGGGAGAACGCTGGATGCATGCCTACACATACTCGGGCCACCCGGCCTGCTGCGCCGTTGCCCTGAAGAATCTCGATATCGTCGAACAGGAACATCTGTGCGAGAACGCGGCGGCCATGGGGACGCGGCTGCATGCGGCCCTGCTCGACGCCTTCGGCGATCATCCTTACGTGGGGGACATCCGCGGCGGCAAAGGTCTGCTGGCGGCGGTGGAACTGGTGGAGGACCGCGCCAGCAAGAAGAATTTTCCCGGCGACCGGAAGATCGCCGCGCGCCTGCAGTCGGAGATGATGAAGCGCGCGGTCGTGACCCGCACGCGCGTTGCGGGCGGTCCGCATCCGGCGCCCGGCGACGCTGTGTACTTCGCGCCTCCGCTGGTGATCACCGAGACGGAAATCGATCGACTGGTCGGCGTTTGCGCCGAGTCGTTGAATGTTGTCCTGCGCCCATAGGCTATCGCGCCGAAGCTGGAACGGTGGGATGCTGGGCCCGTCGCGCAAAGTCGCGCTTCATGAAGTCGAGATTTCGGCGCGTTCGATCTCTTCTCGAACCGCCGATCCCTGGTATGGTATGCAGAAGTTCAGCTTCGCCGGGCTGAGTGATTTTCGCGCGCACCAGTGACCATGATGGTGATTGCGAGATCTATGCGATTCTCGCGGATGGAACGGAGCTCAAACGCCTCATCCGCTCTCCCTGGGGATCCGGCGTGCAAAACGCCTGTCCGGCAGTCGTCGTGGACAGCTTGCAAATCTGGGCCAAGTCCGCGAATGACCGGCAATTTCAGAGTGAATACGATGCCATCAACGCCGGTATACGGACGTTTGATCGAGATCGCAATTGCGTGGCAATCACCGATCCTCTGCATCGCTCCGCGCGGAATCGGGTCGGCCAGGAACGAGTCGTGCACCGCATCGCGAGGGGCGTAAAATTCGCGAAAAGCAAGGCTGGCCTCTGTTGTAGCTCGCGGAGCATACTCGTAATCGGCGCGAACATCACCCTCTGGGCGTCCCAGCGCAAAGGAATGCCATGGGTCATCGGCAAGATAGCTTTGCGCGTGAAACTGGGCATCCTCCTGCCGCCAGATTCTCGACAAGCAGGAATATCCGAATTCGGGCCGAGCCAGAGGCCGAAATCTGAAAGTCGCGCCGGTTGCCAACAGAGCCTCCGTCGCCGGTCCTTTATGCCGACAAACCGCGAACCTACGGCGCTCACGCGTAGAACCTAGTCTCGGACTCGGCGGTGCCAACCGAGCTGTCGAATGCGCCCAGGATCAGGCACTTCGGGCACAGCCCCGCGGGATCACTCGAACCCAATTGGGCTTCGCACTGAGGGCACTGTGGCATTTCGGCCGGATTGCACAGCTAGTCTACACCTTTTCGTCCCAGAGGCTGTAACCTCCGGCACCGCGATTCCTTATTCGTGGCAGGTGAGCCTGATTGGCCACCTTGATCGACCCAAACTAAAGGAGATTCGTCATGAAACACAGCACCATCGCCAAAGCTTTCGCCATCGCCTCAGTCGCCATACTCGCTCTGGGCATTGCGCCCGCAGCGAAGGCCGCCGAAAAAGGATGCTCTAACGTCAGCCTGATGGGCACCTTCTCTCGCAGAGATACCGGAACCGTTCTCGCGCCCGCCATGGCAGCCGGCCCGATTGCCGTTGTCGGCACGTTCACCTTCGACGGAAATGGCGCTATTACAGGCGCTTCCACCTCCAGCCAAAACGGCAACATAGGCCAGGGGACCCAAGCGGGCACCTATACGGTGAATCCTGATTGCACCGGCACGATCACGGTCCTGGGTTCCAGCGGCCGCTCGTCTCACTACTCCTTCGTAATCGACGATGGCGGGAACGGATTTAAGTACATTTGCACCGACTCGGGCGCCGTTGCGATTGTCTACACCGGCGAGGCGCGGAGGCAGTTTCCGGTGGGCGACTGGAGGCAATAGCGGCTTCCAGGCACACTCGGGCGTCCGCAAGCTGGGGGTTATGCCGTATCGCGGGTGGCGGCGCGATCTGCCCGCTCGCCCGCGATGCTATCCCAGCGTGGGGTGCAAGGAAGCTTCGCTCTACGCCTTTCACTCCTGCACGGTATAACCTTCCACCCCACGATTCCTTATTCGTGTCGGGTAAGGCGGATTCGAACTGGCCGCCTGATCGGCCCAGTAAAGCTGCGCAATTTGCTGTTCAATGAGGCCTACGTCTCGCGAGACTACATACAGCGCTGACTCAATTGCCAGCTCCGTGCACAGGCAGATATTTCACATTACCGGAATGAATCCGGACTCGCGGCAGTCCAAGCTTCCGGTAATGGTTATTAAAAGGACCCACAATGAACGATTTGACCGTGCTGGAAAAGCCCGCGGAGTGGGACAGATTCAAGCAGATGGTCCTCGACAGGGTGTCGTCTCCGATTACGAAACGCGTGTACAACATGGCTCTTGAAGAATTCCTGGCGTGGTTCGGCGAGCCTTTATGTTTTCTCAGTCGGCTTGTCACCCGAAGAAAATTTATATGAGACTTGCCGCAGGTGGAGAACACCATACGGTAGGGGTCGCCGACTATTGGGCCGTGCGGCTCCGTCGTCGTCCCAAAGGCTGGTAGCCGGACCCCTCAATGTCCGGCTACCCACAACTGGCAGCCAGAATGCCAACGCTCGTTCATGTTAGGCCCCGAATGGGACAGGTTGATGCGAGAGTATCGCGATGCCGTTCAGGAGCTGGACAGCGTAGTGAAACGATCTAGACGCCTGCTCGGAAAGGAGTTCGAGGACGAACAAAAGCACATCGAGACGGTACAGAAGAAGTGCGAAGCCATCCGGCGGGCCATGCGCGAGCACCTCAAATAACCCATCTCTCTGCGCCTTTCAACACTGCCTGTGTCCTGGATGCGGTCAGGAGTCGGATCTTCCCCGCCCAGTTGCCTTCAGGCAGTCTACGTAGCGCGCGCGGTTTTGAGTTTGTTCTTGCTGCCACGCGGTCTTCCCCGCTTTTTTGGGAGACTCGTGCCCTTCATCCAAGCTGGCGGCCGACCACGACGCTTGCGGGAACCCAACGCGAGACGCTCCACGACGATGATGGCCGCATCTACCTGCTGCAACTCCTGGCGTAGATTGGAGAGTATCCTAATAAGATCCATGGCTCAAGGTTAGCTAGATCGCAGCCGGGCCGCTACCGATGATGAATTAATGGCCTTTCCCTGGGACCGCTCGCTGCCCGCAAGGTCAGCAGGAGAGCGAGGTACGCGGATTAGCGCCGCGAACACCTCATGTTGCGCGCCGGAAGGCATGGTACACGACTAAGACAACGACAGCGCCAACAACGGCAACAGCCAGGCTGTAGATGTTCAGTCCGGTCACGCCCGTTCCGCCGAACATCCGAAACAACCATCCCCCCACTACAGCGCCGACAATTCCCAGGATGATGTCCAAGATGAGACCCTCGCCCTGTTTGTTAACGATCTTGCTGCCGATGAAACCGGCGATCAGCCCCAAGATGATCCATGCAAAAATCGACATATTCAGCCTCCACTTCTACCTTCTTCATGAAATTGACCTTGGGCGTCAACCTCAGTTTCATTCCTCTCCTTGCGCTTCCAAGAACCAAGCACGCGGAACATATCACTGCGCAAATGTGAATCCCAGGCCGGTGGTATAGAGGAAATCGTTCGTCTTCCGACCGGGTGCCGGGTGGTTCAGATATCGATCACTGATCGAGAGATTCCAATTGAGCCACTTCGATATCTTCGTTGATGCCCCGATGTCGGAGTTCATCCGGTAGTCACCCGTGTGTGACAGGTCATTGAACATCCGAAAGCTTTGAAAGAACGTCGTGGCCGCGCTCAGTTTGTAGTTGTAGCCGTCTCCCCAAAACGCTTCGGCTGAGTCCTGTATCAACGGAGTGCTGAAACTCGAATGGTTGAAATCGACCCCACCGAGAAGGTCCAGTTGATTTCGCTTTGTCTTAACGGCGTGGAAACCGAGGCCTGCGCCGACGACAAATCGAAGATCCAAGTTCTGGAATTTGTCATATTCGTAATCGTTGAAGGTGTCCAGAAACAGTCGCGAAGTGAGGTTGTGATCGTAAGCTAAGCCTCCTCTAAGCGCCTGCGCAGTATCGGAGTTCTTGCCGTTCACAAAAGCTGATGCCTTGATGGCGTTGAAGTAGACTGAAGTCTTGTCTGTGTTCGTTAGCCGGGATGCGTTGAAGTTTGTCGTGAAGGTCAGCGTCCGCGCGTTGCCGGCCGTACCTGCGAATCCGACGCCGGCGCCTCCGCTCCACAGGTCTCCCCAACCTGGCTTTTGCAGCCTTTCATAGCTTTTCTGTTCGTCGGCATTCCGGATCGCTGCAATGTCGGAAAGCGCCACTATAAACTTCGCGTCCTTCGCGGTAACATCTATTCTCCCGCCTGTCGTGGCAAGCGTGCCTTGGACTGTCCTGCCGTCCTGGAGCACGACGGTCACAGGCGTTTCAGCTGTTATCGACTCAACTTGGTCCCACGACGTTGTGATGACGCCGAACCCATCTGTCTTGATCGTAAGGCTTTTGGCCTCCTTCTTAAGAATGCTCCCGGTAACACGGTCGCCGTTCTTCAATACCACCTGGTCAGCCCAAGTGTCCATGGCGACTGCTGCGAAAGTTAACACTAGGACGAATAGACGCCCTTTAAAGAGCGGCAGAGACTTGCCCATGCATTTCTTCATGTGTTTCTCCTCCGTGTTTAACCCTGGAGAGGCAGCGCTACCTCTGCTTGGCGATAATCTTGTCCTTGATCTTCGCGTAGGTCGATGCCGGGATTATCTTTTTGTCGGCCAATTCATTCTTGGCTCGGTACGGCCGGTTCTTGATGATCTTCTCGCTGTACGCTTTGCCGAGGCCGGGCAGTGCGTCGAGTTGCTCGGCGGTTGCGGAGTTGATGTCGATCAACTCGGCCGCTGGAGCCGCCTTGGTTATCGCTTTTTCAGTCGATTTCTGGGCTTCTTTCGCCTGGGACTTTGGGGTGCCTTGTGGCGCGGCCGCGAGCGAAATCGCTGTAACCAGCACGAGAATCAGTCGTGCCCATTTCATATATCCTCCTTCGATCACGTGAGTGCGTTTCGCAAACCGAACTGCGTGCGCCTGACATGCCGTACTCATTCGCGTTGGCACACCAGCCGATCTTTTGCGGTTCAGCATTGATAAAAGGTGCACTTCGCAGTCCACGTTTTGAGGCTTATTTCCTCGCTTAGAAAAGTGCACCGTTCTGTTAGACGCGCGAATTGCCCCAGTTTCGGCGTGATTTCGCTATGGTGTGCTGCGATCACACTCGGCGTACCACAAAGAGTAGCGTGAAACTGAGTAGACGCTCCGCCTCCGAACACTGTCGTGAGTGCGCCACATGGTGCATTCGAAGTCCTGCGCAGCATCTGTAACTCTGCGGAATCGCTTCGCCGAGCTCGGCTGGCCTGAGTGATTTCGCTTATTTGCTTGCAACGGGCCTTGCAGCGGATCGCTAAAAACCAAGCCGGACTGCTGGCTTATCTCCACGATCCGTCTGGGCTACTCAATTGCACACTCTCCAGCAGTGAAAACGCCAGCCGCATGGCTGGTGCCCTAGAGGCACATCGTTGCCCGCTTCTCCAGGAGAGTTGTATGGATACAAATGCTTGGTTCCAAAACGTAGCCAATCTTGCGACGCAGGCAGGCATCAGGATACTCGGCGCGATCGCACTGTGGATTATCGGACGTTGGCTCGCCCGCTTCGCGGTCCGCTTCCTCGCGCGAATGATGCAGCGTGGTGGAGTCGATGAGACGTTGATCGGTTATGTTCGCTCCTCGTTGACGGCCACACTGAACGTGATTCTGATCGTCCTGATCCTAGGTTTCTTCGGTGTTCAAACAGCGACCTTTGCCGCGATCTTCGCCGCCATCGCTCTCGCCATTGGAATGGCCTGGAGCGGATTGCTCGCGAATTTCGCCGCAGGTGTTTTTCTTGTCCTCTTGCGGCCATTCAAAGTCGGAGATTTTGTCACTGCCGGTGGTGCCACAGGAACAGTGGACGAGATCGGATTATTTGTGACGATCATCAATTCGCTGGACAACGTGCGTCACATCGTTAGCAACAACAAAGTCTTTTCCGATACGATTCAAAATTTTTCGGCCAATCCGTTCCGCCGTGTCGAGTTGACGGCGCAATTGGATCATCGGGCGGATCACCGCGTGGCCACCCAGCTCCTGAAAACCCGTATTGCGGCCATTCCCAACGTAATGAAGGATCCGGCGCCGGAGATCGAGATCCTGACGTTCAACCTTGCAGGTCCGGTGCTTGCGGTTCGGCCGTACTGCAGCAACGCCAACTATTGGCAGGTCTATTTCGATACGAATCGCGTCATCCGCGAGGCGTTTGGGGAGGCTGCCTTGCCGGTCCCCGAATACCACTACGCGATCCGCAACGAACGCGCTGCCGCCGCCGGCATGCCGAAACCTGTCGCAGCTTAAGGAGGTTCGAAATGAGAACGTACGTTTCCAGAAATTTGCGCTTCGTTTTGCCGACGATTGTGATTGTGTTGTCTCTTCTCGTTTACGGCGTCATGATGGCGCAAATCCCGGGCTTGCCGAAGCTCCCTGGTGGCATCAATGTCCCAGGTTTACCCGGGAACCAAGGCTTCGCCGGATTGGGCGCGCTTACAGCGGCAAAGGAACTAGTCGGACAAAAGGAGAAGACAAGCTACCCGACGCCTAACATCGCAGTGAGCGGGAACCATATTGTCGTCGCGTGGCCGAACGGAGTGGTCAGCATCGAGACGATCGCTGAAGACGGGACGCTCACGCGCACTGTCCTCGGCCCTCCGACCGAAAGCAACATTTCTCCCGCTCGAAAGTAGCAGCCCTAGGCTGCGCGTTGAGAGGTTTTTATGACTGAGAACCTGTCTTCCGCCCAAGCCATGAAGTTCATGGCAGCGGTTGTTTGTTCCGTGATTCTTGCCGGCGGCCTCACATCTGCACAGCCCATGCTGCCTCCGCCGGATCAACTCCTATCCCCGAACCAGCTCAATGATCTGGTTGCTCCAATTGCGCTGTATCCCGATCCACTCCTCAGCCAACTCCTGGTGGCGTCGACGTACCCGCTGGAAGTGGTTCAGGCCTATCAATGGACTCAGCGAAACCCGGGGTTGCAGGGGCCCGCTCTAGCCGAAGCGGCCGCCCAACAGAACTGGGACGCCAGCGTTCAGGCGCTGGTCATGTTCCCCGACGTGCTCAAGCGCCTGAACGACGACGTCACCTGGACAACGACTCTGGGCAACGCATTTCTCGCGCAGCAGCAGGACGTCATGGATGCGATCCAAAGGATGCGCGCATTGGCGCAGCAGGCCGGCAAGCTAGCTTCAAGTCCTCAGGAAAACGTCGTTGCGGGGTTTCAAAACGGTCAGCCAGTGATCGAGATCTTGCCAGTGAATCCCAACATCATCTATGTGCCGGTTTACGATCCTGCATGGATCTGGGGCCCGGCTGTCTGGTATCCATATCCGCGCTGGTGGTGGCCTCCAAGAACCGTGATTTACGGTGGTCTCGGTTTCGGTTTCGGAACCGGCATCAATCTAGGCTTCTTCTTCGGAGCCGGTTGGCATGGATGGGGTGGTTGGGGCTGGCAACCCGGTTGGGGAGCGCACAACGTAGTGGTCAACGACAGCTTCATCCATGAGTACAATTTCAACGGCGGCCGGAGGGGCGACCACGGAACAACGACTTGGACTCACGATTCGACTCATCGCCAAGGTATTCCGTATGCGCGGCCCGAATTGAATCGACAGTACCGCGGATTTGAGCAGAATCGTCCGCTGCAACCGCGCGCGCCCCAAGCGGCGCCGCCGCAACAGCACGTTACCATACCGATTCCTGGCGAGCGTCCTCCAGTTCGCGAAGCGCAGCGCCCTGAACCTCAACCAAGCCCGCCGCAGGTCCGCGGGGGGGTCCCGGGTCAAGGCGAACGCCTCGGAAATCGCCAGATTCCGCAAAATGCCCCGCCCGCTCAGAACCGCAGCGTGTTCGGAGGACAGGACAACGGCCGCGCGGCGCAGACGCAATCTGAGCGTGGATTTTCGAGTATCGGACCCGCGCGCAGCGCGCCTGCACGTATGCCGACGGCTCCCACGGCCAAGCCGGCGGCTCCCCAATCAAGACCGTCCGCGCCCGAATCGCGACCTGCGCCTCCCCCGCGAAGAGGAAGAGGGGGCTAAGAGAATGCTAGCGATTCGCGCATGAAGGAGGAGGCATCATGAAGAAACTCACATTTGCGGTATTCGTTTTGACGGCCGCCGTTCGATGGATCGCAGCCGCTCCGCAGCCTACGCAGCCGCGAAGCTTCGCGACTCCGCAAGAAGCTGCCCAGGCACTCATCGACGCGGCATCACGAAACGACAGCGCGGCCATGTTGAATCTGTTCGGAGCGGCCGGTAAAGAGATCGTTGATTCCCGTGACGCAACCGGAGAACAGCACATGCGCGAGAACTTTGTCGCGCGCGCGCATACGAGCATGCGCATCGAATCCGAGCCTGGCAACCCTGATCGGGCGACAGTCGTCGCCGGTGAGAACGATTGGCCGTTTCCTGTGCCGCTCGTTCGCAAGGGTGGTCGATGGTATTTCGATGCGGCGCAGGGCAAGCTCGAAATTCGCGCGCGCCGCATTGGGCGCCATGAAATGATCGCAATCGATGTGTGCCGCGGATACGTGGAAGCTCAGATGGAGTACGCGTCGCACGATCGCGATTCTCATGGAATTCTGAAATACGCGCAGCACATCATCAACTCACCCGGCAAGAAAGACGGACTCTACCAGGAAGGCGAACAGAACAACCTGGTCCCGAAATCGTTCGCCGAGGCCGCAGCCGCAAGGTTGGAAGCGCAGGGCAAGAAGCCGGTCCCTTATCACGGCTACTATTTCCACATTTTGCGAGCGCAGGGGCCTGATGCTCCTGGCGGAGCCATGGACTATGTGGTCAACGGGGAAATGATCGGTGGGTTCGCGTTGGTGGCGTGGCCCGCCGAATACGGCGTCTCCGGCATCAAGACGTTCCTGGTGAGTCATCACGGCGTGATCTATCAAAAGGACCTCGGCCCTGCGACGCCAACTCTGGCACGTGCGGTGAGGCGCTTCAATCCGGACAAGACGTGGAAAGTGGTGGACGACGAATAGGTGACAATCCTCGGCCTGCAGTGGAGTGAACCTACCGCAGCCGGGCAATGGATCGAGAAGGACTATGCGCAAAAGTGCTATCGGTATTCTTCTGATGGTTTTCGGTCTTGCGACATTGCAAGCGCAAGACAAAAAGGTTCCCGAGAAACTGACCTTTACTGTGAAGTTAGGAAATGTGGCGTTTGATCACGCCACGCACGTAAAGCGCGAAAACGGGAATTGCAGAGTGTGCCATCCCGGGCTCTTCGCTGAGGACTCCAAGGCCCCTCTGGCGTTCAAGCCGCCTCACTCAAAAGAAGAGGATCAGAAAGCCTCATGTGGCTCTTGCCACCGAACGGGTGGGACCGCCTTCGCAACGAAAGCGAACTGCACCAATGGCAAGTGCCATATCAAAACCGCATCCAATAAAGGAGAGTAGCCGTTTCCAGTATCCCGTTGTTTCTCACACGGCCAATGATCACTTTCCGATAATGCTGCACATCAGGCCGCAAGCCGGCGCCGCACCACCCGCGCAGATCGAAATGACGTACTGCCGGGAAACGACTGGCGAGGGCAGCGCCGACCCGCCAACAACAAGCTCATGACACGGGAACAACGACATGTTGCCTCCGATTTGACGCTTCACTGCACCGTGATGCTGACAGGCGCGCCGGTGATCCAGGCTGCGCTCACCTGAATGGTGGCCACTCCTCTTGCCGCATCCGAAGGCATCCGAAAGTTCACCTGGTAACCTCCTAGCGAACCGGGCAAGCCGGCTGCTCCGAGCACCTCGGCGGAATTCCCATTCACCTTCACCTCGATGGGCGAATTGACGGTGGCCAAAGGACTGGACGGAAAGGACTGCCCTGGATCGACTGCGGGCACCGTCGGACCAAGCCCTGTAGCAAACAGAGACAAGACCTCGCCCGGCGCGGCCGGCTTAGACGCAGTAACCAGAGAGAAGTCGCTGGAATGGGTGACGGCCGGGCCGCCGGCAGTGATCACAACTTGCGGGGCGGACATCGGGATTAAATGGACTACATACCGTTGTGTCCCGCCTCCATTAAGGCGGCGGTTCGCGGGGTCCTCTGTTATGGAGGCTCCCCGTTGAGAAGCCACTCCTGGCGGATTTGCCACCATCTCCATTTGCCCGCGAGCGCCGAGAAATGCTCCCGTGCCACCTGTAATCACGAAGTTACCTCCTGCCGTCGCAGTCAAGGGAGCCCCGGGTGGCGCAGTGCCACCAGCGAATCCTTCCGTCATGATGGTCCCGATCGGCGTACCGTCACTTTTCAAGATTTCGAACGTGAATATGGCCAGACCAACCCGCACAGTGTCAGCGATGGCCTGGCCGGGGACGGGGGCCGTCCTGAGACCAACGTTCACCGCGGAGCGCATATGAGTCCCCGTCACGGGCTGGCCATCGACGGCCACAATGTCGGCGACGCCCACCGCCCGGTTGAAGTTTTTCCCAGCGTGGGAATCGGGGATAGCATTGGGAGCAGTCGCAAACTTGGAAACGTCGGAGGCGTCTTCATCATACAGAACATTGTTTGCGACGTCGATCTGCAGAATCGAAGGCGGCGCGACTTGCGCCAGGCCCAGTTGACAGCACGCGGCGGCGTAGAGAGCCGTCGCAAGCGCTGTTTTCCAATGCCGCCGTAGCATGTTCCGCGCTCTTGGCAGGGTGTTAGGTCTCGTTGTGTTTTTCATATGCGCTCCTTGAAGTGAATTTCCTTTCGGGGTCTGCGATCAGGCGACCGGTCCGAATCCGGCTCACCTGTCCCGAATAAGGAATCGCGGGACGAAAAGTTACAGGAGCTTGACCAAAGAGACTACAATGGGCACGGCGAATTCGATCAAAATGCCCAACTGCCCTGAGTGCGGAGAACAATTGGGTTCCGGTGATCCCGCCGGGTTGTGCCCGAAGTGTCTGATCGCTGCCGCTTTCGAGAGTTCCGTCGGCGCGGACGAATTCGAAACACATACCCTCGATGCAGCGACAGCGCTGGACGGTGATGAGGATTTCGGCCGATACCGCGTCCTTCGACCTCTAGGCGAAGGCGGTATGGGCACTGTTTATCTAGCCGAACAGATTGAGCCCCTTCGCAGACGCGTGGCTCTTAAAGTTGTGAAGCTCGGCATGGATACTGCCCAGGTGCTGGCCCGCTTCAACAACGAGCGCCAGGCGCTGGCGATGATGGACCACCCGAACATCGCCCAAATCTTCGACGCCGGTGCGACTACGAAGGGGCGGCCGTACTTCGTCATGGAGTACATCGAGGGCGCGCCCATCACGCAGTACTGCGATACCAAGCGGATGACTACCAGGGAGCGGCTCGCGTTATTCCTCGCAGTCTGCCGCGCGGTCCAACATGCGCACCAGAAGGGCGTGATCCACCGCGATCTAAAGCCGTCGAATGTGCTTGTGACCGAGCAGGACGGCGCTCCGGTTCCCAAGGTGATCGATTTCGGCATCGCGAAGGCCACCGACAAGTGGGCCGTAGAGAACACGCTGCTGACGCAGTTCGGGCAGATCGTCGGGACACCGGAGTACGCCAGCCCTGAGCAGGCCGACACGATGACGGGAGATATCGATCAGGCCTCGGATGTCTATTCGCTCGGTGTGCTTTTGTACGAGTTGCTGATCGGAGCTGTGCCGTTCGACACCGCCACCCTGCGCAACGCCGGTCTAGCGGAAATGCTGCGAATGATCCGCGAAGACGAAGCGCCGTCGCTACCGCGAAAGCTGACCTCAATGGGCGCGGTAGCGAGCGATATCGCCGCGCGCCGCCAAACCGATCCGGCGTCCCTGCGCCGCCTCGTCGACGGCGACCTGAACTCGATTGCCATGAAGGCACTGGAGAAGACGCGCGAGCGGCGCTATGCTTCGGTGGCTGAGTTGGCGGGTGATATCCAAAGGCACATGGAAAACCGGCCGGTGCTGGCCTCGCCTCCGGGCCGGCTATATCGAGTGCGCAAGTTTCTGCGCAGGCACAGGCTGGCCGCCCTCGCGACAGTCGCGGGAGCCGTAGTCCTCGTGTTGATCGGGGTAACGGCCTGGTCGCTTTCACATCGCGATTTCGCGCCGCGACCCAAATTGACCGACAAGGATACGATTGTCCTTGCCGATTTCGATAACAAGACCGGCGATCCGGTGTTCGACGACACGCTACGCCAGGGGTTATCCGTGGAGCTTCAACAATCGCCGTTCCTTGAAATTATTTCGGACCAGCAACTCCAGCAGACGCTAGGTCTCATGGGACAGCCGAAAGATGCACGGCTGACTCCTGAAATCGCGCAGCAAGTCTGCGAGCGAACGGGCAGCGCCGCGATTCTGGAAGGCTCCATCACAGGCCTTGGCAGCCAATATGTGCTGGGCCTGCGCGCAAAGAACTGTAATACCGGCACTGTTTTGGATCAAGAGCAGATTCAGGCGGCCAGGCGAGAAGAAGTCTTGAACTCTCTCAGCCAGATCGCCCGCAAATTCCGTACCCGGGTTGGCGAATCGTTCGTTCAAGTGGAGAGGCATTCGACACCGCTCGCCGACGCTACGACGGCGTCACTGGACGCGCTCAAGGCTTACGGCACCGGCATGAAAGTGCACTACTCTGGCGGGCAACAGGCGGGCATACCCTTTTTCCGCCGAGCCGTCGAAATCGACCCCAAATTCGCGATGGCGTACGCCATGTTGGGGCAGCAGTATAGCGCTATTGGAGAGTCCCTTTTGTCAGCCGAGAGCACGACAAAAGCCTGGCAACTGCGAGATCGAGTCAGCGATCGCGAGAAGTATTCAATCGACTTCCTCTATGATCGGAATGTGACGGGAAACCTGGAAAAGGCGTACCAAACCCTCGAATCGTGGTATCAGACCTATCCTCGCGGCGGGGACCTGCCCACTGCCCAAGGTTTTTTAGGAGGCATTTCCACACAGGGGACAGGCCGGTTTGAAAGAGCGATCGAGATGGCGCAAAAAGAGATCGCGGTCCATCCCGACATTTCCTTCGCCTATGGCGGTCTTGCGTTCGACTATCTCTTCCTGGACCGCTTCCCCGAAGCCGAGACGATTCTTCAGCGAGCTTCCGAACACAAGGTTGGGAACGCTAATCATCTGGTGCTCCGATACAATATCGCGGTGATCAAGGGGGACAAGGACGAGATGGATCGGGTAATGGCTCTAGCCAAGGACAAGCAGGGAGCAGAACACCGGTTGGCTCACGCAAATGCTCTTGCCCTGGCTCGTTCCGGCCGCTTACAGGTCGCCGAGCGGTTATCGAACCGAGCGGTGGATCTAGCCCTGCAAGAGGGGGGACGCGAGGAGGCAGCGAGTTACCGGGCCGCCCGAGCAGTGTGGGAAGCCGTTTACGGGAATGGCACCGAGGGAAAAAGGAGCGCCACGGCGGCGCTCGAGCTTTCCAGGGGCCGGGACGTCCAATACGCCATCGGCCTTGCCCTGGCTTTTTCGGGCGACACATCTCGATCAGAGGAACTCGCCGGCGATTTAGAGAAGCGCTTCCCGGAAGATACCTTTGTGAGATTTACTTACGCGCCGGTTCTTCGCGCGATAGCCGCGCTGGCACGGGGCAAGCCGGCAGAAAGCGTGGAGCGGCTGGAAAGCGCTAAGCAATATGAGCTGGCGGCGAATGGCCTCGACCACGACCACTTTTATCTTGGCGGTTTGCACTCGGCCTATGTGCGCGGCGAAGCTTTGGTGGCTGAGCACCACAATGCGGAAGCCGCGGCTGAGTTTCAGAAGATTCTCGATCATCGCGGTATCGTAGGCGCGGACCCAATCGGCGCGCTCGCCCACTTGCAACTTGGTAGAGTGTTCGCTCTGTTGGGAGAGAAGGCCAAGGCGAAAGCTGCGTACGAGGCTTTTCTCGCACTCTGGAAAGACGCAGATCCCGACGTCCAGATCCTCAGGACCGCCAAAGCAGAGTACGGCAGGCTGTAGTGATTGCGCTGTAACTTTTCTCGGCGGATTCCTTATTCTGTTTGGCGGGATGCCGCTGAGGATGAGACCATGACGAACGGCCAGACCATGCACACGCTTACGGGACCGTCCCAGTTTCCGACCACACGTTGGACGCTGGTAATCGCCGCAGCGGATCCCCAACGGAAAGAGGCTCGGGCAGCTCTGATTTCTCTGTGCGAAAACTACTGGTATCCGCTGTACGCCTATCTGCGCCGGCGCGGCTATCCCGTGGATCAGGCGCAGGATCTGACTCAGGAGTTCTTCATCCGCGTGCTGGAAGGGCGATACCTCGATCGCGCCGCCCCGGAAAAGGGCAGGTTCCGATCCTTTCTGTTGACCTCCTTGAAATTTTTTGTTGCCGATGAAGAAGACCGCCAGCGCGCGCACAAACGCGGCGGTGGGGCGCTTCTGCCACTTGAATTCTCATCGGGCGAGGACCGCTACCGGCGAGAGCCCGTGCACGATGAGACTCCCGAGCGGATTTTCGAACGACGCTGGGCCCTTTCGGTGCTCGATCGAGTCGTGGAGAAATTACGCGACGAGTTCGTGCAGCACGGTCGCCCGGAGCATTTTGAACGGTTGAAGGTGTTTCTTCTCGGGAAGTCCGATGCACCGTATGCGGCGCTGGCTCGCGAAATGAAAACCTCAGAGGGAGCGCTCAAAGTTGCCATTCACCGGCTACGCAAGCGCTATCGCGACCTCTTTCGCCAGGAAATTGCGGATACCGTGGCCGATCCCGCCCAAGTGGAGTCCGAACTCCGGTTTCTGGCGGACGTGCTTACGAGGAAGTAGCGACAGCGAGCGTCCCTAGATCGCACGCGGCGAAAAGCGCCGTTCGATTCAGAGGAAACCCTTCTGGCCGCCAACTTGAGGTGCACGCCCAAGCCGCTGAAATGAACTTCCCTGATGGGTCGTTGCCCACTTACTCCCGGAAAAAGCCGTTTCCATCCGTGTTTTTGCCACTTGATGTGCTCTCGAATTTGGAGGTAATGTCCACATGACGCAGTTACCGATATTGCCCATTAAAGGGACCCCAAATGAACGATTTGACCGTGGCGGAAACGCCCGCAAACTGGGACAGATTGAAGGCGATGGTGCTCGATTCCGTGTCGTCGCCGATTACGAAGCGCGTGTACAACATGGCGCTGGAAGAGTTCTTGGCTTGGTTCCGGCAGGCGCCGCAGCCGGGTTTCACCAAAGCCACCGTGAGCGCGTGGCGGGTATCGCTGGAGGAGCGCAGGCTGGGCTCGTCGTCCATCATTATTAGAATGTCTGCGATCCGCAAACTTGCGGCAGAGGCTGCCGACAACGGGATGCTCGCACCGGAGTTAGCCGCCGGTATCGCCCGCGTGAAGAGCACGAAATGTGTCGGCGTCCGCACCGGTAATTGGCTTTCGGCGCGGCAGGCCCAAGCGCTGCTCAACGCGCCAGACGTGACCACGATTCGTGGCTTGCGCGATCGCGCGATTCTCGCGGTCCTTCTAGGGTGTGGATTACGGCGATCCGAAGTCGCCGCGCTCACGTTCGCGCACATCCAGCAACGTGATGGCCGGTGGTGCATCGTGGATCTCGTCGGCAAGCACGGTCGTGTTCGGACGACACCAATGCCGAATTGGGTGAAGGTCGCGATCGACGCGTGGACCGCGTCGGGTGTTGACGCGGGGCACGTTTTCCGCCCCGTTATCCGGGAGCGAGTTTCTGGCGACCGACTGGGCGAGAAGGTCGTGTGGCAGATGCTCCGGGAGTACGCCGCCGGAATTGGCATCCCCGGCCTCGCACCTCACGATCTGCGCCGCACGTGTGCGAAGCTGTGTCGAGCCGCCGGCGGCGAGTTGGAGCAGATTCAACTGCTCCTCGGCCACGCATCAGTTCAGACGACGGAGCGATACCTCGGGACGAAGCAAGATCTTCTTCACGCGCCGAATGACGCGATCCGGTTGAGAGTCGCAAGTTGAGAAACATTACCCACCAACTCGGAACATGTCGCCATCGCTATTCACATCCAGGATAGGATCCCTTCAGGAGAACAATTCTCGTAGGCACGGAGTGGTCTGACGGGAGCTAGAATCCGTCCACGTCTTGCCCGGGTTTCGTTTTTACCGGCAAGTTTATCTCCCCCTACTTTCCAAGAAGGTCACTACATGGCCTCGCAGTGCCGCAACGAAACGGGCGAAGCTCAAATCCTTTGCGGGTTGTGTGAGATGTGTTCTCGGTGAATTGGTCGCCATCACCAAGCACGCGGAGGAGTAGACACGCTCAAGCACAAGGCGTCGGCAGAGGAGTTCGTAGCGTTTGCTGTAAGAGGCTTTATTGAAAGCGGGATCGACGTGAAAATACGGTTTCTTGTTCCGAACGGGCGTCCGCACGCGATCGCGATCTTCGAGTAGAAAAAAGTAACCTAAGAATGGGACTGGGGCCTTGCCAAAGCGGCCTTCGCGGTACGCGATCCAGATGTCCGTTGCGCTGCGATCGCCTCCTCGGATCGATTGTTGAAATTGTCGCCGAACGAGGGGCCAACCTGCGATTTGAATTCCGTTGCCGTCACAAGCTGGCCGTCGGACACAACGATAAGGTCCCGCTTCTTTTCAGCGCGATAGTATCCCGGTAGCTCGAGCGCGGTGCGGGTCCGCACGTCTGGCTTGTCCAGGCCAGCATCGCAGAGAATGTCCGCGACGAGGATCTCCATAGCACCCATCTGCGCGCCACCGGTGACTTCGCCGCGCGTGCCGGCGTCGATTTTGCCACCTTCGATCTGCTTTTCCTTGTTTTTCGCTCGTGCGTTCCAGTACTTCTGAACGGCGTCTCGCAGGCGCTTTTCAATGTCCAAGGGCAGTCTCCATCTCCTGTTGCGCAACCTTGTAGATTTTCAGCGCAATCCGCGTCAACTCGCTGTCGGTCCCGCTTGCGAAAGGCGTCTCTCAGAGCATCGGACTGAGCTCGCGTAATCGTCTTTGGGTCGGGGACCCGAATCCGACGTAAGTATTGGGCCTGAAATCGGAGGTAGCCACCCCGCATTCGGACACCGTAGGATTCAACAAAAAACTGCCCAACAGCCGACATAAGCAGCCCGCCCAGGACTTCGAGGTCCCAGTCATCCGATTGAACGTAATAAAGATTGTGGTGCGGATATGTCTCGCCCGCGTCGAGAACAGGATCGAGTACATTCTTGATATCCGCGATGTAGAGCTTGGGGCGTCGTATAAGCGAGTGTGTGACACGATCGATCGTTCTAAACCACCCGTGCGCATTCTTCGTGGCGGTATGGCGCTTCTTCAGGGCGACCGAGTGTTTCTCGAAATACCCGCGAAGTTTTGGGAATTGGTTGAGATCGACGAGCCCGTCGGTGTCCCATGGGTCAACAAGATAATGCCCGGACCAGTTCAAAGCACCTTGGCATAAGTCTTTCACCAGTGCTAGTTTTAGCAGTCGGGAGGGCTCGACTAATCGCGCGTCCTTCGTAATGAAAACCTGATCGTTCCCTGTCGCGACGCCGATGCCCACTCTAGCGTTCGATTCGAGAGTCGGAAATTGGTCCTCCAGTCTCCGTAAGAGCGCAAGTTGGTCGGGGGAATGGCACGGCCAAGGGTCTGCACCTTTAAACCAGCTCTTAACAACTGCAGTTCGTATTCCCGTCACTAACTCCCGCGTGGTGTTTCGTGCGCATGCCAGTAGCGCCTCTCGAAGTTGCCGCGATCCGACGTTCCCGGCCTCCGGTGCAGCACTGGCGACTATAGCTGACCCTTGCACTTGGCGGCGAATTATGGTGATCGCTGGATACGCGTCCACCTCATTATGAAATGCATCCGCATTGTGCATTTCTATAACCATTTCGACATTAAAAGCCGACGTGATGAGTTCCTGTCAACGCCGGATGAAAATTCCTCACTTCGCCGGTTGAAAAATCCCCACCCCAAAGCTCCCGGCCAGTGCCGAGAGCCGCATTTCTACTCTGCGCCCTTTCCCTCATATTAGGAAGTGCCGTCAGAACGGCCCGGAGCGGTCAAGGGCGCGCTGGTTTTGCGCGGCGCCGCGGACCCTTGACGGCGAGGACCGTTCTGCGACATCTCTGAGGAGGGAAAGGGGGCTGGCCTGGTTTCCTCCTCGGATCGCGGGAACAGACCGGCCTTCCGCCGGTCCTTCAAGCGATAACTTTCGCCGCGGATGTTGATGGTCGTCGAATGGTGCAGCAGGCGGTCGAGGATCGCCGTGGCGATGATCGGATCTCCGAAGATCGAGCCCCAGTCGCCGTAACTCTTGTTGGAAGTCAGAATGATGCTGCCACGTTCGTAGCGCGCGCTGACCAGCTGGAAAAAGATCGTTGCGCCCAGCTCGTCCAAAGGCAGGTAACCCATTTCATCGATGATCAGAACTTTCGGCGCCAGGTAGACTCGCATGCGCCGGTCCAGTCGTCCTTCTCGATAAGCTCGGCCGAGGTCGGCCACCAGATCGTGCGCGGTGATGAAGTACGCTCCGAATCCAGACTGGATGGTGGCTTCGGCCAAGGCCACGCTCAAGTGCGTTTTGCCCACGCCGGGCGGTCCCAGCAGAATCACGTTGCTGGCTTCGTGCAGGAAGCGCAGGCTCCGCAACTCGCGGATCTGCTTCTCGTCGATCGAGGGTTGAAAGCCGAAGTCGAACTGGTCGAAGGTTTTCACGAAGGGCAGATGCGCCAGTTGCAATCGCGCCCGCAAGTAGCGCGTGCGGCGCGCATCCACTTCGCAGCCCAGCAGCTGATCCAAGAACTCGGCATAGCCGGGAGCCTTCTTGGCGGCCTGTTCCAACAGGTTCTCCAGGCGAGCCTCGACTGCTTTCAGCCCCAGGCTGGTGAGCGAAGTTTGCAGCCGTTCGATGGGAGTCATCGGACACCTCCCATCGCCACGCTCTCGTAGGCGGCCAGTGGTCGCACTTCCACCGACGGCGCGGTCTCCCGCATCTGGATCAGAATCTTGCCGCCGCCTTTTTCGCCCCCGAGCGGAATGCCCTGGTGATGCGGACGATGGGTGATGATCTGGTGGCGGCGCTCGGCGCGGGCATGCACCGCGATGCGCTGTCCGCCGTAATGCACTTCCACATCGACTCCCCGCTCGCGTACCCAAACTTCCTTGCCCACGTACTGCCACGGCACCGAATAGCGGCTGGCTTGCCAGCTCACATAGGCATCCCGCGCCACCTTGCGCAGTTCGTCGTCCGAGTAGGGATAGGGCGACCGGCCATTCAGCAACGGCATACTGAACTGATCCATGTCCCATCGCGCCAGCACCAGTTCGCGCGTGGTCCCGTGCACCCGCTGGTTGGCGACGCCGTCCACCCATTGGCGCAGCTCGGTATTGAAATCCATCAGGCAGGATGGCTCGCGGCCCAGCAGCCCGCACACGAAGTTGCGCCGCACGTACTTCACGCCCGACTCGATCTTGCCTTTGGTCTGCGCCCGGTACGGCCGGCACAGCCGCGGCCGGAAACCCCAGTACCGCGCGAAGTCCAGAAACACAGGGTGCCAGACGATCTCGCCACGTTCGTCGCTGCCCAGCCACACGGTTTTCATGCGGTCGTACAGAATCTCTTCGGGAACCGAACCCCACTCCCGGAAGGCGGCCTCGTGCATCCGCAGCAGCGTTCCCAGTTTCTGATCCAGCGCCGCTTGCGCCCAAATCCGCCGGCTGTAGCCCAGCGTGATCGTGAAGCCCCACACCCGGCACTGCTCGCCGCCGGTTTCCAGGTAGCCCAGATGTCCCCAGTCCACCTGTGCCTGTTTGCCGGGCGGCGTTTCGAACCGGCGAACGGCGGTCGCCATCCCGGCGGCTCGCTGCGGCTGCAGCCAGTCTTTTAAAATCGTGTAGCCGCCCTGGTAGCCGAGCTTCCGAAGCTCCCGCAACAACACCTGGGCGTTCCACACGCCGGCTTTCATCCGATCTTGCAAGTACGGCTTGTGCGCGTCCAGCTTGCTCGGCCGCGCCATGCGCGGCCCATAGCGCGGAACCGTCTCCGGCTTCAGCAGATACTTCCGCACCGTCTTTCTGTCGTAACCCGTCAGCTTGCTGATGGCCTGGGTGCTGAGGCCCTCTCGCTTCATCTCCATAAGCTGTTGCACGTCTGATCCCCTTAGCAATGGCGGCCCTCCTCCACCGAGGATCGGCCGGCTTCATACCCTCGTCCGAGGGTGGGGAATTTTCAAACGGCTATATGGGGATTTTTACACCGGCGCTGACATTCGAGTCTACTCACGCCGCTTCGCGCCAGTTCTCCCGTTCGCAACTCCGGCCTGAAGGTTCAATCAGGTTCACCGCCGCCTTCGCCCCAATCCGCCAGGGGAAGGGCGATTGTCGTTGGCGTTTCAAATTATTCCAGCAGCCGAGTCACGGGCCTACGTTATGCGGCTCGCAACGCCGCCGACGTTGGCAATACGCTCTCTGGCCATGGATATGGCGAGAGGTTGCTGACGGATCAAGCCGCCACGAGGGCGGTAATCCTTCACGAGATACTGCACGCTGCCGCTGCCCTGCGTGACGAGGATACGTTGATGCTCTACTTCGCTGGCCATGGAGCTAGCGACGGATCAGGATCAGTTTTGTTCGCATCTGACTCTGATCCCACACAATTGTCTACCGGATTGGCGTGGGAGCAGATTCTCAAGCCGCTCGCCGCGAGCCGGGCCCGCCACGTGCTGGTTGTCCTCGACGCTAGTTAGAGCGACTTAAGCAGGTTGTCACCCAGGGTGGTCACCCTCCTAATCACATGAGTTCCCCCAGGCAGGCCAAACCCAAGCCCCTGGCGTTCGCCGTCGAGTGGTGGCCGATTGGCCGGGTCACGCCGTATCCGAACAATGCACGCGTGATTCCGGCGTCCGCGGTCGAGAAGGTTGCCTCGTCGTGTCCCAATAGCCTCCGGGACTATATGGGACAAAACGCCCGCGCGGGTGGGAGCCGCAGCGGAAACATTACAGCCGATGAGTGCAGGAACGCCGTATTCGACGCCATAAGACCACTGGAGTAGTCCCCCGGTTGTGGCTGTCTGCGTAGGTCGCAGATCCACAGTCCTCTGGAGCGGTTCAAAAGAGGTCAGCAGATCCCACCGAAACGAACCCGCTTCGAACGTTCCCATGATGAATTGCCCGGGACTGACGGTATCGGGGCGAAGATCGACCGAATAGCCTCGCGGCTTCGAATACCGTCGGCACCGCATCCTGTCGTTGTATGCAGGCCTGGACGTGAAGACGGGCCGACCTTTCGGCACACAAGACCAAGGAGGTACAACCGTTCCAGCGCCGACGCGCCACGCTTTCAATACGCGCGTGAGTTCACCTAGTGGAAGTGCCTCCGTCACCACCAAAATTTTCCTAGCGCGCTCAGACTAATGAACGACGATCTGCACCGGATTCGAAACGATCCCCGCCGCCGAGAGTTGGACGTTGATGTTTCCTTTCCCAGCGATCGACTGCGGTAGCGTAAGGTTGACCTGATCCAACCCCGGATAGCTTCGTTGAGGACCGGCATAGAGAACCTGAGCCTGGATTCCCGCAACGCTCGCTTGGGCGGTCGCGGCGGAGGCGGATTGCAGGCCCGTCCCGAACAGCACAAGGTAGTTTTTGTCCGTGGCCGATCCCATGTCGATGGGACTCGCGACAATTGAGCCGGCACTGTCGATCGCATAGATCTGCTGATACGTTTGCGTTCCGTCGGCGGCGACGCGGATCACATATCCCGCGGGCACACCCGCGTTATTGATCGTGAATAATGCCGGGGCCAGGGAAGCGATCTGGATGTTTGAAGCCGTTTGGCTGCCGAAGCCAGTGGTCACGACGACTTGTGCAGGCCCGGTTGCGGCCGTCGAAGGCACCAGGAACGTGACCTGCGCTGAAGAGACGAACAGAAGCGGCGCGAGCGTCGCGACGCCGGCAGAGTCTACCACCGTCACCGAAGTACCGGCGAACTTCGTCGGGAGAATCCCCAGAATCTCCCCCGGTGTTCCCGTAGCCAGATCCTGTCCGAAGGCGAACGTCAGCGATCCGGGCGCGATGGCCGATGCTCCGGGATTCGCGGCTGAAATGACAAGCGGCACATTCGACATCGGTGCGGCGCCGCTCTTCGGGGCGAACGACACGCCGCGGAGAACCTCGCCCGCGTTGGCGGATCTCACGACGACGAATTGCTCATTCGCCGCCGCGGTTGCGCTCATATTCACGGGCACGTCCGTGATCATCACCAGCTTGTTCGGATCCGCCCCCTGGTCGCCATTCGCGCTGATCGTGGATGTGATCGCCCAAATGCTAACCGTGCCGTCGGTATTGACGCGACCGGTGATGTTGCGCAGTCCATCCGTGGATGGATTCAGCGCCGCGGGATAATTCGCCACGCTGTACGGCTGGCCGAGATTCAATCCATTCTGCAAAACGTAATCGAACTGCCAGACGCCGTTCACCAGGCTCCATTTCTGCAGCCCCGCGGCTTGGCTGATGGCAGCGTTGGCCGCGGTGCCGTCGCCCTCGTCGGCGACATAGAGCGTCTTCGCGTCGGCGAACCAGACCCCGAAAGGATTCAGCGCGCCCGCCGCTTTCGCGAGCGTCGTGGGAAATCCGGGAAGGATCGTGATCGGCGTGTTCGCCGCGGTGGCGAGCGCCGGGAGCGTTCCCGCAGTGCCGACTTGATAGACCGTGTTCACCCCATTGCTCCCGCTGCCCTTCGTCGCATACAGCGTGTTATTGAAGAGGGTCAGGCCCCGGTAATTGTTATCCTTGCCTGGTTTATCCGGCGGATAGGGTTTGCCGGTATCGGGATTCGTCGCCTGCTCGATCGAAAAATTGCCGACTTCCACCGGAGCCGTCGCGGCGAGTTGTCCCGGAACAGCCGCCTGAATGCCTGTCGCAGCGACCAGATTCGCGGGCGTGCCCGTGCCGTTGTTCGAATTGCCCGCCATATAATAGGCGCCACCGGCGAGAATCGCGGCGCGGCCCTGGTTGCCGCTATATGCGCTGATTCGCGTCACCTGGATCGCGCCATTTGCGCCAATCTGCGCAACCGCTCGATAGTAACTGCCGCCCGCGGGATTCGTCGGATCGTAAATGCCGGGCGTGTTCGAGTTCGAAACATCCAGGCTGTTCAGGGGCGCGACGTATCCCACCAGCGTGAGCGCCGTTCCGTCGTCGGACAAGTTGACGGCGAGCTCGGACTTGGAAGCGAAGCTGGTGATCAAAAGGTTCGGCGGAACGGCCAGCGTGTTGACGAGCGCGCCCGCCGGAGTCATCTGATCCAAAAAAATCGGTGTGGTGACGCTGAAACTGCCATCTGCCTTGGTGTTGTTCCAAACATTGTTGGCAGTGCCCGGAACCGGATACGCTCCGTTATCCGAAGCTTTGATGGGCCCGCAGGCAGCGGTCGCGGGACAAACCGGCGGCAGATACTGGCCGGCACTGACAGTGGTCGCGTCGCCTGTGTAGACGCTGCGTGTCACGACGAGATTGCCGGGCGTGAATACTGGGGAATTGGACTGCGCGACTAAGGCGCATGAAATGGTGCAAAGCATCGTACTGAACTGGAAGACCGTTCGCATAAGAGATCCTTCTGATCGGCCGGGATGATTGCTGCAACTAACCTTCCCTTCCCGGAGTGCTATTTTGCGGTATCCCGCGCAATTCTTGCGTGAAGATGCTCAGGTTCACGCGAAGACAGGTTTGCTTCGCGCACGATGAATTTGGTCCGAAGCGTGCGCTACCAATCAGGAAAGGAGTAGCGCCGTGGCCATGCTACGTCCTGACGCTGTTGTCTTCACGGTGTTGCTCGCCGCTGCAACGCCTTCCTGGTCCCAAACACTGGCCAACAACTTCCTCGACGATTCGAAGGTGCAAGTGATCCAACTCACGATGGATCCCGTGGATTGGGCGACCCTCCAGCAGCACTATCTCGAGAACACGTATTATCCGGCCGTGTTTACGTGGAACGGCCTCACGGTCGACAATATCGGAATCCGTTCGCACGGCAGCGGAAGCCGGAGCCCGCTGAAGCCGAACCTGGACCTCGATTTCGGCAGATACAATCGGTCGCAAACTTTTTTGGGATTGCCGTGGGTGCTGATTAAAGCGAATAACGAGGACGCCTCCAATCTGCGCGAATGGATGGCCATGAAGCTTTTCCGGAGAATGGGCCTGCCCGCTCCACGTGAAGCACCCGCGCAGATTTATCTGAACAGCGAACTGCTGGGCTATTACACCATTGTCGAGCATCTGGATGAAACGTTTCTCCAGCGGAACTTCGGCGAGAACGGCGGCTACCTGTACGAGTTCAAAAACAATGGCTCCTATGAATTCGAAGATCTCGGCACCGACCCGTCGGCCTATCTTCCCTTGTTAAATCTGGAGACGCACCAGAGCTCGGGCAATCCGCAGAATTTCATGAATCTGGTTCAGGTCATCAATCGTCCTCCCACTACAGGCTTCACGGATCAGCAGTTCATCAAAGCGCTGTCAGGGTATCTGAACCCGGGCCTTTTCCTGATGCACATCGCCATCGAGGCGGCCTTGCATGAAGCAGACGGGATCTGCGGCGGCGTCGTGGGAATGAATAATTTCGATCTCTATCAATTCCAGAACCAGACGCTGTATCAGCTCATTCCCTGGGATAAGGATCTTGCGTTCAGCGACCCGAACACCGATATCCTGTTTGGGATCACGAACGGGACGCACATCAACCTGCTCGCCCAGCGTCTGGCGGGCATCCCCGAATACAGAAACATCTATTTCGACGACGTCGCGCGCGCGATGAGTGTTCTTGGCGGCGCGGGCGGCTGGGCGGATAACGAACTGAACCGCCAATACGCATTGATTCACGATGCCGCGCTGAACGATCCGAATAAACAGTGCGAGAGTCCCGATAGCAGCCTGATTCCGTGCGGAGCCGCGGAGTTCGAAGCGAATGCGAGCTGGCTGCACTCGTTTCTTTCGATGAGATACGCAAGCGTGCTGTCTCAACTCGCCGCGTACGGATACCTCGCGCCATCCACCGGCCCCGTGATTTCTGAGGGCGGCGTGATGGTGTGGGGCGGCATGCGGGCGCTTTCGCCCGGCGCGGTCGCAGTCATCTCCGGAAGTGGGTTCGGCCAGGAGGCAACGGCCACCGCGCTGCCGCTACCGCGCATTCTCGGCAGCACATTCGCCGCTGTTGACGGCGTCCGCGTACCGCTGTGCGGAGTTTCTCCGGAGTCGGCTCAGATCCTGGTTCCAAACGATCTTGCCGTCGGCAACGCCAGCGTGGTGATTTGCAACGACGGCGCCCTGACTGTGCCAGCAATCGTGCCGGTCCGCCACGCGACCCCGGCGATTGCGGCCGTCGTCCACGTCGACGGCACGAATGTTTCGGCCGCCAACCCGCCGAAACCCGCGGAGACGCTGGTGATCTACGCCGTGGGTCTCGGCGCGCCGGATGCGAACGTGCCGATCGACGCGCCGGCTCCCGTGGATCCACTCGCGCTCACATCGGCGGCGCC
The DNA here is from genome assembly GCA_020073325.1 of Terriglobia bacterium. GTDB lineage: Bacteria > Acidobacteriota > Terriglobia > Bryobacterales > Bryobacteraceae > Palsa-187. Next base: position 2,147 of record JAIQFJ010000007.1, on the reverse strand, counting down.
ACAGGTTTCGATCGGAAACTTTCCGGCCGCCGTCGCGTTTTCGGGACTCGTTCCAGGCTGCATCGGTTTGTATCAGGTCAATGCATTGCTGCCGGACGATCTTCCTCCGAATGCCACCGCTCTCGGCTTTACGTTGGTGCAATCCGGAGAAAGTACTTCCTGGCAATTCCCTCCGGAGTGATTCGTCAGGGCTGGATGGGAATCACAATCGGACCGGGCGGGATCGTATTGATCGAAGCAGGCGACGATACGCCGTTGACTTGAATCGAGATGGGATAGGGCCCCGCCGCCATGCTGGCGAATTGCTGTGGCACCGTGAAGTTGATCTGAAATTCTCCGGGCGCAACCAGACCGGCGAAATCGGCGGCTGTCGTCACATTCCCAATCGCCACGGTCACTCCACTGACACCGATGACGCTGGAGAGAACGCCCGCGGGAGAAGGCGCCAAGCCTGTCGCGAACAACACCACAACCTCGCCTGGTCTCGCATTCCGGAACGACGGCCCGATCGATGGATCTCCCACGTACGTGCCGTCCAGAAATACTGCCGCGGGATAATTCGTGCCATTGACAACCACGGGGAAAATGCCCGGAGCACTGTTCGCCGTCTCGCCCGTTATGGTGTTACTCGCCACGCCATTGACAAAAACCTGCATCGAAGCCGTTCCCGAAATCCCCGCAGGCACCTGAAAATTGATCTGCGCCGCACTGATGTAATAGACCGCAGCCGGGAGATTGTTCACGTTCACTTCGACTCCGCCCAGATTCACCGGCAGGCGATCACCAAGGCCGGAGAAATCGGACGCAGCCCAGATCCGGGTCGTATTGCTGAGATTTGCGCCTTTGACCACCGCCCAGGAACCGGGAACCAATCCTCCGGGAAGATAAGTCGCGCCATTCGCCGCAGATCCCGCGGTGAGAACAGGCGCCGAGCCAAACAGATCGCTCAGATCCGCCTGGTTCGCCGCATCGCGCAGGAGCGCCACGCCGAAGATCTCCTCGATTGTGCGCAGCAACGAGCCATGGTTGTAATAAATGCTGTTCGAATAGCCGCCGCCTTTCGCGTAGGGCGAAAGAAGAATCAAGCCGATCGGCCCATCGGCAAGCTCGCCTTCATCCCACGTGATAAAGATCGCGCCGCCGTTCTGATACGCCTTCGAGTTGAGAATCATGGGAACGATCGTCGAAAGCCAGTCATCGCTTTGGCCAACCGGATCGTTCTGCGGAGCGCATGTGTCGTGCCCCGCATTGCACAAATTGGGAGTGAGGAAAGCATATTGAGGGATGGCCCCGGTCTTCAGGTCGTTCGCAAGTTCCGCGAAAGGCCGCACGTGGTTGATACACACCGCTGAATTTGGATCGTTCGCGTCCGTGACGTCGTCGAAGTAAATGAACGGATTGTGCTTCGGTGCGTACTTGTTCACACCCGTGAGAGGACAAATCGTGCCGCTGATATCTTCCTGGTACGTCTTCCAGGAGACTCCGGCTTTTGCGAGTTCGCTGATCAGATGAGACGTGGTGCTCTGATGATTCGAGCTCGGATCATTGTCATTCGTGACGCCGAAGTTTGTCCCCGCCTCGATCCACAAATAGTTTGGCAGGCTCGGATGAATGCCGGGCGGATTGTAGTATTGCTCGGCATGGGAAGCCTGCGGCAACAAAGTGCGGTTCAGATACGGCGCACGGGAGGAGCCCTTAAACGCGCTCCAGTCGTGATTTTCGAGCACAATCACGAAGACGTTTTTGACGCCGCTCATCTGGGCGTCGAGAGGTCGTATCGCGAGGCCGGCGCAGATCAACGCGGCAAGAAGGCGGGCAACCACGCCTGCTCCTGCTGCAACGCTACGACCATTTGGATACAACTGAAAATCCCGCTTACGACTCTGCTTTGACCTCAGTATAGCGCGCGGCCGACCTGAGTCTTTTCACGTGACTGGGGCTTCCAACGCTCCTTGCACGGGCACCAACCTCCCAATCGTGAACCCAAGCCGCGCGTGCATCTTCGGGAACAAGATGAGCAGAGCGCGGGAAGCGAAACCCTACTTTCGCGCCTCGAAGCGCACTTCCACCTCGGTATTGACTCTGGCCGGATGGCCGCCTTTCCTCGTGGGCTTGTAACGGAACTGAGACCACGGGACGGTTTCGCA
>JAIQFJ010000364.1 GCA_020073325.1 Terriglobia bacterium | reverse complement strand
ACGTTCGCGCCGGCCAGGTTCTGGTCGAGCTCGAAAGTGCCGACCTCGCCGCCGCCGCCAACGAAAGCAAGAGTCAATACGAGCAGACTCAGGCCGCCTATCAAACCCTGACCGGCGCGACGGTTCACGAAGATAAAACAAAAGCGCAGGCCGATGTTCAGGCAGCCGAACAGACCTACGAGGCCGCGAAGAAAGTCTACGATAGCCGCGTCGCTCTGCAAAAGGAAGGCGCGCTCGCGCAGAAACTGGTCGACGACGCGAAGGTCACGATGGTGCAGGCGCAGAGCGCTCTCGAAACCGCGCGACGCCATCTGGAAGCCCTGAACAGCGTCAGCCAGCGCGAGTCCATCCGCGGCGCCGAGGCGACCATGAACGCCGCCAAAGCGCATTACGAAAACGCGAATCTGCAGGTCGCCTACGCGCAGGTCCACAGCCCGATTTCAGGCGTCGTCGCCGATCGCGCCGTTTATCCCGGCGAAATGCCCGCCGCCGGATCGCCGCTCGTCTCCATCGTCGACATTTCGAAAATCGTCGCGCGCGCAAATGTTCCCGTGAAGGAAGCCGCGGCCGTGAAGGTCGGCCGGCCCGCGCGCATCACGACGCCTGATGGCGATATTCCCGGCGCCGTCACGGTCGTAAGCCCAGCGGTCGATCCCTCGACCACCACCGTCGAGGTCTGGGTGCAGGCCGATAATCCAGGCGAAAAGCTCAAGCCCGGCGCGACCGTTCGCGTCGCCATCATTGCAGAGACGATTCAGAACACCATGGTAGTTCCCGCTGCCGCGATCCTCAATTCCGACGACGGCACCCCGAAAGCCATGGTGATCACCAGCGACAACGTCGCGCACGAGCGTCACATTTCGCTCGGCGTCCGCCAGGGCGATCGCGTCCAGGTCGTCAGCGGCCTCCAACCCGGCGAGCAGGTCGTCGTCTCCGGCGGCCTCGGCCTCGAAGACAAAGCCAAAGTGAAAATCGAAGCGCCCAAGCCGGAAGACGAGGACGAAGACGAAGATCAGCCCGACGAGCCCAAAAAAGACGATACGAAGAAGGACGACAAAAAGAAGTCATGAGCGACTCCGTGACCATAAATCGTCCCGAGGTCGAATCCGCCGAGCACTGGACCGCGCGATTTTCACGTCCCGTGATTTTCGTGATCCTCACGCTGGTCGCCGTCGGCGGCTACCTCGCGCTCACGATTCCGGTCGCCGTTTTTCCGAACACCGATTTTCCGCGCATCCTGGTCGGCATCGATAACGGCGTCGCGCCCATCAATCAAATGGAAGTCACCGTCACGCGCCCCATCGAGGAAGCGATGAACAGCGTGCCCGGCCTGGAACAGATCCGTTCCACCACCAGCCGCGGATCGGCCGAAGTGAATCTGTTTTTCAGCTGGAACGTCGACATGTTCCAGACGCTGCAATATGTCAACGCGGCCCTCGCGCGCGTGCAGCCCGTTCTTCCCGCCACCGCGAAAGTCACCGCGAATCGCATGACCTTCGCCGCGCTCATGCCGATTCTCGCCTACAGCCTGACCTCCGATTCCATGCCGCAAACCCAGCTCTGGGAGCTGGCCAACTACACCATCAAGCCTCGCCTCAACCGCGTCAACGGAGTCTCCACGGTCGTCCTGCAAGGCGGCAACGTCCCCGAATTTCAAATCGAGCCCGACCCCGCGAAGCTCCTCCAAGCGCAGGTCACCGTGCCCGCGATTCTCGACGCCGTTTCGAAATTCAACATGATCGATTCGCCCGGGCTGATCGAAAACAACCACGAGCTGTCGTTGACGCTGGTCACCGGCCAGACCAAGGATCCCGCGCAGATCGCCAACATCGTCATCCGCACGACGCCCAATGGCGTGCCGATCCGCATCGGAGACGTGGCCACCGTGCACCCGTCGATCATGCCCGTCTACACGATCGTCACGGCGAACGGCAAGCCCTCGGTCCTTCTGAACATTTTTCGCCAGCCCGACAGCAACACCGTCGCGGTCGCCGAGGCCGCCGACGCCGAACTCACCGAGATTCGCAAGACGCTTCCCGCCGGCGTGAAGATTCAGCCGTTCTACGATCAATCGGTCCTCGTTCGCGACTCGATCAGCAGCGTTCGCGACGCGATCCTCATCGGCCTGCTGCTCGCCGCCATCATTCTCGTTCTCTTCCTCCGCGATTGGGGCAGTTCGCTGGTTGCCGGGCTCGTCATTCCTGCCACGATTGGTATCACGCTGATCGCGCTCCGCGCGCTCGGCCAAAGCTTCAACCTGATGACTCTCGGGGGATTGGCCGCCGCCGTCGGGCTGGTGATCGATGACGCCATCGTCGTGGTCGAAAACATCGTTCTGCATCGCGACTCCGGCCAATCGCGCGCGGAAGCGATCCGCAGCGCGCTGCGCGAGATTCGCGTTCCGCTGGTCGGCTCCACGATCACGCCGATCGTCGTGTTCCTCCCGCTGATCACCATCACCGGCGTCACCGGAACGTTTTTCCGCGCGCTGGCGATCACCGTGGGCGTCGCGCTGTTGACGTCGCTCGCGCTGGCTCTGACCTGGACGCCGACCCTCAGCCATTACCTGCTTCGGAGCCGCGCGCATACCTCACACGACGAGGCGGCCACCGGATTGATGGGTGCCCTCACGCGCTTCTACGAACGCGCGTTGCGATTCACCCTGGGCCACGCCATCGTGCTCGCACTCGCGTGCATCGCGCTCATCGTCGGGTCGTATTTCTGCTACACCGCACTCGGCAGCGATCTTCTGCCTGCCATGGACGAAGGCGGATTCATTCTCGACTATCTGATGCCCGCAGGCTCTTCGCTCGACGATACGAATCAGGTCTTGCTGGGCGTCGAGAAAATCTTGCAGGCCGTTCCCGAAGTGGAAAGCACATCGCGACGCACTGGACTTCAACTCGGTCTCGCCGCCGTGACCGAAGCGAATCAGGGCGATTTTTCCGTTCGCCTCAAGCGCGATCGCAACCGGCCGATCGAGCAGATTATCTCCGCCCTCCGCGGCAAAATTACCGAAAAATATCCGCAGCTCGACATCGAGTTCGTCCAGATCCTTCAGGACATGATCGGCGATCTCACCAGTTCGCCCGAGCCGATCGAAGTCAAGTTGTTTTCGCAGGACCCGAACGTTCTCAAGCAGTGGGCGCCGAAGCTCGGCGAAAAACTCAAAAAGACGAAAAACATCGCCGACGTGAAGGACGGCATCGAAAATACCGTGAGCGGACCCGCGATCGTGATGAACGTCGATCCCGTGGTTGCAGCCCGCGCCGGATTCACGCCGCAGGAAATCGAACTCGATGCCAGCGCCATCCTGCAAGGCGAGCCGGCCGCCACTCCCGTGGTCGTGAACGACCGCGCCTACGCCATCCGCGTGCGCTTCCCCGACAACACGCGCGCGAATCTGGATCAGATCCGCAACACGATCATCACCAGCAGTTCGACTGGTAAAAGCGCGACGCTCGGGTCGCTCGCCGATTTTCAATCTGAGGTCGGCCAGACGGAAATCGTGCGCGAAAATCTGCAACGGCGCGTCGCCGTCACCGGCCGCTTCGAAGGGGTCAGCCTCGGCAAGGGCATGGAGACCGTAAAACAAGTGGTCGCAGATATGAATCTGCCCTCGTCGATCCGCGTGGTGTACGGCGGAGTCTACGAAGAACAGCAGAAATCCTTCCGCGATCTGCTGCTGGTCCTCGCGCTCGCGGTGGTGCTCGTCTTCACCGTGCTGCTGTTCGAATTTCGAGCCTTCGCCGCGCCCACCGCGATTCTCGCCTCGGCGATTCTTTCGACCTCCGGCGTCTTCCTCGCCTTGCTGATCACCGGGACCAGCTTCAACGTCTCATCCTTCATGGGATTGATCATGGTGATCGGCATCGTCGCCAAGAACGGCATTCTGCTGCTCGACGCCGATCAGCGTTTTCGTTCTGAAGGATTTTCCGCGCGCGACGCGATGCTCGAAGCCGGGGCGCGCCGCCTTCGCCCGATTCTGATGACCGCGCTCGCCACCATCGCCGGCATGATCCCGCTCTCGCTCGCCGTCGGCGCCGGATCGCAGATGCTTCAACCCCTCGCGATCGCCGTCATCGGCGGCCTGCTCGCATCGATGATCCTGTCGTTGATCGTCACTCCCGCGGTTCATTACTACTTGAGCGACCGCGAGTAGGAGCGTTCTATTTCGCGATGTCTTTCTGATTCATCACCGCGATGTACCCGAGATTCCGATAATGCTGCTTATAGTCCAGCCCGCAGCCGACCACAAATCGATCCGGGATTTCGAAGCAGCGAAAATCCACCGGCACCTGCACGATCCTTCGCACGGTCCGGTCGAGCAGCGTGCAGATCCCGATCGACCTCGGCGCGCGCCCCGCGAGCGTCTGCAATAAGAACCGCGTCGTGAAGCCCGTATCGACGATGTCCTCGATCAGCAGCACGTCCTCATCCTGAATCGGATCGTCCAGGTCTTTCGCGATCCGCACCATCCCCGGCGTCGCGTTGCCGAAGCTCGAAATCGCCAGAAAATCCACCTTCACCGGAATCGTGATCTCGCGCGCCAGTGCCGTCAAAAAAAACACCGCGCCCTTCAGCACCGCGATCAGCTTCACATCGCGCCCGCGATATTTCGCGCTGATCTCGGCAGCCACCTCGCGAATCCGCGAGGCCACCTGCTCTTCCGAAAACAGGACGCGCTCAATTTCGGGCGGTGGCGTTGAGGCCATATTTGAAAACGAGGTCCTGGAAATCCTTCTGGTAGAAAACCTGAATGTTGATGTGCGGATAAATCGCGCGCAGTAGCTTCACCTTGCGATTTTTCTTCGTCACGTTGGCCTGCTTCATCGTGGTCAGCTCGACGTACAGATCGAACTCCGGCAGATAAAAATCCGGAGTGAACGCCTCCGTTACGTTGCCGTCCTTGTCCCACTGTAGCGGGAAACTGCGCGGCTCGTATTGCCACTGGATGCGATAAAAGTCGAGCAGATTCGCGAACAGCTCTTCGCTCGGGTGCCCGAACGCGGCTCGCTTCAGATTCGCGCGCCCCGCCGGCACGATGCCGTGCTTGGCAAGCTGCAGCCGCGTCTGAAACTGCATCTGCGCCTCGGCTCCGGCGGACAACAATCCCTGCTCGGCCAAACCCCGCGCGCACGCCGCCGCGCGGATCACCTCCGCCATTTGCGACACGTCCGTATGTTCGGCATTCAGCGTGACGTCGAAACAGTCCGCCGACATTTTCGCGCGCGCGAATCGCCGCCGCAACAACGCGCGCCATTCGCGATCACGCTCGGCAAGAAGCGCCTTCGCCTCCGCGCGCTCCAGCCGCTCTTCGAGCATTACGTTCCCGACGCGCCTCGCCTCAGGAGCCACGATACCCGCGCGCAGCAGCATCGGCATCGCGCCGAACAATGCTTCCGAGCCCGGCAGCGCGACCACCACATGATGCTCCACCGCCATGCGCGCGAGAATCGAAACCACGGCGGCGCCCCACGCGCGATCGGGAATCTGTGCGTCGCCGAACTCCTCCGTAGTCCACTGCGTCAGGCGAGCCTCGGTGACCAGCTCGAACTTCAACAACTGCGCCGCACCGTGCGCGACTTCCTCCCATCGCGAAGCCGGCTCGCCGGAAATTGTCAACAGGGCCATCCGGTAAAATCCAAGAATACCGTGAATATTATAGGGGTCGACATCGGAGGCACGAAGATCGCCGCGGGACGCGTCAACGATCGTGTCGAACTTCTCGAGTCGCACACGATCCCGACTCGCGCCGCCGAAGGCTTCGCCATCTCGATCGAGCAAGTCTGGCGCGCCATCGACCCGCTGCTTTCATCCGACATCGACGCGATCGGCATCTGCGCTCCCGGCCCGCTCGATCCTCGTACCGGCGTGATTTTCAATCCCCCGAATCTCCCCGGATGGTGCGACATCGCGCTTGCGAAACTCGCCGAAGAAAAATTTGGAAAACCCGTCCGCCTAGAAAACGACTGCAACGCCGCCGGACTCGCCGAGGCGAAATTCGGAGCCGCACGCGGCTTCGCGAATGTGTTTTATGCCGCCATCGGCACCGGGATCGGATCCGGCATCATCCTCGACGGAAAGATTTATCACGGCAAGAATGCCGCAGCCGGAGAAGCCGGCCACATGACGATCGATTACTGCGGCCCGGTGATCTGCAAGTGCGGAATTCCCGGCTGCATCGAAGGAATCGCCTCAGGACGCGCCCTCGGCGACAATCTCGACCAGATCGCGACGCGTCTTTCCGCCTGGCTCGGCGGAGTCGTGAGCATTCTCGATCCCGACATCATCGTGATCGGAGGCGGTGTGTCGCAGATCGCCGCACCACTCTTCGATCGCCTGAAAGCGGAAGTCCCCAAGTGGACAATCAACCCGTTCGCCGCCGAAACGCCGATCGTTCCCGCGCGCTTCGATTCAGGAATTCTCGGAGCCGCAAGTCTATGGCTGTGAATTCGCGTTCATCCGCGTTCATTCGCGGCCAAATCACTTGATCTCGAGGATCTCTTTCTCTTTGGTCTTCGCCGCCGTATCGATCTTGCCGATGTGCCCGTCGGTCATCTTCTGGATCTCATCAAGCGCCCGGCGCTCGTCGTCCTCGCTGATCGACTTGTCTTTCAGAAGCTTCTTGACGTGCTCGTTCGCATCGCGGCGGATGTTGCGCAGCGCGACGCGATGATCTTCGGCGATGTGATGCAGCCGCTTGACGATTTCCTTGCGGCGCTCCTCCGTCAACGGCGGAATCGGCACGCGGATGATCTTGCCGTCGTTGGCCGGGTTCAAGCCCAGATCGGAGCTACGGATGGCTTTCTCGATGGCCGCGATTTGCGATACATCCCAAGGCTGCACGGTGATGAGGGTCGGCTCGGGAACATGCAGGTTGGCCACCTGGTTGAGCGGTGTCGG
>JAIQFJ010000363.1 GCA_020073325.1 Terriglobia bacterium | reverse complement strand
ACGCCTGAAACCGGTGATGCACGAGATCGCGCGGCATCCCTCGCTCGAAATGCAAGTGCTGGCAACCGGGACCATGGTGCTCGAGCGGTTCGGCCGCCCGGTGCGCATTGTCCGCGACGACGGGTTCCGCGTCGATAGCGAAGTATATATCGAGCTGGAAGGGTCGACGCCGGCCACTATGGCGAAGTCGGTGGGATTCGGGCTGATGGAGTTCGCGGGCGAATTTCAGCGGCTGAATCCGGATATCGTGCTGGTGATCGGCGATCGCTACGAAGCGCTGGGAGCGGCAATCGCGGCGGCGTACATGAACGTCTGCGTGGTGCACGTGCAGGGCGGCGAGGTTTCCGGATCGATCGATGAAAGCGCGCGGCACGCGATCAGCAAATTCGCGCAGTTCCATTTTCCGAGCACGCGGCGGTCGGCGGAATATCTGATCCGCATGGGCGAGCGGCCCGATTCGATTCTCGGCATCGGCTGCCCCAGCAGCGATATCGCGCGGAAGATCGACCGGCGGCTGGATTCCGCTGTGATCAATGGCATTGGGAGCGGCGCGATGATCGATCCGGGCGGCCCGTTTCTGCTGGCGGTCTTCCATCCGACGACGACGCGCTATGGCGGGGAACAGAGGCAGATGGAGACGCTGCTCGAGAGCCTGGACCGCTGCCAGATCCCGACGCTGCTGCTGTGGCCGAACATCGACGCGGGCGCGGACCGGATCAGCAAAGCGATCCGCCTGTTCCGCGATCATGCCGGTCCGCACTGGCTGCGGACCATCACCAACGTTTCGCCGGAAGATTATCTCAGGATTCTGAACCTCGCAAGCTGCGCGGTGGGCAATTCGAGCAGCTTCGTGCGCGACGCGGGACATTTCGGCACGCCGGTGGTCCTGGTGGGCGACCGGCAGGATGGACGCGAGACGGCGGAAAACGTGATGCGCGTCAATTGCGTGCGAACCGAGATCGTACGGGCGATTCGCAAACAACTGAGCAGTGGCCGCTACGAAGCGAGCACGCTTTACGGCGACGGCGCGGTGTCGCCCCGCATCGCGGAGGCGCTCGCGCAATTGCGGCCGTATATTCAGAAGCGCCTCCACTACGTGTATGAAGAATCCAGACCAAGAGTGCTCGCCGCTGTGTGAGCGTGACTTTCGCGTGCTCGGATTGATTCCGGCGCGGGGCGGATCGAAGGGCGTGCCGCGGAAAAATGCGCGGCTGCTCGGCGGGAAGCCGCTGCTGTGTTACACGGCGGAGGCGGCGCTCAAAGCGTCGACGCTCTCGCGGATCGTATTGAGCACGGACGACCGCGAAATCGCCGAAATCGGCTGCCGCTGCGGAATCGATGTTCCTTTTCTGCGGCCCGAATTTCTCGCCGATGATCGGACTCCCATGATCGCCGTGGTCCTGCACGCGATGGCGAAGCTCGAAGACGAAGGCGATTCGTTCTCGGCGGTGTGCATCCTGCAGCCGACGACGCCGTTCCGCGATCCCTGCGAAATCGATGCGACGGTCTCGATCCTGCGCGACTCCGACGCGGATTGCGTCATGACGGTGCGGCCGGTGCCGAGCGAGCACAATCCGCACTGGGTTTATTTCGCGAATGCGGATGGCTCGCTGCGGTTGAGTACGGGCGAGGCAGTGCCGATTCCGGGGCGGCAGGCGCTTCCGCCGGCCTATCATCGCGACGGCTCGGTGTACGCGATCCGCCGCAGCGCCGTGATGGAGCGCGGGACGCTCTACGGAGACAAGGTGGCCGGCTATATCAACGGCACGGAGCCGTTCGTCAACATCGATACGCCGCAGGATTGGGAGCGCGCGGAAGAAATCGCAAGGCGGTGGCAACAATAATGTGCGGAATTGCGGGAATTTTCGGGCACGGGTGCGAAAGCCAGGATTTGCATGCGATGGTGAAAGCGCAGCGGCATCGCGGTCCGGACGATTCAGGACTTCTGGTGGACGTCCCGCATCGCGCGGGCCTGGGCCATGCGCGGCTGAAGATCATCGATCTTTCGGCGGCGGGCAGCCAGCCCATGACGTCGGCGCGCGGAAATCTGCACATCGTCTTCAACGGCGAGATCTACAACTATCGCGAACTCCGGCAGGAACTGGGGGACTATCCGTTCCGCAGCAATTCCGATACGGAGGTCCTGCTGGCGGCGTTCGAACGATGGGGCGAAGCGTGTCTCGACCGGCTGATCGGGATGTTCGCGTTCCTGCTCTGGGATTCGGACCGGCAAACACTGTTCGCCGCGCGCGACCGGTGGGGCGTGAAGCCGCTGTACTATTCGCAAGCCGGCGAACGCTTGTATGCAGCCAGTGAAATTCAGGCGTTGTGGAGAGCCGGAATCGGCCGGAGTCCCGACGCGGCATCCTGGGCGAATTATCTGGTCCACGGCCTTTCCGATCATTCCGAGGCGACGTTCTGGAGCGGGATCCGCTCGCTTCCGCCGGGGCACTGGATGAAATGGAGAGGCGGACAGCTCGAGATCGGGCGCTGGTACGACCTGGCTTCGCGCACCGCGGGCGCGGAGGATTCGCGAAGCGATGAAGAAGTCCTGGAGGAATACGAGGCGCTGCTGATCGATGCGGTGCGGCTGCGGTTTCGAGCCGACGTGCCGGTGGGAGTCGCGCTGAGCGGCGGGCTCGACTCGTCCGTGCTGTTGGGCGTCACGCGCCGCATTCAGGGCGAGGACAGTGAGACGAAAGCGTTTTCCTATACCACGGGGAACCCCTGCTACGACGAACTGCCGTGGGTGAAGCAGATGGTGGAACACACGCGGCATCCGCTGGTGGAGTGCAGGCTATCGCATCGCGAGGTTCCGGATCTGGCGCAATCGGTTTACGAACACGAATGCGAGCCCTTCGGCGGGATCCCGACGCTGGCCTACGCGCGGCTGTTCGAGATCGCGCGGCAGCACGGAGTGATCACGGTGCTGGACGGGCAAGGCATGGACGAGCAGTGGGCGGGATACGACTACTATGCGCGCCAGGACGCCACCGCGGGAAGCATCCAGGGCACGCGCAGCCGCGCGCTGCGTCCGGAATGCCTGACGGAGGAATTCGCCGGCCTCGCCACTCCGCTGCGGGCGCCGGATCACTACGGAAATATGCTCCAGAACCTGCAATATTCCGATATTTACTACACCAAATTGCCCAAAGCGCTGCGCTTCAACGATCGCGTCAGCATGCGCTCGTCGGTGGAGCTGCGCGAGCCTTTTCTGGATCATCGCCTGTTCGAGCTGGCTCTGCGCCAGCCGCGGGAACGGAAAATTCGCGACGGCGCGAGCAAGTGGGGGCTCCGGAGAATCGCCGCATCGATCGCACCGAAGGGCATCGCGGAGGCGCCGAAGCGTCCGGTGCAGACTCCCCAGCGCGAGTGGCTGCGCGGTCCGCTGAAGAACTGGTCCAGCGATCTGATCGAAGCGGCGATCGAGTGCCACGGAGGAGCGTGGCTGGACGCGAGGCTGGTCCGGCGGCACTGGAGCGAGTATCAATCGGGCAGAGTCGATAACAGTTTCTTTGTCTGGCAATGGATCAGCCTGGGGCTGGCTAGCCCGGTTGCGGCGGCGGCGGCATGAACAAGGCGATTCAAGTTCGCGGATTGTCCAAGCAGTACCGCTTGGGGGAACGGCAGGCCAGCTATCAGACGCTGCGTGACACGCTGCGCAACCTGGGGTCGGGATTCGGAAAGAAGAAGACGCCGGAGAAGATATGGGCGTTACGCGACGTGTCGTTCGACGTGGAACGCGGCGAGGTGGTGGGCGTCATCGGCCGGAATGGCGCTGGAAAGAGCACGCTGCTGAAGATTCTTTCCCGCATCACGGAGCCGACGGTGGGATATGCGGATCTGAGGGGCAGAGTCGGGTCGCTGCTCGAAGTCGGCACGGGATTCCATCCGGAATTGACGGGCCGCGAGAACATTTTTCTGAATGGCGCGATTCTCGGAATGCACAGGGCGGAGATCGCCCGGAAGTTCGACGAAATCGTCGCTTTCGCGGAAACGGAGAAGTTCCTGGACACGCCGGTGAAGTTCTATTCCACCGGCATGTATATGCGGCTGGCGTTCGCGGTGGCCGCGCATCTGGAACCGGAGATACTTCTGGTGGACGAAGTGCTCGCCGTGGGCGATCTCGCGTTTCAAAAAAAATGCCTCAAGCGCATGCGAAGGGTGGCGAGCGAAGGCAAGACGGTCCTGCTGGTGAGCCACAACATGACCGCGATCCAGACTCTGGCCGACAGCGCGATTTTGATGGCCAACGGCACTCTGCAGGCGCGCACCAGCGTGAGCGATGCGATTCTGCAATATCACGGGACGTTCAACGGTGAACCGGAAGAGCGCGCGGCCGAGGGCGGCAAGCTGGGACAGTTCTATCTGCGGCATCCGAAAGCGGCGGTGTGGGATTCGACGCGGCCGTTCGAAGTGGAGTTCGAAGTGGTGCTGCCCGGCGACGCCGAAGCGGCGCAGCTGTGGTGCATGGTGCGCGACCAGATGGGATGCTCGATCGTCCAGACGGGCGCGGGATATACGGGCCGAATGGAAGAATCGAGCGAACGGCGCACGTGGGCGCTGAGATTGCGATTCCCCGCCCTGTGGCTGCGGCCCGGGATGTACAACCTCTTTATTCGCATTTTTCTGCACGGGCTGGGGAAAAAACATTATTTCTCGGATCCGTTCGCGTTCGAGGTCAACGGAGCCGAGGATGCGGCGCTGTCCGAAGCGATGCTGGCGCCGGGAGTCGAATGGACGGTCTGCGAGCGCGATCCGTTCGTCGCCGTGTCGACCGTCGAGGATCGCTGGGTGCAAGCGGATTGAACTTCAGCAATACAACGGTGATCGTTCCGTCGCGGAACCGTCCGGCGTCAGTGCTGGCTCTGCTCGCATATCTGCGGGAGGAACTGGGCTGGGAATGCCGTGTGGTGGTGGTCGACCAAAGCGACGATCGCGGGGCGCGGCTTTCGGCGCACCTGGCGGAGGCCGGCGCGACGCATCTGGTGGACGACGCGCGCGGCGCCGGCGCGGCTCGCAACAAGGGAGCGTCAACGTGCGCCACCGAATGGATCCTGTTTCTGGACGACGACGTCCGGCCGTCGCGCGAGTATTGGCGGTCGCTTTCGGATTTCGTGCGGCGAAATCCCTGGGCGGACGCCGTTCAGGGAAGGACCGAACAGAGAGAAGCGTGGCGGAAATATTCGGCGGACCCGCAATCGTGGCTCCGCAACACGCGCGAGGAGCGGCTCTATCGAACGTCGTTTCCGGAAGAATGGACGGCGGCAGAGCGGCTCTCGAGCGCGCCCTGGGGGAACTACGCGGCGCTGACGATCGGCACCGGCTCCGGGAATCTGCTGGTTTCGCGCCGCGCGTTTTTCGGGGCGGGCGGATTCGATGAGCGGATCGAAGGGCTCGGCGACGATCGGGAATTCGGGCTTCGGATGTGGTGGCTGGGATACCGGACGTCTTTTTGTCCCGATGCGATCGCGTTTCATCTGCGGGAGAGCGAAGGCGGGCTGCGCGGGCGCGGCAATTGGAAGCGGCGCTGGTTTGGTCCGGACCCGTCGCCGGGCGCGCTGTATCTGTACTTGAAATGGATGCCGGGGCACGCGTGGCGCGAGATGATCGCGTGGCGGGTGCTGAAGCTGGCGCGGCGGCCGTGGTCTCTGCCGGTGAACGCGTTTCGCCTGATGCGATCGGCGCGAGCCGCGCGCGAACTCCACCGGCGCGGCGCGAAACATCTGAGCGATCCGCTTCCGCGGGCCGCGGCGATTCAGGATGCGATTCTTCAATACTCTACAAACCTGGGCGCGTAGCTCGCCGAAGACCTTTGTCTTTGCCGCCGCGGTCATCGTGGCGATCGCCGTGGCGCTGCTCTCCCCGGCCGATTGGTCCGGAGGCGACTTCGCGTCGTTCTACGACACCGTGGGATCGAACATCGCAGCAGGCGCCGGAATCCGCGAAGGCGACGGCTCCTTCGCGACGCGCTATCCGCCCGGATATCCGCTCTACCTGGCGGGGCTGTACCGAATCGCCGCGCCGCTGGGAGTTTCGAAGACAAATATGATCGTGGCAGGAAACGTCCTGGTGACCGCGCTGACGGCGGTGATCGTGTTCGTATGGGCGGAGAGGCTATGGCCGCGGTGGGCCATGCTCGCGCCAGCGCTGTGGATGAGCTTTCCTCCGGCACTGAGTTTCCTGGCGCGGCCAAGCTCGGAAACCCCCTTCTGTTGTGCGCTGGTGGCGGCGCTGCTGCTGTTCTGGGACGCGCTGACCGGCGGGCGCATCTTCGCCGCTGCGGAAGCGGGACTCCTGTTGGGGATCGCGACGCTGATCCGGCCGTTCGCGCTGGGGTTGCCGGTGGTGCTCGCGGGCTTCGTTCTCTTCGCCGGGACTGCCTCGATGCGATCGCGGATGATGCGCGCGGCCGCGTTGATGGCGTGTTATCTGCTGACACTCGGGCCGTGGGAGATGTCGATGTTCCGCCATACCGGGAAATTCGCGGTGGTGTCGACATTTGGAATCCGCAGCGTTCGCGACGGACTGACGTTCGCCGTGGAATCGAAAGGCTATCGCGAGCCGCAAAATCTGAGCCCGCGCGTCGAGAGCGCGATGCGCGAATTTCGCGCCCGGTATTCCGAGATGATTTCCTATGGCGGGATCGCGCGCGTGCTCGCGGATATTTTCCGGCAAAATCCCGCGGGAGTGGGAGAGCTGTTCGTGGTGAAGGCGCTGCGAAGCTGGTACGCGACCGACAGCGGACGCGACGAGCGAATGGTGGGCATGGTGTCGGCGCCGTTCTGGCTCCTGATTCTGGCGGCGTCCTGGATCGCATTCAGGCGCGGAGGAAACGCAGGCCTGTACGCATCGCTGAGCTGGACGCTGATCCTCTATTCCTGGCTGATGACGATTTCCGTGCTTTCGATC
>JAIQFJ010000362.1 GCA_020073325.1 Terriglobia bacterium | reverse complement strand
AAGATCCCTGCGCGCGCGTCACCTGGTTGTGGTACAGCTCCATCGGATTGATGCGCCGGCTGCCGAACTGGTCGTCCTGCGCGTAGGGCCCGAAAACGGAAGTGAGCAGGACGCGGGCTTGCGTCCCTTTTGGATGAACCTGCATGGTGGACTCTGGCTCGATGTTAAGGCGCGTAAAAAAAACCGCGCGTAATATTTGTGTAATTCCTGATATGCGTGAAAAGGCCCGTCAATAGCGGCGTTCCATGGCGCATGCGGATTGCGTGAAATCGCGACTGTGCTACGGTGGCTAATTCGTGCGCTGGGTCCCTTCGTTCACCATGATGCTGGTCTCGACGATCAGCTATATCGACCGCAACACCCTCGCTTTGCTCGCTCCCACCATCCTGCGCGACACGCAGCTCAGCAACGAACAGTACGGATTCATCATCTCGGCTTTTTCTTTCGCCTACATGCTGGCGAATCCGATCTGGGGTAAAATTCTGGACCGCGTCGGCCTGCGCAAAGGGATGACCTCGGCGGTGTCTCTCTGGACCATCGCCTCGGCGGCCCATGCGTTCGCTTCAGGATTCCGCAGCTTCGGCATCGCGCGCGCCGTGCTCGGATTCGGTGAGGGCGCGACATTTCCCGGATCGCTACGGACCGTGGTCCAGACGCTGCCGCCCGAGAAACGGTCGCGCGGCATTGCGATCTCTTATAGCGGCGGATCGCTCGGCGCGCTGATCACGCCGATCATCATTACTCCGATCGCCGCGCGCTGGGGATGGAACGGCGCGTTCTGGTTCACCGGCGCGGTCGGCGCGTTGTGGCTTGCTCTGTTCGCGATCGTTTCGAGGCGCGGCGACCTGCAGCATCTGCCGGCGCCGAAAATAGCCGAGACAACGCCGCGATGGAACGACTCGCAACTGTGGGCGTTCCTGGCCGCCTACGCGCTGGGTGGATTTCCCGCGGCGTTCATCCTTTATCAGTCGTCACTTTATCTGAGCGCCGCGCTGCACAAATCTCAAATCGAAATCGGACACGTGCTGTGGATCCCGCCGCTCGGTTGGGAGCTCGGATATTTTTTCTGGGGCTGGATCACGGACCGTTTCGCGCAGGCCGGTGCGTCCGTTGCAGCGATGCGCAAACTCTTTTTCCTGCTGATGCTGTTGATTCTGCCCACGGCAGCGATCGCGCGAGTCGATTCGTTCGCCGCCGCGCTGGCATTGATGTTTCTGGCGATGTTCGTCGCCGCCGGTTTCATCATCGGAGCGGTCGCCTACGCCGCGGCGCGTTATTCGATGCGCCATGCCGGATGGATCGCGGGGCTCGGCGCGGGAAGCTGGTCCGCGCTGGTCGCCGTCGTGATGCCCGGCGCCGGAAAATTGTTCGACCTGCACGCCTACAACACGGCGTTCGGTTTGGCGGCGATGGTTCCGGTTGTGGGCTATTTCGTCTGGCGAGTCCTAAGCCGACCTATGACGGAATAGTACAAATCGACTCCAAATTGTTCGCGCAGCCTATTGGATGCCGAACCGCCTTGTGGCATTCTCGGATGTGCCGGGACCGGCTCGGAGGGCGGTCTCCGGCGTTTCCCTTTTCTCCTTGTTGTATCCGCTTTCGAACCCCGTCCTGACGGACGCGGCTGGCAACAGCCCCGGCCGTCAGGCCAGGGTTCAAGAACCCAGCACCCGCTTCATCTCCGCCTCGTACGATGCCAGCAACTCCTGGTTCGACGCCTCAAAGCGCATCACCAGCACCGGCTGCGTGTTCGAAGCCCGTAGCAGCCCCCAGCCGTGTTCGAACAGCACGCGCACGCCGTCGACGTCGATCACATTGTGCGTCGCGCGGAAATGTTTGGCGACGCGCTCGACGATCGCGAATTTTTCTTCGTCCGGACAATCGACGCGAATCTCGGGAGTCGCCACCGTCTTCGGCAAATCCTTCACCTGCGCCGACAGCGGCTTGCCGCTCGTCGAGACGATCTCCATCAGCCGGCATGCCGCGTACAGCGCGTCGTCGTAGCCGAAATAGCGGTCGGCGAAAAACATGTGGCCCGACATTTCGCCCGCCAGCTCGGCATGCTCCTGCTTCATCTTCGCCTTGATCAGCGAATGGCCGGTCTTGTACATGATGGGATTGCCGCCCAGACGCTTCAGTTCGTCGTACATCACCTGCGAGCACTTCACCTCGCCGATGAAGGTCGCACCCGGCTTGCGCGACAAAATTTCGCGGCCGTAGATCAGCATGAGCATGTCGCCGTAGATGACGTTGCCATGCTCGTCCACCGCGCCGATGCGGTCCGAATCGCCGTCGAAGGCGATCCCCAGATCCGCTCCATGCGCGCGCACCGCCTTTTCCAGATCGGCCAGATTCGATGGCACCGTCGGATCCGGATGATGATTCGGAAAGCGCCCGTCCATCTCGAAAAACAGCTCGATCGCGATGACATTGAGACGATCGAGCAGCCGGTGCATCACCGGACCGGCCGTGCCGTTGCCTGCATCCACCACCACCTTGATTTGACGATCGAAATGAAACTGCGATGCGACGTGATCGACATAGGCGTCCGAGACGTCGACGCTGCGGGATGAGCCTTCGCCCGAAGCGAACGCGCCCGATTCGAGAATCCGCCGCACTTCCTGGATGTCGTCGCCATGAATCGTCCCGGCACCGCAGACGGTTTTAAAGCCGTTGAACTCCGCCGGATTATGGCTGCCCGTGATCATGACGCCGCCATCGGCTTTCAGATGAACTGCTGAAAAATAGAGCAGGGGCGTCGGCACCACCCCGATATCGGTCACCTGGCAACCGGCCGAGATCAGCCCTTCGAGCAGCGCGTCGCGCAGGCGATCCGAACTGAGGCGGCAATCGCGGCCCAGATTGATATTAGGCCCGCTTTTGCGCTTGAGCAGCGTTCCAAGCGCGCGTCCCAACTGGACCACGTCGGGCGAAGTGAGTTCCGTTTCGGCGACTCCGCGAATGTCGTACTCGCGGAAAATCGTGGATTTGAGCATAACTTTGAAAATAGCATCCCAATCCCCGGCCCCCGCGATGACTCGCGGGGCTTGCCTGTATTGCCGATGCGCGGATTTTTGCGTTGGCAGGGCCGTACACTTAAAAAATATGCAGAAGCTCGTCCTTTTCCTGCTCTTCGTGTGTACCGCGTTCAGCGAAGTGAAAACGATGACGCTGCGCCAAGCTCTCGAACTGGCGCTGGCGCAGAATCCCGACATTATCCTGGCGCGTCTCGACCAGCAGAAGGCGCGCGAGCAGATCACTATCGCGCGCGATCCGTTCATCCCCAAGATTTATGCCGGCAGCGGAGCCGCGAAAACCTTCGGGTTCCCCGCCAACATCGGCGGCGAGGCTCCGTCGATCCTGAACGCGAAAACGCAGATGCAGCTCTTCGACCGGCCGCAAAGTCTTCAGGTTGCGCAGGCGAATGAAAGTCTGCGCGGCTCCGCTGTGGAGGTCGGACGCCAGCAGGACGAGGTCGCCTTCCGCGTCGCTTCCTTATATCTCGACGCCGAACAGGCGGGCCGCAGCCTTCAGGCCGCCCAGCGCGAATCCGAAAATCTGGTCCATGTGCTCGAATACGTTCAGGCGCGCGTTGCCGATGGACGCGAGCTTCCCATCGAGGGCCACAAAGCCGATCTCGCCGTGCGCAAGGCGAAGAACACGATCGAGAGTTTTTCGCTCGATCTGCTGAACGCCGAAATGTCGCTGGCGCAGGTGCTCGGCATGAAGCCCGACGATCGCGTGCGCGCCGCCAGCGAGGATCGAGCGCCGCTCGCCTTGCCCGTTTCCGAAGACCAGTCCATCTCCGAGGCGATCGAGAGCAATCGCGACCTGAAGCGCCTGGAATCCAACATGCAAGTCAAGATGCTCGAAATCAAAGGTTACAAGGCCCAGCGGCTGCCCAAGGTCGGCGTGATCGCGCAATATGAGCTGTTTGCGAAATATTACTACCAGAATTTCTACCCGGCCTTCCAGCGCAACAGCGGCCAGCTGGGCGTGTCGATCGAGGTGCCAGTGCTGATGGGCCGCTCCTCGGGCGCCTACGTCAGCCAGGCCGAACAGGACATCGCCAAGCTGCGCGTCGAAGTGGACCGGACCCGCACCCGCATTACGGCCGACCTGCGCCGCGCATTTCAGGAAGTGAAGCGAGCCGAAAGCGCCCGCGATTTCGCCCGCGAAGACCTCGACGTGGCCCGCGAACAGGTCTCCATCGACCTCGCCCGCAGCGACGAAGGGCGCCTTCCGATGTCTGCCGTCGAGCAGTCGCGCGCGATCGAACAGGAGAAGTGGCTGGCTTATTACGAGTCGCAACACGTGCTGGAGCGCGCGCGGCTCAACGTGATGAAGCAGACCGGGACGCTGTTGGCGGGTCTCAAATAAAAACTCCACACTTTACCTAAGAAAAACATCAACACCTTCCGCGATAAAATGCGTCTTAACCTTCTGAAACGTTTCCACCATGAGGCAATCCTTGCGCCCGCTTACGATCGCCGTGCTCCTCGCCGCCGCCGCGAGCGGCGCCAGTCAGGATCCGTACTTCCCCAAGCCTTCTTATTTCAAGAAGTACTTCGCGCGTACCGTGACCAAGGTGGAACTCGCGCCGCCCGTCCGCTTTGAGGATTATGCCGCCGGCGGCAAGCTGGAGCTGTCGCTGAAGGCGTACCTCGGCCTGGTGATGTCGAACAACCCGAACGTCTCCATCCAGCGCCTGAACCTGACTCTGAACGAGGATTCCATCACGCGCGCCTTCGGGCAATTCGATCCGGTGGCCAATGCGTCGTTCAGCGCGACGCGGGCCCTGACGGCGGGGACCACGGCGCTCAGCGGAGGCTCCACGCTGAACCAGCTTTCGCAGCCGCTGAATCTCGGAGTCACACAGCAACTTGAAACCGGCACACGCTATACGATCGGTTTTTCCGATTTCAAAAGCTCCACCAACAATTCTTTCGCCACCATCAATCCGACGTTCAATTCGAACTTCAACCTGAGCTTTTCGCAGCCCCTGCTGCAGGGCCGCGGCGCTTATGTGACCCGGCTGCCCATGATGATCGCCCGCAGCCGCCTGCGCGGAGCGCAGTACAACCTGGAAGATCAGGTGATCCAGATCCTGACGTCGGCCGAGCAGGCCTATTGGGCGGTGATCGGCGCGCGCGAAAATGTGCGCGTCGCGGAAGAGAACTTGAAGCTGGCCGACGCGGCCCTGAAACGCGCGGAAAAGGAGCTGGAGCTGGGCGCGTCCTCGCCGCTCGATATTTTTCAGCCGCAGCAGACCTTCGCCAACGCCGAGCTGCTGCTGACGCAGAATCGTTACGCGCTCGCGCTGGCCGAAAACGGGCTGCGCACGCAAATGGGCGCCGATCTCGATCCGCGCTTCCGCGATCTGCCGATCGAGCTGACCGAGCCGGTGGCGCCGCCGCCTTCGCCCGAGCTCGATCGTGAAAAGCTGGTGGAGGAAGCGCTCGCAAAACGCGGCGACCTTGCCTCGGCCCGCCAGCAGCTTGACGTGGACGATCTGAATATCCGTCAGTCCAACGACCAGCTTCGCCCCAGTCTGGCCCTCACCGGCCAATACGGATCGTCCGGCACCGGCGGGCCGATCTATCAGCGCCAGGACGTGTTCGGCGGCGGCTCGCAGATCGTCAGCATTCTTCCGGGAGGCGTGACGGATTCGCTCAGCCAGCTTTTCGGCTTCGGCCTGCCGACCTACGGCTTCGGCCTGAGCCTGAACCTTCCTTTGAAGAATCACGCGGCGATCGCAAACCTGGCCGACGCGACCGTCAGCAAGAGACTCGACGCGCTGCGCGTCCGCGCCGCCCAGCAGCAGATCCGGTTACAAGTGGTGAGCGCGGTCACCAGCATCGAAAACAGCAAGGCGAGCGTCGAGCTGGCGCGCAAAGCTCGCGACCTGGCGCAGAAGCGCGTCGAGGCCGAACAGAAAAAATACGAACTCGGTACGGAGCAGATTTTCTTTGTGCTCACCGCTCAAGGCGACTTGAGCACCGCCGAATCGGCGCTGGTCACCCAGATGATCAACTACCGGATGAACCAGCTCGCCCTATCGCGCGCGTTGGGAACATTGCTCGAAGAACGCAACATCACGCTGCAGTGATTTGGCCGCGAAATTCAGCCGTTTCGGGCCGTGTGGCCGCATGCCGCGCAGAATTTTGCGCGGGCCGTTCGAAGGGCTTACTGCAGCTTACGCACGGCGGTCCATAAAGTGAGATGCGATGATGCCAGACTGCGTTCGGGTTCGTTTCACGAAATCCCGTGATCCGTTCGTATTCCTGGAGGACCGTCCCCCAAGAAACGCTCAACGATGCTTTCTTGATCTGTACCATTCTTCGATCCAAATTTAGAGCGAAGAGTTTCGAACTCGTCCTCATCAAGCATGGGCATGTCGGCCCTGCATAGCCAGCACCATAGCATTTTCATTTCGCTTGATTCGCGTTCATTCGCGTTCATTCGCGTCCATTCGCGGCCAAATTTGCTTTTGCCTTCTCCGTCGACGCATTGCGCAGTTCGAGCAGTTTCGCCGCGCGCTTCGTGACGATCCCTACAATCTCCGGTCCTGCCCCCTCTGGAGACCCCGCATCGAACGGCGGCGACGGGTTGTATTCGATCGATAACTGAATCGTCTTCGCCACCGTCTCCCCTGCGAGCTGCGACGCGACCAGTAATCCGAAGTCGATCCCCGCCGTCACACCGCCGCCGGTGATGCGATTGCGATCCACTACCACCCGATCCGTCGCGACCTTCACGCCGAATTCGGCGAGCTGATCGCGCCACAGCCAGTGGCACGCCGCGGCGTATCCATCGAGCAATCCCGCCGCTGCCAGGACCAGCGATCCTGTGCAGACCGACGTGACGAATCGTGCATTGCGCGCCTGCCGCGAGAGAAACCCAAGCACTTCGCGATCGTCCAT
>JAIQFJ010000361.1 GCA_020073325.1 Terriglobia bacterium | reverse complement strand
CGCGGCGAAGAGGCGTGCGGCACCAGCGGCATGAAGGCCGGCATAAACGGAGTGCTCAACATGAGCATCCTGGACGGATGGTTCGACGAAGCGGCCGAGCTTTCCGGCGGTTGGCCGATCGGCGACCGCGAGCCGTATTCGCCGGATCGCGACGATACGCATGCCGCGCACATCTATTCTCTGCTCGAAAATGAAGTCGCGCCGCTGTACTACGAAGGCCGCGAACAGGGCATCCCCAAGGAATGGATGCGGCGCGTCAAGCAGTCGTTACGTCATGTCAGCGCGAACTTCAACTCTCATCG
The DNA here is from genome assembly GCA_020073325.1 of Terriglobia bacterium. Lineage (GTDB taxonomy): Bacteria > Acidobacteriota > Terriglobia > Bryobacterales > Bryobacteraceae > Palsa-187. The sequence continues at coordinate 6,646 of JAIQFJ010000361.1, read as the reverse complement.
CATGGTGACCGAATATAATTCGCAACTTTACGAGCCGGCGCATGCGTCTTATCAAGCGGTGATGCGCGATCACTTCGGACCGGCGCGTGAGCGGGCGCAGTGGAATCGGAGCGTCACCGAAAAATGGCCGTATGTAAGCTTCGTGAATTCAGCCGTGCATGTGGACTCGTCGATGCTCACCGGATCGCCCGTGCCGCTGCGCGCGTCGGTGGAACTGGCCGGTCTGAAGCCGGAAGACGTGCGCGTGGAGGCGGTGGTCGGCAGGGTGGCGGCCAACGGCGATCTGGAAGATACGCAGGTGCTGACGCTCGCTCCGCTGGAACAACATGGATCGGTATTTATGTTTGGACGCGATTTCGCGCCGTTCACCACGGGACGGTTGGGATATTCGCTGCGGGTCAGTCCGAATCATTATGACGATCCGTTGAACCGGCCGTGCAATTCGCCCATGAAATGGGCGGGTGAATCGGAGCCCGGCGCCTAAAGTTGGCCTGGAAACCGTCGATTATACGTGTAAGCGAAGATTTCACTGGATTCTGCGCTCAGTTCGTGGTACATAGTGGTTTAGACGGTTAGCGGGCAACCACGAAGAGTTTCCCAGCAGGTTAACCCGTTGTCTCCCGAAAATCTGCGATCCCGATCTCGCTCTTTCAACGTCTCTGAGTTCGTGGTGTAAGTGTAACCGTTCTAACAAAGGAGTGAGCCAACCAGCTTATTTATGGAAGGCGAACGCAAGTACCGGCAGCGCGGCTATATGGACTCCGGCCGCGATTATTCCGGAAACGGCGGACCGAAGCGCGATGAGCGCCCACGTCCGCAGGGTCCACGCCCGCCGATCGATGTCACCGGTCCGCGGCTTCCCCGAATGGTTCAGTCGGTTACGGCGGCGCGCTGCTACAACTGCTCCACGGCGCTTCCCTCGGATCTCGACTGGCGCGGCAACTGTCCCAAGTGCGGAGTCGCTCTGCACTGCTGTAAACAGTGCGCGCACTTTGAGCCGTCCACGCGCTTCCAATGCCTGAAGCCGGTGCCGGTTCGAATTTCCCCCAAGGACACCGCCAACGAATGCGAGCTGTTCAAACCTCGCGTCACCGTGGCTCGCGATTCGGCGCCGGCGAACGGGAACGGAGGCGTCGTCGCGACGAGCGTTCCTGTCCCGAAAAATGCCACGGACGCGCGCGCGATCTTCGACAGTCTGTTTAAAAAATCAGACTGAAGCGAGCGCCACGGCTCCCCAAAGCACACTGTCGTCTTTGAGCTCCGCTGGAACTACGTCCATACGGGCTTGCGACCACTGCGTCATCTGCCGCCGCAATTCCCTGCGCAGCGGCGCGAACAGCGCGTCGCCCGCGTTGGCGATTCCACCGCCGATCACGATCCGCGCGGGATTCAGCAGCATGATCGCGCTCTTCAATCCCATCGCCAGATCGATCACGTAACGGTCAACGAAGGAAACATCCTGCAGCAGCTCTTTCGCGGATTTTCCGTGGTCGCGCTCCAGCCACAAGCCGCAGCACATTCTTTCGAAACATCCGCGCGCGCCGCACAGGCATTCAGGACCGCCGGGACGAATCGTCAGGTGCCCGATCTCGCCCGCCCACGAATCGGCACCGCGATAAACGGAGCCGTCGTCGAGCACGATGCCTCCGCCGATGCCGGTGGAGAGCGTCATGTAAAACAGCGGACGGTGGCCGCGGCCGGCTCCGTAAATCGCTTCACCGAGCGCGCCGGCATTGGCGTCGTTGTCGATCACGGCGGGCGCCTGGGTGAGGCCGCGCACTCGTTCCACGAGGGGGAAATCGTTCCATCCGCCCACATGCGTCGAAAGCGCGACGCGCTGGCGCGGATAGTCGACCGGTCCGCCGAATCCGATGCCGCAGCGGTCGAAGGGCGCCCAGGGCGCGATGATTTCAGCGATCTGCCGGAGCATCCAGTCGGGGCCGCCATCGCGATCGGTGGTTCGCGATTCGCGGCGGATCATTCTCGCATCCTCGAACAGCGCGAGGGAAAATTTCGTTCCGCCAATATCGATCGCGAGAGTTTTCATAAGCCCGCGCGGAGCTTCAGCTCCGCATCGTTTAAGCGAGGCTAAAGCCTCGCGCGGACTAAAGTCCGCCCTCCTTTTGGAACAAGACGTCAAGGAGCCTGGCGTGACACAAATAATTCGGCACGATATAATCCGCGCCGACGCCGATCAGCCGCTGGCGCTTCCAATCGTCGACCAACCGGCACTCCGGCTCGGTCGTCGCGACTCCCACTGTGATGCCGCCCACCGTTTTCACCTCCTCGATTTCGACGTAGCCATCGCCGAAACCGAGAATCTGGCCGCCCTGCACGTCCGTGGTCGAAAGAATCCGCTGAATCAGGATCTTCTTCGAAAAGCTCTTGTAATCGTCCTGCGCGCCGTAGACACCGCCGTCAAAGTAGCGCGACACATCGAGCAGGCGCGCCTCTTCCTTCATATAAATCTCGTCGGTTCCGCTGGCCAGATACATCTTCAATCCGCGCGACTTCAACGACTCGAGCAGCGCGCGCGCCCCCGGCACCATGTACTGTTCGGGCGACGCGTGGCCTTTCTTCAATTCCTCGATCCGTCCCTCGATGCGCAGCCAGAGCCGGTCGAGGTACATTTTCTTGTACTCAAGCGCGTCGAGCGCGCGGCCGCCGCGACCCTTCACGTGCTCGACGAATTCCATCATCTGGTAAATCGTCTCTTTGCCCGTCAGCTTCCAGACGAACTCTTCGACGATCGCGCGCAGCTCGGCTTCGGTCTCGCCGGTTTTCAGGTCGGCCAGAATTTCGACCATCATCGGCACCATCACGTCGACCCATCCGGAGCGGATCAGCGAAATCGTGCCATCGAAATCGAACAGCGCCACGCGCGCATCCGCGGCAGAGGCGCCGCGTCGGATAATTTCCATTACAGCCAGTACTCCCACTTTCCCGCCGCGATCACGTAGGCGCAAAGAAGACCATTGGTGATCGCGTGCGCAAGAATCAAGTCTCCAAGGCTTTTGGTGCGGATCATCCACCAGTTATAGACGATCCCGGCCATCAGCCCGACATCCCAATACGGACCATGCTCGGAGGCGAACAGCGCCGCGACGATCCAGAATGACGCAGCGGCGTAGGTCCCCAGCGGCACTTTCTGAAAATCCGGGCGGATGATCCAGCGCATCATCCATGCGCGCCAGAACAGTTCTTCGACTATCGGCACGATCAGCACCGCGCGCGCCGTGCGCAGCGCCAGCACCAGCGTATCGCCGCGAGCGGCATCCGAAAGCGTCGACCGCGCCGAGCCCGTCACGGGGTTCGCGAACAGCCAGAACTGGCGGTAGGATGGTGACAGAAGGTCCGGCAAAATCCAGAGTACGAACACGCCCACGCCGATCGCAACCGTCGCCGCGAGTTGTCTTACCCGAAAATCGAGCACCGGGCGGGAAACGAAAATCAGCACCGCGGCCACCACCGTCAGCCGCACTATCTGGTCCGCCAGATCGGGCAGCGGAAGAACCGAGTGGATCGCGAGGAAACCGATGAACACCGCAAATGGAGCGATGTAGGGAAGCGACGGATACCGGTTCACGCGTCAGATTTTCTGCAGCATCTCGCGAATCTTCGCCTCATCGTCCTTCGAAGGCTTGTGCTGCAGCGCGGTTTCCAGTTCTTTCCTGGCCGACGGCCTGTCGCCCTTCTGCATTAGCGCCATTCCGTAGTGATAGTGGAAGCTGTAGTTGTTCGGATCCTTTTGCACCAGATCCTTGAACACGCGCACTGCGTCTTCGCTGAGATTTTTCTTGATGTAGATCCAGCCGAGCGTGTCGGCGATATCCACCGAGCCCGGAGCCTTCTGCCGCGCGCGCTGCGCCATGGTCAGCGCCTGATCCAGATCGACGCCTTCTTCGGCTTTGATATAGGCCAGATTGTTCAGCGCCACCGGATGGTCGGGCTGGATCTTCAGGATCTGCTCGTAAATCGGCTTGGCCTGGTCGCGCTTGCCGGTGCCTTCGAGAAGCAGGCCGAGTTGCAGCAGGCACTGCGTGTCGCCGGTGGCTTCCTGGCTGCACCGGCGGAAATTTTCGATCGCGAGATTCAGATCGCCCTTGCGCCGCTCGGTTTCCGCCAGCTTGAAGAGCAGGTCCGGAGAGCGCGGCTCCTTTTCGAGCAGGCTGGTATAAATCTTGATCGCGTCATCGTAGTGCTCGGCGCGGACATCGAAATTAGCCAGGATCAGGCGGAGGTCGCGGCGCTGCGGCTCGCGCTCCACTGCTTTTTCCATTTCCTTGATCGAATCGCTGATCCGATTCTGCGCCGCCAGCGTTTCCGTCACGCCGATCAGCCCGCGCCGGTCGTTCGGATTCTGTTTGTACAGATCGCCCCAGATCTGTTCGGCGCGCTTGTAGTCTTTCTCCTGATAAGCCAGAAAACCGATCTGATACTTGGCATCCGCGCTCTGCGGAAACGCCTTGGTGATCCCCGTCAGCTCCTCGCGCGCTTTGTCCTTGTCGCCGATTCCGAGCAGCGCGCTGGAGCGCGTCAGGTGCGCCTGCAGATTGTTGCGATCCATCGCGATGATGTCGTCGGAGTTTTTCAGCGCCTTGGCGTAGTCGCCTTTGGCGAGATAGATCCGGCCCAGCAGCTCGCGCGCCACCAGGAAATCGGTGCGGATCTTGACCGCTTCTTCCAGTTGCAGCCGCGCGCCGTCCGCGTCGCCTTTGGCCAGCATGGCGCGCGCCAGGTTGAAACGCAGCAGGTGATTCTGCGGATTCTTCGTGACCAGGGCTTGCAGGTCGTTGGCCGCGGCGTTAATCTGATCGCGATTTCCCGTGGTGAGCATCAGCGCGGCGCGCATGGCGATCGCGTCTGTGTCTTTCGGATTTTCCTTGAGCACAATGGCCAGAAGCTGGTTCGCTTCCGGATTCTTTCCGGTGACCGCGTACAGCTCGATCATGCGCTTCTGGTAAAGGGCTTTGTCTTTGGGAAACGCCTTCATTCCGGCTTCGTATTCGCGCTGCGCGCGGTCGAATTCACGCGCGCGGAAGTAGAAGAAGTCGCCCGCCAGAAGATGGCCTTCGGGAAACATCTTTTCGTCGGTCAGCGTAGCGACCGCGGCGTCCAGCTCCGGCCGGTGATTCACCAGGAAATAGTGCTGGACCAACTGGAGCGCGTAGGTGGAATTTTTCGGATTGTTCTGCACCTTGAGCTTTAGGACAGCCTCGGCCTCGGACTGCTTGTTCTGCCGCATGTACTGCACGTAGAGGACGTCGTAAATCGGCGAAAAATCCTTGTGCTGCGCGATCACGCCGCGCGCCAGCTTTTCGGCTTCCGCGAACTGCTGATTCGCCGCCAGTGCGCCGAAATAGGCCACCGAGAGCTCCGCCTGCGACGGCTTGACCGCGTCGGCCTTTTGGAACTCCTTCACGGCTTCGGGAAAATTCTTGGTCAGCAGCGCCACCTGGCCCTGGATGCGATGCCCGTCGTAGGAATTGGGATCGCGCTGCAACAGGCGGCCGGAGAGGTCCTTCACTTCATCCAGCAATTGCGCCTGATGCGCAGTGTCCTGCGTGGACGCCACGACGAAAATATCGGCCAGCTTGACGGCCGCGTCGGAATTGTTCGGCTGCAGTTCGACCGCGCGGCGCAGTTCGCCCGCCGCCGCTCCAAAGGACCCGAGCTTCATCTGCGTCAGCCCCAGCCGGTAATGCGCCTCGCCGAAACGCAAATCCTTCTGTAAGGCGCGACGATACATGATCGCGGCTTCTTTAAATTTCCCTTTGTTGTAGAAGGTATTTCCCGTGTCGACGTAGCGTTGCGCCTGCACCTTGGGGTCTCGGCTGCAGGACGCCAGAATAAGCAAAAGAGACAGAAAGGGCAGGACTTTACGACTGTGCATCCTTCCTAGTACAGCACAAACGATGGAGGGCCGAAAGGGCCTAAGGTACCGGCACCGAAGGGGCATGGGCGCGCCCGTAGACGATCTCGGTGACGTTACGGACATACTGTTCGTCCGACAACTGCTCGTCGACTTCAGGCGGATACGGAACCAGTGTGCGGAAGTGCTCGGCAAGCTCGTGAAACAGCGCCAGCCGAGCGTCGGGGCGAAGCTCGTCGCGCCGCATCAGGGCGTCGAGTGCGACCTGCGCCGTCTCCACCGAAACCTTTTGCCGAAGCCGCGCGGCCAAGTGGCGCGATTCGGCCAGCGAATTGTACTTCCCGCCCAGCAGGCGATCGAAATCGGGATGCGCGAGCTTCGGCGTCCGGATCACCACCGTCCCCGCCGCAATATCGCCTAAACGCCGATGATGGCGCTGGAAAAAACACGCAATGCCGCCCACCAGGTAAAGCGCCGGCAATCCGTCCAGCAATCGCATGACATTGCGGACAATCACCTGGCTTAGTTCCAGCCGGAATCCGCGCGCGTCCACCACGCGGAGTCCGAACAGCCGCTTTCCCACCGTCTGGCCGCGCCAGATCCATTCCGCGACGGCTCCGTAGAGCATCGAGATGGCGAAATATCCCACGATGTAAACGGCGCCCGCGACGTCCTCCCCGAACGCGTTCAAAGGAGCGAGCAGTTGCCGGATCACCTGACCGAACGCGGCGATCACCGCGATGTCGATCATCAGTGCGAGCATCCGGCTCACTG
>JAIQFJ010000360.1 GCA_020073325.1 Terriglobia bacterium | reverse complement strand
AGTGATCGCGGAACAGCAGGCGCATCTCGCGTTCGCCTTGCTGCCAGACATATTGTTGGTACGTCTCGTCGATGCCCGCGGCTCTTTCCAGAGTTCGCGAGAGCACTCCGTTGTCGCTCGCGGCCCATTCAAAGCCGCAGCCCGCCGCCATGGCCAAGGCTTCATCCGAGACCGATCCTTCCGATGGCCATAGACCAACCGGCGCCACGCCCAACATGTCCTGCATGTAGCTTCGTGCGCGCTCGAGTTGCGTAAGTGCGTCCTGCGGATATTGGAATCGCGACGGCAGGGTCACGCCCGGACGCGAGACCGCGGCGATGTCGGAATCGCACAGCAGGGGCAGAATCGGGTGATAGAAGGGCGTGGTGGCGATCTCGATTTGGCCGCGCGCCGCGAAGTCGCGGTACACCGGAAGGACTGCGGCCAACGACTCGCGCTGCTTGCGGATCATCAACTCTTGATCGGCCCGGGAGTAATCGCGTCCCTTGCGGATCAGTTCCTTCAGCTCTTCATCTTTCGCCAGCACGTCTTCATCGAACCACGCGATCTGGCTCAGAATCTGCAAATCGCGCAGTTCCTGTATCGAAAAATGGCTGCGCTGCCGCTCGTACAGCTCCGTATAGCGCGGGTAACGGCGAATGATCTTGTCGACATTGGCCTGAAAGAAATAGCGCAGCACGAACGTCTGCTGAGCCTCGGTCAACGCTTCCGCGGGCATGGCGGCGCATTCGAAGAAGGGATCGGAAGCGGTGCCGGCGGCGTATTCCGCGATCTGGGACACCATGGATGGAACCAGGTTGAACGTTTGCCGCACGTCCGGAAAGTCACCCAGCGCCCGAACCATGCCGGCATAATCTTTCAGGGCGTGCAGGCGGGTCCAGGGCAGCTTATACTGGCCGGTCCACAGATCCTTGTAGAACGGCTGGTGCATGTGCCACAGGAAGCACAGCGTGGTCATGCAGCCCTCTGCGGCCTTTGGCGATCCCGCTGAAGGCCGCAGAGAACGCAGATGTCAGTGTTTTGCCGAAAAATAACTCCGGACCGGTGCGGGAGGTTCCGTGCCCTTGATCGCAATCCACAAAATATCATTCAATTCATCATCGTCGATCTCATCGGCCTCATCAAAATCCATCTGGGCCGACCGGGCCGCCGTGGCCGAACGCGCCGGATTCTTGTCCATCAACGAAATGCGAGGCTTCTCCGCCGTAAACGGCGCCGGATTCGGCGCCGAGGAAAACGCCGTGTAGAGCGGCCGCGCTCCCGCGTCGTAATGCGTCATCGGACGCATGCCGAGGATCAGTTCCATGGTGCGCATCACAGACGACTGGTTGTACATCGTGCTGTCCGTCTGCGCGGTATGCGTGTACGGCGAAATGGCGAGCATCGGCGAGCGGTGCGAGTCCACATGATCGGGCCCGTTCTGCGCGTCGTCTTCGATCACGAAAATCGCGGTCTTGGACCAGAACTTCGATTTCGAAACTCCTTCGACGATCAGGCCGAGAGCGTAATCGTTATCGGCGAACAGCGCGAGCGGCGTCGGCCGCCCCGGAGTGGTGCCGTTGGTGTGATCGTTGCCCAGCCGCATGATCATCAGGTTCGGCATCTTGCCGGTGGATTCCCACTCCTTCACGTCGTCGAGGAAAACTTTGGCGCGATCGACATCCGGATATTCCAGATCGAAGCTGCGATATTTCATGTTTGTGATGGATCGCAGCGCGGGATCCTGCACGCTTTCGATCTGCACCTCGCCGGTGGGCGCGATCTGCTTCTTGTTCGTGACCCAGTACCCGTAATTGCGAACCGTCAGGCCCGCGGCCAGCGCGTTGTTCCACAGATATCCGGCGGGCGGATTGTTGGCCGGTTCCTGGCCTTCGAAATCGTACTCCTTGCGGCGATTCGCGTACTTGTTCGGCCACAGTTTCTGGACGTAATCCGGCGCGATTGAAGCGGTGGCCCAGCTGTGGCCGTCGGCGCTGACGTCGCTGTTGACGTAGAAATTGTCGAACAACACGAACTCGCGCGCCAGCTTGTAGTGATTCGGCGCCGCGGAACCGTCGAACAGGCACAGCTTGGGATCGCTGTTGCCCTTGTCGATTTTCCCGAAAACCTGATCGTAGGTGCGGTTCTCCTTGACGATGTAAATCACGTGTTCGATCGGCGAGTGCTTGTCCTGCCTGGTGACGATCACGCTGTCGTTGGGAAGCGATTGCGGGTCGAGGTCGCTGTCCTTATAGCGCGTCAGGCTCTGCGCGCTCTTGGTGTATTCATCCAGCGATTCGTCGGTGAGCGGCGGCACCACCGACATCGTGCCGGTCTGCATCACGCCGACATACCAGCGGCGCGGATCGCCGCCGTGCGTATCGGAAACCTGCTTCGGCCCGGCGTAGTCCGGATTCGCGTGGCTCCCCAGGCCCCGGCCGTTCAGGATGAGAATGCGTCCGTCGGCCAGGACGCGCGTGGCGGTCGGGTACCAGCCGGCCGGGATGAACCCCATGACGCGGCTGCGCGCTTCCGAAATGTCGGCGACAGCCACCGCGTTCGCGTCAGAGCAGGCGATGAACAGCTTGCTCTGATCGGGGCTCAACGAGACCGCCGACGGAGTCATCCCCAGCGGATGTTTCGGCGTCATCGCGACGTTGATCGCTTCCACCTGCTTCATCTGTTTCGAAGCGCTGACTCCGACCACGAAAACGTCATTCGTATTGGCGGCCGCGACGAAAAGCCTGTAGCGTTCATCGCCGTCCGCGTCGCCTTCCGGCTTTTTGTCGCTCAGGACCATATCGGTGGTGTGCTGGCCCAGCCGGATATGTCCGGTTTCATTGCCGTTTGCCGCGTCGTAGAGGTACACGGATCCATCCGTCCAACTCGACACGAAAATCGATTTGCCGTCGGGATGAAACAGGATCCGATACGGACGCCGCCCCGTTTTATAACGCGTGAGGACGCCGCCGGTTCGCGCATTGATCACGACTACGGTATCGCGATAAAGCTGCGCGGCGTAAATTCGCTGGCCGTCCGGCGAGACCGCGACGTCGCCGATGAAATCTTCTTCCTTGCGCGTTTCCTGGGGTGCCACGACGAACTCGCGCGCAGGCTTCAGGTCGCCGCCGGAAAAAGTGAACTCGTAGACGGTCGCGCGAGATCCGCCGCCCGCGTAGACTTTCGTGCCGTCGGGCGAGAACGCCAGCCCAAGCCACGCGTCCGCGACAGGCACGCTCGAAACCTGGTTCATCGTGGCGGCGTCGATCACGCTGATCGACGGCGGCTTATATCCGCCGTTCAGTACCAGCAGATATTTTCCGTCCTTCGACAGCGCGGTGGACATCGGCAGCGTATCGAGCTGCACCTGCGTTCCCACCGGCTTGATGCGCCAGCCGCTCGACAGCAGGAAACTTCCATCCGGTTGCGGACCCACCTGTTCGCGCCGCGATGGCTGGGAGCACAGCACGGCCGCGCAAATCATCACGAACGGGAATGCGAAGTAGCGGTTCATCTGGATCTCCTACTCGGAATATCTCTGGGCGATCGGGAAACGCCGCCCGATCCCGAATGCCTTCGTTGTCACCTTCAGGCCCGGCGCGGCCTGCTGGCGCTTATATTCGTTGCGATCCACTTTGTTGACGATTTCCTTGACCAGTTCGATCGGCAATTTCAGCTCGTCGGCGATCTGGCGCGACGTCTTGTAGTGTTCGACGTACGCTTCCAGAATCCGGTCGAGTACGCCGTATTCGGGCAAAGAATCGGTATCTTTCTGATCGGGTTTCAGTTCCGCCGACGGCGGCTTGGTGAACACGCTCTCAGGAATCGCTCCCCCACTGCGTTGGTTCGCGATGCGGGAAAGCGAATACACCATCGTTTTGGGCACGTCGCTGATCACGGCGAGCCCGCCGCACATGTCGCCGTAGAGTGTGCAATATCCGACGGCCAGTTCGCTCTTGTTTCCGGTGGTCAGCACCAAAGCCCCGGTTCGATTCGACAGCGCCATCAGCGTCACGCCGCGCAGCCGGGATTGCAAATTCTCTTCCGTTACACCGGGAGCGGGATCGTAGAACAACGGCGAGAGCTGCTCGACGAACTGATCGTAGATGCGCGTGATATTGACCATCTCGAAACGAATGCCAAGCCGCTGCGCCATCTCCCGCGCGTCGCGGACACTGTGATCGGAGGAATACGGCCCCGGCATTCCGACTCCGGTCACGTTTTCTTTTCCGACCGCCTCCACCGCGATCGCCGCCGTCAGGGACGAATCGATTCCGCCGCTCAGCCCGATCAGCACTTTCGAAAAACCGCACTTGCGGATATAATCGCGCGTCCCCAGCACCAGGGCCTGGTACACAGCTTCGCATTCGTCGATGAAATCTTCATGACGATCGCCGGTGCCCGCGTCGGTATCGACCAGCACCAGATCCTCTTCGAAGGACCGCGCCGTAGCGATCGCATCGCCCTCGCCGTTCATCGCGAAACTGGAGCCGTCGAAAACCAGTTGATCGTTGCCGCCCACCTGATTGACGTACACCACGGGACGCTTATAGCGCCGCGCCGCCGCGCGGTAAATGCTGCGCCGGATCTCGCGCTTGCCCATGTTGTAGGGCGACGCGTTGATGCAGATCAGGATCTCGCCGCCCGCGGCGAAAAGCTCCTCCACCGGATCGCGCTGGTACAGGCGCTGCTTCCAGAAGCGGCGATCGTTCCAGGCGTCCTCGCAGATGGTCAGCGCGATTTGTTTGTCGCGAATGGTGCACAGAAATTCGCGTTCGCCGGGGCGGAAGTAGCGCGCTTCGTCGAACACGTCGTAAGTCGGCAGCAGCATCTTGGCCTGGCGGAACGCAACCTTGCCGTGCTCCAAAACGGCGGCCCGATTGAAGACGCGTTTGCCGGTGTCGGACTCGGTTCGTGAAACGTAACCGCAGATGACGCTCAGGTCGAGATCGGCGGTTTCCTGAGCCAGGCGTTCCAGCTCGCGCTCGCTGCCTTCGACAAAGCTCGGTTTTTCCACGAGATCGCGCGGAGGATAGCCGGTGATCGAAAGTTCCGGGAAAACCACCAGCTCAGCCCCGCGGCCGGCTGCCTGTCGTGCGGCGGCGGCCATTTTGTCGACGTTGCCCGCAAGATCGCCGACCGTAGGATTAAGCTGCGCCAGAGCGATGCGCATGAACCTCTATTGTACCCGCGTATAATAGGTCCCAAATGCGGAAACTGAGCGCGTTAAGCCTGCTTTTTGCCGCGTTCGCAGCGGCTCAGCCGAGCATCACCAGCGTCGTCAATGCCGGTTCCAACGATCAGCGATTCTGCGACGGACTGCTGATCCTGATCACCGGAAACAATTTCACCGTCGGGGGAGGACCGCCCACTGTCATCGCGGGCAGCCAGACCGCCGGAGTCGTAACGGTGAACAACAACCAGATCGTGGCAGAATTGCCGCTGACCTTGAGCAGCGGCCCCGCGACGCTCACCGTTAACGTGAACGGACTTGCCAGCGCGCCCTATAACCTCACCATCGATAACTTTGCGCCCGCCTTTTATGGATCCACGCCCATCCTCGACGCGAAATTCAACCCCATCACTTCGACCAATAGCGCGGTTCCGGGCCAGGCGGTGGTCGCCTACCTGGTTGGCTTGGGGCAGACGAATCCGCTGATCGCGGTGGGAACCGCGCCTACCAATCCCGCGCCGACGACGACGCTTCCCACGGTTACGGTGGGCGGGATCTCCGCCCCGGTGACGTCTTCGGTCGCGGCGGTGAACGCGGTCGCGCTGTATCAGGTCAATTTCACGGTCCCCAGCGGCGTTCCGGTCGGCAATCAGGACGTGCTTCTTTCGATCGCCGGCAAATCGGCTCCCAAGACGACGATGTTCATTGCCGCCGGAAGCGGCACCAATCCCGTGGTGACTTCGGTGGTTAACGCCGCCGATTCGCGCGCCGGATTGTCGCCTGGAGTTCTGGCGATCGTCAACGGCCAGAATCTCGGATCGAGCCCGGCGGTTTCAGCGGGAGGAAAAGCAGCCGCACTGATCGGAGCCGCCACGCAGACGCAGCTCACGGTGCAACTTCCGGTGGATCTTCCGTTGGGCGCAACCACCTTGACGGTGGTCGCGGGAGGCCAGACGTCGGCGCCCATCAATCTTACGATCGACGGATTTTCTCCGGCGTTCTTCACCGGAACCGGCGGATTCCAGGATGCCTCCACGCAGCCGATCACGGGCACAAACCCCGCGGCCCCTGGAAAAATCGTCGTCGGCCACCTGGTCGGCATGGGCGCGACCACGCCGAGCTTCGGGACCGGCCAGGTCGCCTCCGGACAACCGAAGACCGTCGCGAATCCTACGATTACCGTCGGCAACAAGTCCGCCGATTATTCCTACGCCGGACTCACGCCCGGATTCATCGGTCTCTATCAGATCAACTTCACGATTCCGCTGGATGTCGCGGGAGGCAATCAGGACGTGGTGCTCACGATCGGCGGGACGGCGACGCCGCCGGCTCAAATCGCGACCTCCACTCTGCTGCCGACGTTCATCGGTTTCCGCAACGCAGGCAGCGGCCAGCTTCGCGACTCCACGCACGGCGTCGCGCCGAACACGTTCCTGAGCATCTACGCGTCGAATATCGGCACCAGCGATTCGCAGGGCAATCTTTTTCCGGCCACGACGTATCAAGGCACGCAGGTCCTGTTCAACGGGACCCCGGCGCCGCTCTATAATGTGCTGCCGTCGGTGAATCTGATCAATCTGGTGGTCCCCAGCGAGCTTCCGGAAACCGGAACCAACGTGGTGACGATTCGCAACACGACCGGGGCCGGGCAGAATCTTCTGCTCACCATGGCGTCCGCCGACGTCGGCGTCTTCCGCGTTCCCGATCCGGCCAATGCAAACCGGCAGAGCGCCGCGGCGACCATCGCCAATACAGCCTGGTATGTTCTGCCCGCAGCCGTCGCGACGGAGTACAAATTCGCACCATGCCCCGCCGCATCGCCTGC
>JAIQFJ010000359.1 GCA_020073325.1 Terriglobia bacterium | reverse complement strand
GTTAGAATCTGAATGCACGGTGAACCCTTCCTTGCAAAATGCGGGCTCGGACGAGCCGGCCCTAGCGACTGTTCGGGTACAACCGGATGACGGCGCAGATCCAGCTTTGGTACGGATCGTGTCAACGAAACCGGGGAGCGGTCGATCCTGCGTCGTCCGCCCGGCTCCGCAGCCACGGAGCCGGGCTTACTCCGTGGTTCCAACATACAAGGGAGCGGCCAGAGCCGATACTTTTCACACCAACTCTCAGGGTGTCGGGCCATCCGAGCCTGTGTGAAGGTCAAGCGTGACGTAGGCGTGGGGCCGCTCGTCAGAGCGCCGAGCGGGTCGCCTGACGGGCTGGTGTCGGTGGGCCACAAGGAGCCGGTTTGACAACCGGCTCGCCGCTCTGACGAGCGGCCCCACGTGTCGCCTAACTTACCTTTGCGCGGTATGACACAATAGAGAACACCCGGTTTTTCGAGGCCCGGTATTTTCTAGAATGACCCAACCCAAATTCACCGATGCGCCGGATGCCGTCTCTACGGACAGCTCCTTCGGCGACATCCTGACCCAATTCGAGCAAGCCCATCGGTCCGGCGGCGAGACGCTGGAAGGAACCGTTGTGTCCGTTACGCCCGAGGCCGTGTTTGTCGATCTCGGACGCAAGATGGACGGCGTGATCACGCCCGACGGCGTCCACACGTACAAGAAGGGCGACAAAGTTCTGGTCTCGATTCGCGGCCGCGACGAAGAGGGCAATTATCAGCTCTCCACCATCAAAGTAGAAACGCCGCGCGACTGGAGCGGGCTCGAAGCAGCGTTCGCCGCGAAGAAGACCATCGGCGGGACGGTGCTTGAAGTGGTGAAGGGCGGGCTGCGCGTCGATGTGGGTGTGCGCGCGTTCATGCCGGCTTCGCGCAGCGGCGCGCGCGAGCAGGCCGACCTCGAAAAGCTGGTCGGACAGCAGATCGAATGCCGCATCACCAAGCTCGATACGGCTTCGGAAGACGTGGTGGTCGACCGGCGCGTGGTGCTCGAAGAACTGGAGCGGCATGCCAAGGCGGAGGCGTTCGCGTCGCTCGAGGAAGGCGCGATCGTGCGCGGCACCGTGCGCAGCATCATGGATTTCGGTGCGTTTTTGGACATCGGCGGCGTCGACGGATTGCTGCACGTGTCGGACATGTCGTATGCGCGCGGCCTGAAGCCCGCCGAGATCGTGAAGATCGGCGATGTGCTCGACGTCAAGATTCTGAAGATCAATCGCGACACGCGCAAGATCGGGCTCGGCTTGAAACAGCTTCAGCCCGACCCATGGAGCGTCGCGGCCGAAAAATATCCGGCGGGATCGCGCGTGCGCGGCAAAGTCGCGCGCGTCGCCGATTTCGGCGCCTTCGTTGAGCTCGAACCCGGCGTCGAAGGACTGATCCACGTTTCCGAAATGTCGTGGACGCGGAAGAATGTGCGGCCCGACACGATCGTCAAGGTCAGCGAGGCGGTCGAGGTCGTCGTGTTGGGCGTGAATCTTGCCGACAAACGCATCGCGCTGGGGTTGAAGCAGGCGCTGGGCGATCCGTGGGAAGAAGCGCTGAAGAAATATCCGGTGGGCGAAGCCGTGGAGGCTCCCGTGGTCAGCCTGGCGAAGTTCGGCGCGTTCGTCGACCTGGGCGACGGGATCGAGGGAATGATCCACATCGGCGACATCAGCCACGAAAAACGGCTGAATCATCCGAGTGAGGCTTTGAAGGTCGGCGAAAAGGTAAAAGCCCAGGTTCTTGAGGCAGATAAGGAACGCCGCCGGCTGCGGTTGGGGATCAAGCAACTGATCCCGACCAGCATCGACGAGTACATCGCCGAGCACAAGCCGGGCGATTCGGTCAGCGGACGGCTGGTCGACGTTTCGGGATCGAAAGCCAAAGTCGAGCTGGGCGAAGGCGTCTTCGCGACCGCGAAACTACCCGAGCAGAAAGCCAAGGAAGCGTCGGCAAGTAGTTCAAAAGCGGACCTTTCTGCGTTAAGTGCAATGCTCGCCGCAAAATGGAAGTCAGGCGGCGGGGCGGAGCAGGCTGCGGACGCCCCGAAAGCGGGGCAGGTCCGCAGCTTCAAGATTGTCAGTTTAGATCCGGCGCAAAAGAAGATCGAGCTGGAACTCGCATAGCGGGTTCGTTACATTTCCACATCCCCCTCGTCCTTAAGAGTGTTGCACCGGAAGAGTGGAGCCGCCGCAGTGGCCCTGAAATCGGGCTTGCAGATGGACGAATCGGCGCTGATCCGGGCTGCACAGGACGGCGATCACGCCGCCTTTGAGCAGCTCGTTCGAGCGTACGACCAAAGTGTGCTCCGGCTGGCCATGAATCTTCTGCGGTCGCCCGAGGACGCCAACGACGTTTATCAGGAAGCGTTTCTGCGGGTTTATCGCAACCTGCATTCTTTCCGGTTCGACTGTAGTTTTCATACGTGGCTGTACCGGATCGTGACCAACCTGTGCCTGGACCAGATGCGCAAGCGGAAGGTCCGCAAAGAGGAGCCGACGGTGCTGGCGACGGCGGAAGGTCCACTGGACCGGATGGACGCGGTTCCCGAAGAGCGCGTCGATGGAGATCCGCAGCGGCATCTGTTCAGCGGGCAGGTTCGTAGAAGGATCAGAGAAGTGCTGGGCGAATTGACGCCCCGCGAAAGAATGGTATTCGAGCTTCGCCATTATCAGGGGCTGCGCTTGCGGCGGATCGGCGAAGTGCTGGGAACAACCGAAGAGGCGGCGAAAAACTGCCTGTTTCGCGCCACGCAGAAAATGCGGGCGGCGCTGGGAGATTTCATATGAAAGATTGCAAAGCAGTACGGGAGCAACTGGCGCTGTTGCTCTATGGCGAGCTTTCGTTTGATGAAGAAGAGCGGATCGAATCGCACCTGGACGCTTGCGTCGATTGCCGCGCGGCCCTGAAGCGCGAAAAGGAACTGCATGCGGCGTTCGATCAGTATGAAGCGACACCGTCGCCGTCGCTGCTGCGGGACTGTCGCGAGGATCTGGCCATCCGGCTGATGGAAGAAGCCGCGGTTCCGCGGCCGGCGCATGACGGATGGTGGGACCGGCTGATCGACGCGCTGACCTGGAGGCCGACCGGAGCGCTGATGCGTCCGGTGGGCGCGCTGACGCTGATGGCGATCGGATTCGGCGCGGCGCGGATGCTGCCGGCGTCGCTCAGCGCCAATGCGCAGTTTGCGGGTCTGGTTCCGGGAGCGGCCCGGGTGCGCTATGTCGAACCTGCGTCGGATGGAAAAATTCAGATCGTGCTCGACGAGACGCGCCAGCGGATCGTTTCGGGGCGACTGGACGACCAGCAGATCAAGACGCTGCTGCTGACGGCCGCCAAGGATCCATCGGATCCGGGTCTGCGGGCGGAAACCGTGGACATTTTGAACACGCGCGCGCAATCGGCCGATGTTCGGGATGCGCTGATTTATTCGGTGCAGCGCGATCAGAACGCGGGTGTGCGGATGAAGGCCCTGGACGGATTGAAACCGTATGCCCAGGAGCCTGAGGTTCGCGCCGCCCTGACGCAGGTGCTGCTGAAGGACTCGAACCCGGGATTGCGGACGCAGGCGATCGACCTGTTGACCAAAGGATCGAGCGTCGACCGGCAGGTGATCGGCACGCTGCAGGAACTGATGCTGCGCGGCGAGCAGCAGGGATATGTCCGGGAGCGGTGCCGCCGCGTGCTGGAAGCAATGAACGCCTCGCTGGAAACGTACTAATGATTGTTTTGAGCCTAGTTCCGGTGATGGCTGCGACGCTGCTTGCGCAAGATTCGCCGTTCACGCGCGACGCGCAGGTAACGCGCGACGGCGCGAGCTGGAAGCGCGTTTATCCAGGATCGTTCAGCGGACCGATCATGCGCGTGGTGAAAGTGACGACGCGCGGGCACGTGGTGATCCGGCCGTCGACGGACGATCAGATCAGCTACACACTGACGCAGCGCGTACGGGCCAAGTCGGAAGAAGAAGCGCACCGTCTGTTCGGGGGAGTGGTCAGCAGCATGGTTCCGCAACGTGCCGGCATGACGGTGATCACGCTGCTGCCGATGGCGAAGGAAAATGTCGAGGCGCAGTGGGAGATTCGCGTTCCACGGCGCGTCGCGGGAGTGATTCTCGACACGCAGGTGGGCGACGTCGAGGCGTACGATCTGGATTCGAGCCTGCACGTGGATACGCAGGCGGGGCAGATCCGCTGCGATCGCATTCGCGGCAGCATCGAGGCGAAGACGGGCGGCGGCGAGATTCGTTTAGGAAAGATCGGCGGCGCGGTGCAGTGCACGTCGGCGGCGGGCTCGATTTTTGTCGAGAGCACGGGCGGCGAGGCGAACTGCCAGACGGTGGGCGGAGAAATTCAGATTCATGAAGCCAACGGCGGCGTGACGCTGTCAACCGAAGGCGGGAATATTCAGGTCGACCGCAGCGGCGGCTCGGTGCAGGCGCATACGGGCGCGGGAATTATCCAGGTGGCGCAGGCGGGCGGCATGGTTTTCGCGGACACGCGCGGAGGATCGATCGAGGTCGGTTCGGCGCGCGGCATACAGTGCCAGTCGGCGGCGGGGACCATCCGCGTCAAGACTTCGACGGGTCCTCTTCGGGTGCAGACGGCGCTCGGCAGCATTCTGGCGGAGTTGCTTTCGGGAGCGCGGCTGGAGGATTCTTCGCTGGTGGCCGGATCGGGTGACATTACGGTGCTGATTCCGTCCAATCTGGCGTTGTCGGTGTTGGCTCGCAATGAAAGCGGCGCGAATCCGCGCATCGTTTCCGATTTTTCGGAAGTGCGCTCGAAGAGCATCGGATTCAGCCGTCCGCCGGTGGTTTTTGAAGGAGCGATTAACGGAGGGGGTCCGCTGCTGTCGATCAATACGGCGGGCGGGATCATCTACGTTCGGAAGTTGAAATAGGAGTTGGAGTATGAGGTTCATTCCTGCGATTGCGGTTCTGAGCATGGTTCCCGCGATGGCGCAGCAGGCGCCGCCCGCGCCTGCGCCGCGGGTCCAGAAGGTTGCCGCGACCACCAGCAGCTACGTCGGCGTGATGATGCAGGAGATCGATTCGGATCGCGCGCGGTCGCTGAAGCTGCCGAGCGAATCGGGCGTCGAGATCACGCGTGTCGAACCGGAAAGTCCGGCGGAGCGCGCCGGGCTGAAGGTCGGCGACGCGATCATGCAGTATAACGGCCAGCACGTCGAAGGGATCGAGCAGTTTTCGCGGCTGGTGCGCGAGACTCCGGTGGGGCGCGAAGTGAAACTCGACATCGTGCGGAACGGCGCGCCGCAAAATGTCACGGTGAAGGTCGGGGCTCGGCGCACGCCCCAGGCGTTCGGCCTGATCACGCCCGGGACACCTGCTCCGCCGGCGCCTCCGATGGAGCGATTCGAGCTGCGGATGCCGGACATGCCGCACAGTTTCATGTCGTGGCGCAGTTCGGCGCTGGGCGTCGAGTGCGAGACGCTGGAAGGACAGCTCGCGCAGTATTTCGGCGTGAAAGAAGGCGTGCTGGTGCGGTCAGTGACGAAGGGCTCAGCGGCGGAGAAGGCCGGAATCAAGGCGGGGGACGTGATCACGCGCGTCGACGATGCGCACGTGGCGACGCCCGCCGAGGTGTCGAGCCACATCCGGTCGTTGCGCGGGAAGCCGGCCACGATGGTCCTGATGCGGGACCACAAGGAAGTCACGGTGAGCGTCACGGTGGAGGGCGAGGATCACGGCGATGGCTGGGGTCAGCAGATGGTTCCGCCCAAGGCGCCGGTGCAGTGAACATCGGCCTTCGGTTATAACCGCGCCGAGATCAGACGTCCGCCGCGGCCGGTGAGGCTCAGGTTATAGCGCGCGTTGATCTCATCGGCGCCCAGATCCTCGATCTGCGGGAATCCGAGGCGCACAAGGCGCGAATGCAGATCGTCAAGGTCGAAGAATAATCGGAACGGCTCGCCGAGAGCAGCGACGCGTCCCGCGAGCGCGTTGCGGGCGGCCCGTTCCACGTCGCTGAGTTTCGCGGGATCGGCTCCATAGTCGAACACCACGCCGCTGCCCGCGGGCATCGACGCGATGAATCCCAGAGTCGACTCGAACGCCTCGATCGTGAGATAGGGCACGACACCCAGCCACGCGAAAAACGCGCTCTGGGCGGTGTCCAATCCGGCAGACTGCAAGGCCTCGGGCAGCGGCTGACGCTCGAAATCGACCGGGACGTAGACCACCTTCTCAGGAACCGTGATGGCCGCGGCTTCGATCTGGGAGCGTTTCCAGTGCTGCGTCGCGGGGTGATCGACTTCGAACACGCGAAGTCCCGGGTGCGGATTGCGATAGGCGAACGTGTCGAGCCCGGCCCCGAGCAGCACATACTGGCGCGTCCCGCGCGCGACCGCAGCGGCGAGTTCGTCCTCGGCGAAGCGGCTGCGCACGGCGAGAAAGAGCCGCAGGGAACGCATCGCCTGCGGATCCTCAGCAGCCATCTTTTCCATTCGTGCGGCATAGCGCCCGAGAATCGGAAGCGCCAGCGGATCGTCAAAAATTTTGGGCGAGTCGAGCACCTGGTGAGCAGCGCGGCGAAGGGCGACGCTGATCGCGGTGCGGCTCGGTTCATGATCCTGCATGCTCTTCTATTGTCGTTTGTTATTCTCGGAGTTCATCTTATGAAAGCAATCTGGATCGAACAACACGGCGCGGCGGACGTTCTGAAATTCGGCGATTTTCCCAAGCCCGAGCCTGGGCCGGGGCAGGCACTGGTGAAGATCGCCGCGGCGGGCGTGAATTTTATCGATACGTATCAGCGGTCGGGACTCTACAAGATTCCGCTGCCGGCGGTGCTGGGATCGGAAGGCGCGGGTGTCGTGGAAGCGGTCGGCGAGGGCGTCAAGAGCGTCACGCCGGGCGATCGCGTCGCTTGGGGTACGGCTCGCGGAGCCTACGCGGAGTACGCCGCGGTTCCCGAGAGTGCGCTGGTTCGCATTCCCGAAAATCTCGATTTCAAACAGGCCGC
>JAIQFJ010000358.1 GCA_020073325.1 Terriglobia bacterium | reverse complement strand
TTGACACGTTCAATCTTGAAAGGGGTTGCAGCCATGTTCTTACCTCCGAAAGCAAATAAAAAAAGGCAACCTCAAGGGTTGCTCATTTATTACCTTAAACTAAGAGGGTAGTTAATGTTTCGAAAATTTATTTTTCTGAAGGAGTAAAAGAAAGGATTTTGATGTGGGCTATTTGGAAAGCACGTTGGAGATTATTGTATATTTCAGTGGTGCCTGGGAAAACTTCTTTATTTTTTGTTTTGCGTCTTTCAGACTTTAGATCATAAGCATTTTCATCTTCATCCAATTCCTTAGCAACTTGCCAAAGGATGGAGTTTGCCTCTTGATCTTTAGGGGGGGTCATGCCTATCTTGCCAACCACCAGTTTCCAAACTTTAAGAGGGTCATAATCTGGCAGACTTTTATTCTCCTGCTTTATCGGGCCGATCTGGTCACGGTAATAGGCCAATAGTGCTCTAAGGTCTTCGAAAATTTCCTTGTTTGTCCTGGTTATGTCTATTTCAACTGTTAGATATTGATTACTTTTAAGATGGGGGGACTTATCCATTAAGGCGTCAATTCGATGTAGAAAGTGACCAGGATGCGGGGTTTGCCTGATACTCGCTTGACGGTCAGGATCAAGCCACTTAGCTGGGGCATGAGGAATAACCCGTACTGTACGTGGGAAAGGTATTGCGCGGGAAGCTGGTTGATGTTGGGATCGGGTATGCCGAGCCGCGTATTCTTTGAACCCAAGTACCCAACTTCGATGTTCCAGTCCTTCCCGATGGTTTTTTGAACCGTGAAATTCCATTGCTGCGAATAGCCCGAGCCGTTGGTGCGGTTGACGCCAAGGACACCTTGCCCCAAGCCGGAGTTCGGGTTCGGCGCCGTCACCTGAACGGTGGGGCCGCTCGAAAGCAAGAAAGCGGCATTCACGTTGTCTTGAGACTGCTGGCTCACGGTTTGAACGAATGGAAATTGTGGGATGGTGAAGGGCGTCGTGATACCGGACTGCTCGAAAAACATCATGCCGTAGCCGGTGCGAATTACCCAGCTGTCACTCATTCTATAGGCGGCTCCGAAGCGCGGACCGAAGTCGCCCCAATGCAGCTCACGGGCGGTGTGTGGAAAATCCAGAACCTGCGTGTTCAGATTAAAGACGGCCCCTTGATCGTTTTTCTCCGTGGAAGGGAAATTCAGTGTATAGCGAGTGCCGACGTTCAGCGTGAGACGCCGCGAGACCTTCCAGTCGTCGCCGATAAAAAACTCGGCGATGTGCGCGCGGGGCTGAATTACGTTCTTCTGAATGTCGATGCTGAAGGTGTTCACCTGTCCAAGAAGAAGCGACGCCAGGGCATTCCCGCTTCCCGCAACCGAGGCGCTATTGGTGCCCGTAGTGCTGAATCCAAACGATCCTGTGGGATTGGGCGGATTCAACACGTCCAGAACCTCGCGCCGGAGATCGACTCCAAACTTGATGGTGTGACGGCCTCGTATTGTGGTGAACGTGTCCAGAAACTCCGTTATGGATGTGGTGAACTTGGAATTCGCGGCCGTGGTAGGTCCGATTTGCTGAAATCCTGCAACGGAAAAGATCGGCAGAACCGACGCGAACGAGTTTGCGGGCAGACCGGGCACCGCGATATCGCCGCTCTGAAGCGAGGTCTGATTAAGATCACGACGGGAATAGCCGACTCGAAACTGGTTCAGGGTCGAGGGCGAGATCATCCAGCTGTAGTCGCCAACCAACGCATCGCCGCGCGTAATCGCGTGCCCAATCACTCCCGAGGTCAAGCTTCC
The DNA here is from genome assembly GCA_020073325.1 of Terriglobia bacterium. Lineage (GTDB taxonomy): Bacteria > Acidobacteriota > Terriglobia > Bryobacterales > Bryobacteraceae > Palsa-187. The sequence continues at coordinate 5,254 of JAIQFJ010000358.1, read as the reverse complement.
GCTACCGTCCGGCAACGGGGTCATCGGGGTATCGTCGTCGCGGAAGATGGTGTAACGCCCGAAGACCCGGTGCTTCTCCCCGAAGTAGCGGTCCACGCGGAAATCGGCCTGATCCTGATTATCGGGTTCCGTGGCGGTTCGAGCAAAATTGCTCGAGCCAGTGAGGTTCGGCAATGGGTAGTGCGCGAGAATCTGGCGTCCCAAGTTATCCCATTGGGTCATTGGAACCGTATTGTTCACGAATGGGGTGCGCGGGTTGGTGTTCGGATCGAATATTTGTTGCGTGAAGATCCCCTGCCGCTGCAGGAGTGTGGGAACCACGCTGAGTCGCGGGATGCCGGTCCGTAGGCGGGTCCCTTGCCAATCCACAAAAAAGAATGTTTTGTTCGTCTGAACCGGTCCGCCCACGGTCGCGCCATACTGGTTGCGGCGGAACTCGGGATTCGGCCCGGGTTGCGCGAGCACGTTGCGTGCGTTTAGGTCTTCATTGCGGAAGAACTCGAAGACGTCTCCGTGGAACTGGTTGCTTCCGGATTTTCCAATCACCATCACGGTACCGCCGTTCGACCGGCCGTACTCCGGAGAATACGCGTTAATGTTGAGCTTGAATTCGGCCATTCCGTCGACGATCGGGTAAAAGACGACCTGTCCCGGTTCCGGTTGCAGCACACTGATGCCATCGTAAAGATATTCGTTCGTGCGCGGCCGGCTGCCGTTGATACGCGGAAGAATGCTGCCGCCGCTGGGTAAAGCGACACCCGGCGCGAGGGTGACCAAAGGAATGAAATTGCGCCCATCCAGCGGCAGCGTCGTAATTTTCTGTTCGTCGACATTCAGGCTTACTTCACCGCTGGCAGTCCGGAGCAGAGGCGCCTCGGCGGTGACCTCGATGGTTTGTGACGGCTGCCCGAGGTCCAGTTTCACGTTCAGTCCCGTTCGATCCCCCAGCCTCAATGTGATGCCGGATTGCCGATAAGTCCGGAAGCCCGGCTGCTCGACGCTCAGCGTGTACTGTCCCGCGGGCAATCCGAGGATGTGATATTCGCCGCGGTCGTCCGAGACCACGCTGTAGTGCACCATGGTCGCCTGGTCTTCGGCCTCGACTTTGGCCTTGGCGATCGCGAGACCGGATGGATCCAGGATGGTGCCGAAAAATTCAGCTCCGAAACAGAACGCCGAAGCGACCAGAAAAAAGAGGATTTGCTTTGGCATAGAGTGTCGTGTAAAGATTACAGTCTGTAATGTTAACACGACACTTGGTCGTTATTCTAGCCCTGGCTGGGACGGGATGCGGCCGGTCCGAGAAACCGGAGTTCCTCATCGCCGCCGCCTCCGATCTGCGGTTCGCCATGGACGAAATCGCCCAGCAATTCCAGGCGGCCCATCCGGAAGTCGCGGTCAAAACCAGCTACGGATCATCAGGCCAGTTCACGCAACAGATCGAAAACGGCGCGCCGTTCGATGTGTTCTGTTCGGCCGACGCCGGCTATCCGAAAAAACTGGCCGACGAGGGCCTGGCCCTGCCGGGCTCGGAGTTCGTCTATGCGATCGGTCACATCGTAGTCTGGGTTCCGGCAGCTTCGCCGATCCAGGTAACGGGCGCGGAAGCGCTCCGCGATCCGTCGATCCGCCATATTGCCATCGCCAATCCGCAACACGCGCCGTATGGAAAAGCCGCGGAAGCCGCGCTGCGGTCGCTCGGCCTCTACGACCAGGTGAAGGACAAACTGGTGTACGGAGAGAATGTTTCGCAGGCGCAACAGTACGTCGAGACGGGCGCGGCGGAGATCGGAATCGTCCCGCCATCGCTGGTGAAGGGCGGACGCTCCTGGGAAGTGCCGCTGGATTCGTACCCGAAAATGGAACAGGGCGGCATCATCGTGAAATCGTCACGAAACGCCGCCCTGGCCCAGGAATTCCGATCGTTCCTGCTCGGCGAGCAGGGCCGCTCGATTCTGAAACGCTACGGTTTTTACTTGCCAGTGTAGGCGACGCGCCAGATTACGCGCGCGCCGTCATCGGTTACCAACAGCGAACCGTCACCTGCTACAGCAATGCCTACCGGACGGCCCCAAGTGACGCCGTTGGTCGCGAAGCCGGTCAGGAAGTCTTGATACACGCCGCTGGCTTTGCCCTTCTCGAGCGGGATCCGGATGACTTCGTGGCCCGAGCCCGCGGCGTGGTTCCAGGAGCCGTGCTCGGCGGCAAAAGCGTCGCCCGAGTATTCCTTCGGAAATTGTTTCCCGTCGTAGAAGGCCATTCCCAGCGAGGCGCTGTGGGGCTGGACCAGCACGTCGGGAACGATCACTTTGTCTTTCAACTCGGGATGCTTGCCCTGATGCTTGGGGTCGTAATTGCCTCCGATGTAATACCAGGGCCAGCCGTAGAAACCGCCGCGCTCGACGTGGGTGACGTAATCGGGAACCAGGTTGTCGCCGTAGGTGTCGCGCTCATTAATAGAGGTCCACAACTCCCCGGTATCAGGATTGATCGCCAGTCCGACGGGGTTTCGAATTCCCGAGGCATAGATTCCAACGTACTTGCCCTCGGGAGTGTACTCGAGAATGTTGGCCCGATGGACTTCCCGTTCATTGTCATCGTTATTCGACGCCGAGCCTACCGCCAGGAACAGGCTCTTACCATCCTTGGAGAAAACGATGTCGCGCGTGGAGTGGCCGCCGCCCGCGGGGATGTCGGAAATCAGCGTCTCGGGCGCGCCGGTGGCCTTCAGGTCGCCGTTCTTGTAGGCGAACCGAACCAGCGTACTCGTGTTGGTGACGTACACCCACTGTGGATTCGGACCGGGAGGATAGAAGTTGATCCCGAACGCGGCAGGCAGCTTGGCGAATTCGGAGGACTGCTGAGGCTTGCCGTCCGCGGTGATGCCGCGAAAGACTCTGACCGCGCCACCGCCGGTATCGGCGACGAAGTAATCGCCATTGGGAGCCGTGCGAATCTGACGCGGATTGGTGAGTCCTTCGCCCACGTAAATGGAAACCTTGAAGCCGGCGGGCGCTTGCGGCATCGCGTCCGGCGGACGGACCGCGCCTCGGCCACCAGGCGTGTTGCCAGACGGCGTCTCGCCAGGTTTAGGAAGATCTTTAGCCGTGATTTTGTGGGCCACGCCGGGCTTCAGTGAAGCCGTAGTACTGAAGGCCTGTTTGCCGGTCAGGACGCTCATGCCGTCGGTTTTGGCGGCGTAGAGCATCAAGCTGGCGGCCAAAACCATCAATCCGGCGGGGAGGATCCACTTGAGAAGTTTCATAGTGCCTTCAGATTACCGCAGGGTGAGTTGGGGCACAATGCGTGGCAATTCGAAGAACAGTACCTCATCGGAAATTTTTTCTTTGACTCAAGCGGATGTGGTGATAGAATCTCTGAAGCGCGTCGGGCTTCTTCCTCCGAGGGCCCGTCCGCTTTCGCCGGGGACGATCGGTCGGCCTGTCGGTTTTTGGACCGCTGAGGCGGCCGATCCCCTGGTAAAACCACAAGAACCCACAATTAGGTTGTTGATCGGGAATTTCGCCGCGAGTTATCACGGCCGTTCGGCATTTATAGGGCCAGCCGTTCGTTGTCTGGTTTTATGTGAGCTTCCCGTCAGATTTCGTGGTTGATGATCGACATGAGGCGATCGACAGTGAACTACGTCTATTGCTTGGATGGTTTCGGGCCAGCAGCAGGCGGAGGGGCAGGCCGTTCGTTGCCGAAGTGGTCGGCGAGCTGGTCCGCGGTGAAACCACCGTTAGGGCGAGGCTGCTCGGGCAACATGGTCGCGTTCCAGTTTTCGTAGTCCTGGACCAGGCGGCGATACACCTCCGGCTGGCGGTTCTTCAGGTTGGCGCGCTCCAAGGGATCCGCCACGACATTAAACAGGAACGTGTTCTCGCGAATCTTGAGGTACTTCATGTCGCCGTCGCGGAGCGCGTGCTGCGATTTCTCGTTGTAGCGCCAGTAAAGCTTGCGAGGTACTGGTGGTGCGCTCTGGGTGAGTACGGCCAGCAGGTTCATGCCGTCGGGAGGATAGTCGGGGTCAGGTTGGGCACCGGCGGCGGCCAGCAGCGTGGGCAGCCAGTCCATCGAAATGGCGACTTGCTGGGTCGTGCTTCCGGCTTGGACGTGTCCGGGCCAACGCACCAGCGCGGGAATGCGCAGCCCGCCTTCGAGGAGCTCGGTCTTCTTGCCGGTGAAGGGCCAGGTGTCGGCGAAACGCTCGCCACCGTTGTCGCTGGTGAAGATCACGATGGTGTTATCGGCGATGCCGGCGGCGGCCAGCGTCTGGAGCACGCGACCAACCTGCGTGTCCAACGCGCCGACCATGCTGGCGAAGGTTTTGAGCGAGCCGCCGTCGTAGTCGGCGAGCGCACGGATGCGCTGCGATTCGGCCTCGTCCTGGGGGCCCTCCCAGGGCCAGTGAGGCGCGTTGAAATGCAAGCTCAGCAAGAACGGTTTACGAGCCGCGGCATAGTCGCTGACGGTCTTGACGGCGCGATCGCCCAGCAAAGTGGTGAAGTAACCGGTCTGCTCGACGGGCGCGTCGCCATCCCATAAATCAGCCGCGGCATTGGGACCCGTACCGGATTTGTGGGTGAAGTAATCAATGCCTCCGTTATGGAATCCCCAGAAATGGTCGTAACCGCTCTTGAGCGGGCTGAAGTTGGGCAGATTGCCAAGGTGCCATTTCCCGAGCAGTGTAGTGCCGTAGCCGGCTTGCCGGAGCAACGACGGCAGCGTGGGATGTTCGGGGGGCAGACCGAGAGTCGCGTTGCCTGCGCCCAGGGGTTCGGCCAGCCCGACGGGCAGGCGGTACTGATAGCGTCCGGTAATCAGCGCGGTGCGGGTGGCCGAACAGACCGCCGAGTTGGCGTAGGCTTGCAGGAACTTCATGCCCTCGGTGGCGAAGCGATCAATGTTGGGCGTGGTGTAGTCGCGGCGGCCGTAGCAGGAGAGATCGGCGTAACCCAGATCGTCGGCCATGATGTAGACGATGTTGGGGGGCGCGCCCTGAGCGCGGGAAGTACGCGCGGCAAGAGCTAGAGCGAGTGGGGTCGCAAGGACTGTACGTCGGGTGAGGGAATGGGCCACGAGAATTAGTTTAGCGCTGCGTACTCTTTCTTAGCTTCAGTGCTTACCGGCAATCGCGGATTTGATCTTTTCGTCCGACAAGGCGCGCTCGCGGATTATGCCCTCCGATGAATCCACGGGGACGACGATCAAGCCGCGCAACTTACCATTGATCTGTACCGGGATTTCGATT
>JAIQFJ010000357.1 GCA_020073325.1 Terriglobia bacterium | reverse complement strand
CCCCGGGGTCGAGCCCGGATCGTTCGACCTGGTGGTGTCGAACCCGCCGTACGGCCGCGCGGGACGTGGGCGTCGAAACCCGGACCCAGGGAAGGAGACGCGAGAATCTGACCCATGGCCTCACCGTCGCACGCTTTGGCGGAACAGGCGAAATCACGCGCTTCGTTTGCGGATTCATGGCCTGCGAACTCCGGCTGAGCGAAGTATTCCTGTCCGGCTTACCGCCGATTCTGAAGGTGAATGTTGCGAACGAACCTTCCGGTCAGTGGCTCGCGCACTCGATCCAGTTCTCCGTGGATCAGGCGGGCGGTTCGTCCGCTGGCAGCAGCCTGGTGATTTCCAGGTTGTCCGAGGTTTTGTTCGTGGAGGCGCTGCGGCGCTACATCAACACCATGCCTTCCGATCAAACCGGATGGCTGGCGGGCGCGCGACGCCGTAATCGGCCAGGCGCTCGCGCAGTTGCATAGGGAGCCGGCGCGTTCCTGGACCATCACCGATCTGGCAAAGCGTGTCGGCTTATCGCGCACGCGGCTGGTGGAGCGGTTCCGCCAGTTCTCAGGCGAGTCTCCGATGGCTTATTTGACGCGATGGCGCCTGGAACTCGGAGCGGAGATGCTCCAGACAGCGGACGATACCTTAGCTGGAGTCGCGGCGGCAGTGGGATACGGCTCGGAGGCGTCGTTCAACCGCGCCTTCAAGCGGGAATTCGGCTCTCCGCCAGCGCAATACCGGCGTCGCCAGTTGGCAAAGCCTTCGGACGCGAAGGCAATCGCGTCCGAAGAGTTCTCAAGGGCCGGAGAGACGCTCCGGAAAACCACCGATGGGACGGGAATGACCAGCCATTGGACGGGCAGCGATCTAAAAGACACGCGCACGGCGGAACGCCCAATTGCGCTTTCAACGCTGAAGAGTCCCGGGAGCCGGGATACGAACCCAATGCCTCGTAGCCGAATTCGTCAGGATGGTCCATTCCGCCGGCACGGTTCCGAAACTTAGTTGGTTACCGCCGCTTTCGGCCATGCGGATCGACTTTCCCGGCGTGCGGGCCATTGCAGGTAACACTCCGTCGCGACCAGCGTAACCGCGAGGCAGCCCCAGTTGACCAAGACGATCGCATCCATGCCCTTTGCGGCAAGCGCCGGAATCGCCATCAGCACTCGACCCTCCAGGAAGATAAGCACAATCCCGTAGCTGCGCACCATCCATTGCCGGTGAGAAATGATGTCTCTGCGGCGTACGCAAATGTAGGCAATTCCGGTAAACAGCATCCAGGTGCCGGCTTGGACGATCGTAAACGGAACCAGGAACCAAGGACTGTTGATGAAAGCCATCCAGATCGCCACGGGTGCAGCAATGAACGTGCCTGCGACGTAAAGCTTTCCCATAAGCCGATGCACGCGCACGTGCCTCTGGCGCAGCCGCGTAGAGAACTGGGATGCGCCCAAAACCAACGCAAGTGCGCCCCCGATCCCGTGCGGGATCAGATGCCACCGGATGGGCATGTAATGAGGCCATTCAGGCGCTTGTGGATTCAGAAAGAATCGCTCATTATTCCAGAGCACGAAAAGCGTCATCAGCCCGAGGATCGCGAATAGCGCTGGTTTGAGCGAAAAACGGCGCCGACCGACAGGTTGCGCTGGCATATTTGGGAGCAGGTCCAGTTCTGGACTATTGTATGCGGAGTGAGGGCCATCCAGGCGCATCGCCCAGCTTCATCGGCGGGCCTATCCTGGGATTGTGATTTGCTTCCTGCTGCTGACTGCGATCCTGATCGCCCACGGCCAGGGCTACGACATTACACCCAAGCAGGTGTTGCAGGGCGGCGTGGTTCACGTGCGTGGTTCCCCTGGTGCGGTTACGGCACGAATGGGCGGCCAGACCATCAGACTATTTTCCCAGGCCGATGGCAGCGCGCTTGGGCTGATGCCCGTTGCGGCGACCGAAACGCCCGGCACGTATCGGCTGGAGATCTTCGATGAGACGGGAAGCACAATTCACGCGGAAGATATCACTGTGCGGGATGCTCACTTTCCGCAGCAAAACATCGTCATCAGCAAGCAACTTTCGGAACTGAAGCCGTCGCCGGGCGAAACCGAAACTGTCGCAGAATTTCGGAAGACTGTTTCTGATGTGCGCTATTGGACCGGGCCGCCTGTTCGTGTATATGGCGTCCACACAAGGCGCGGCGCTCTTGCAGGATGAAGCGACCGGGCATTACTTCCTGACCGGAGACTCCTTTCCGAAGATCTACGATTTTACGCTGGGCACCTGGATTTATTATCTTGCAGACCCTCAGCGTCCAGGGCACTATACAACGAACCCCCGGAGATTTATGAAGATGGTGCCGATTCCGATCTTGGGGTATATACCTTTCGTCTTTTCTATGTAGGCAGTTTGATGCAGGAAGGAATTCGTGCAGCTCGGGGATGGCGATGAGTCATAAGAATTTTGAAAGAAAAGGCGGACCGATCGCATTAAAAGTAGGACCATCCCCCCGGGGAGGACCTCCTGACCAATGAAGAAGACCATTACGCTCTTTCTCGCTCTGGCGCCTCTCGCAACGCCGCAGTTCTACGCGATCTCGACGGTAGCCGGAATCGGGCGCATGTCATTTGCGACGAATGGCGGACAGGCGATCAACGCGCAGCTCATCCAGCCAAGAGGGATCGCTCTCGACAATGCGGGGAACACCTACGTCAGTGATGCTTATTACCAGCAGGTCTTTCAAATCTCAATCAATGGAATCATTTCAGTAGTCGCGGGGAACGGCCTTCCTGGCTTCAGCGGCGACGGGGGACCGGCGACGGCGGCGCAACTGTACAATCCACAAGATTTGGCCGTGGATTCGGCGGGCAACCTCTATATTGCCGATCTGTCGAACTCGCGCATTCGAAAAGTCACGCGCTCGGGTGTTATCTCCACGGTCGCCTCGGTGACCGGTCCCGTCGGCGTCGATGTCGATGCAAACGGAAATCTGTATATCAGCCTGCAAGCATCGCAAATCGTCCGCATGATCACACCTGGGGGAACCATAACGACGATTGCGGGCAACGGCAGTCCTGGCTACTCGGGCGACGGCGGCCTCGCAACCTCGGCGATGCTCTACAATCCCGCGGGGGTCAAAGTGGACAAGTCGGGAAATGTGTTCGTGGCGGATAACTACAATCACCGCATTCGAAAAATCACGCCACAGGGCACAATTTCAACGTTTGCCGGCAACGGGACCGGTGCTTTCGCAGGCGACGGCGGACAGGCGACCTCGGCTTCGCTCTTCTATCCCTCCGATATTGCGTTCGGGTCGAACGGCAGCGTGTATATCGCGGACTCGACCGATGGCCGGATCCGGATGGTCAACCCATCGGGCATCATCTCGACGGTGGCGGGGGGCGGAAGCTCGATCACGGCTTCCAGCGCACTTCAGGCGGCGCTGTCGGTGCCGACGTCGCTCGCGATCGACAGCGGAGACAATCTCGTTTTTCCGCTGCAATACTCGCGTCTGGTGCGGCGATTGTCACCCCAGCGTGTGCTGGCGACGATTGCCGGCTCTTTGCCCACGCCCGGCGCCGGCGACAACCAACCCGCGGCTCAATCGGTCCTGCTCGATCCGGTGGGCCTCGCTTCGGACAGTGCGGGCACGCTCTACATCGGAGATCAGGCCGACAATCGCGTCCGTAAGGTTTCCGCGTCGAACCGGCTGATTACGACGGTCGCCGGCACCGGGCTGTTCGGCAGCACGGGCGATGGCGGGCCCGCAATCAATGCCGAGATCGGCTATCCGCGCGGAGTGAGTCTCGACCCGTTCGGCAACGTGTACGCGATCTCGCTGATTGCCGCGATCGTTCGGAAGGTCACGCCCCAGGGCACGATTTCGCGCTTCGCGGGCGGCAACAACCCTGGCTTTTCGGGCGACGGCGGTCCGGCAACTGCGGCTCGCCTGAATGTTCCGACCGGGACAGCCGGCGACACACTGCGGAATGTATTCATCAGCGACAACGCGAACTCGCGCATCCGCCGGGTGGACAGCTCCGGCACGATCACGACGTTCGCCGGCACGGGAACACCCGGTTTTTCGGGCGATAACGGGCCGGCGGGCAAGGCGCAGGTGTACCGGCCGGGGCAGCTCGCGTTCGACACGAAGGGTAATCTGTATTTCTCGGACGAAGGAAACAACCGCGTACGCAGGATCACGCCCGACGAGACGATCACCACTGTCGTCGGAAATGGCACGTTCGGCTACGGCGGCGACGGCGGTCCCGCCACCTCGGCGCAATTGGCCGGCCCCGCCGGACTCGCCGTGGATGCGGCCGGCAACATCTATCTGTCGACCGGAGCGAAGATTCGCAAGGTGGACGCGGTCACGGGGATCATCTCAACAATCGCGGGGACCGGTATCAACGGGTTCAGCGGTGACGGCGGTCCAGCAACGTTTGCGACGTTGAGCTCGCCTGGATTCCTCGCCGCGGATGCGCAGGGCAACATCTACGTGGCCGATGAAGATAATCAGCGCATCCGGCAGTTGACGCCGGTGACGATCGGAATTATCTCCGACGGCTCAGGCGTGATCAATGGCGGGAGTTATCTTCCCGGAAATATCGTGAGTGGCTCCTGGGTTTCGATCAAGGGCCTCGGCTTCACGGATCGCACGATGGACTGGAGCAACGCGGATTTCTCGCAAGGTCTGCCCACGATGCTTAACGGCGTCCAGGTTCTCTTCAATGGTCAGCCCGGAGCGATCTGGTACCTGATCGATGGCAATCCCCAACAGATCAACGTACAGGCGCCGGCAAACCTGGAAGGACCGGTTACGATCCAAGTGGTCCGGAATGGAGTTGTGAGCAATACCGTGACAGCAACGGCGGTGCAGGTCGCGCCGGCGATTTTCCCTTATACGCTCGATCAGGGAAAGACGTTTTTCCCTTCAGCGGTCTTCTTGGACGGCACTCGTCTGGGGGATCCCTCGATTTTCCCGGGTGCGCGCCAGGCGACGGCCGGCGATAAAGTCATTCTCTTTGCGAATAGCCTCGCGCCTGCACCCGCGGGGGCCGTTAGTGTGTCGGGGACCACGCATCCCGTGACCGTAACCATCGGCCCGCAAACATTCGACGCGGACTTTTCCGGGCTAGTTGCGCCGGGTGAGTTTCAAGTCAACATCACTGTTCCACATCTTCCGAACGATGGAAATTACCCGATTACCATTCAAATCGACGGCAAGTCGTCTCAGCCAAATCTGCTGTTTCCATACAAGAACTGAATGGAAGCGCAGGAGCCGGCGCCCGTCCGGTTGAACCACACGCTTCCCCGGGCAGCCCGCCTGCTTCGTCCCGCGGGAAATGACTGGCGTGACGGCTATTCGCAACGCGGGAGTCGTGGCCGTCCAGCAATTTTGAAACGGCGCGCCCTCCAGATTGCTCTTGTACAGGTTGGATCTCGTGTCGACAACCATTGCCGCGTTCTTAGTCGTGCTCGCGATCGTCTTCACGACGTACCTTGCACGGCGCAGCCGGTGTCCACGCCGCGATCCACTATGCCGTCCTGACAAGCCCTGCATCCAGTGTTATCGAGAGCTTTACAAAAGCCTTACGGTGAAGCCGGACGCGGATTGACGATAAAAAAACGCCACCCCGGCGACCGGCAAGCGGTGTTTTGGATCGCTGCGCTGCCCGGCGGCGTTCTTCGACGCTTCGATTTTCTCGCCACCCTGACGCCGGACCGCCATCTCCTGCGATCGCGGATATCCCATTCCCCGCGACTGTAGTGATGACACCGCCCGAGACCTTTCGTACGCGGTAGTTGAAAAAGTCGCGAAGAGACGCGTTCGTGGCCGGACCGGCGACGATCGTTGCGATTCCGGCGAGGCCGATCTTGAAGACCGGATTGTTGTCCGGATCGTCGCCCGCTGCGACGGATTTCACGCTTCCGAAGGGCGCCCTGACGGCAAGCACAGGCTGCTTGGGAAATGTAAAAGAAGTGCCTGCGCCGCGTTCTGTGCAGGTGCGCGGTGGAGTGCTTGTCAGCTTGCGCGCATTGCGATATGTTTCTTGAGTCGCAAGGAGAACCAATCATGAAGGGAAACAGAATTGACGGACGCAATCGCCGCGGGTTCCTGCGCGGAGCCGCGGCAGGCTTGCTCGGCGCGACGGCGATGAGCCGCGCACAATCGCCCGTGGGAGGATTCACACGCGATCAACTGCGCCGCGACATGATGGCCGGAGTCGAGGACGACATTAAAAAGGACCTGGAAATGCGCGCTGCGGCCGTTGAAGAACTGCCCGAGCCGAAAAACCTCAAGCCCGGCGGGATGCTGGACGCGCGTTTCCCCGCTTACTACCGCACTTCTGTCCCCGAAGCGGTGCGCCTGGTCACCGAATACTTCGCCGCGTTCAACGATCGAGACATGGCGGCGGTCGCGCGCACTCTGCACTTCCCCTATGCGACGTACGAAGGCACCGAACCCATCATCTATAAGACGGAGCGCGATTTCCTGAACAATCCTCCGGCGTCGATTCACGAAAGCAACGCGCCGGAGAGCCAGCTTCGCCCGGGAACCTACGACATCATGGATGTCCTTCAGGTCCACACGTTCAACCCGGTCAACGTCGGCCTGGAACTGAGCTATACGCGCTATCGCAAGGACGGTTATCGCCTGGGAATCAACCAGGGGATCTACGCGGTCACCAATAATGACGGCAAGTGGGGAATCCAGCTCAGCTCCGTCATTTTCACCCCCACCGAGTTCATCGGCGTGAAATACAACGACGCTGAAGAAGCGATGCTGCGCCAGGGCCGCACCGGGATGGCCGCGTTCGGGGATCACGATTATGAACTGCTGACCAATCTCGGTTGGGGCAGAGGCACGGGCAATCGCCGCCGCGCCCAGAAGACCGCCGGAATCGCCGGAGCGCCAGGCGCGATCACGTTCTTCCTCTCCGGTTGGGCGGGTAAGCCGATGGAGCCGTACAATTCGAAGGGCCGCAAGAGCCGCCTGACGGTTCAGGGAACTCCGGACGCTGCAGAGATCAACGCGCTCGCCGCCGAACACACGCCGATCGCTGCAT
>JAIQFJ010000356.1 GCA_020073325.1 Terriglobia bacterium | reverse complement strand
GCGGACCCGTTCGCTTTCGAAATCGCCGGGACAGCTTACTAGTGCGTCATTTCAGCGTGACCAGGTAGGAGGTCAGATCGTGAATCTCCTGGTCGGTGTAGGACGGCAGCAGATCGCGATGCGGCTTGACCGGATCATGAATCTCCACGCGCGGCGTGTCGCCGTCGCGGCGAAATGAGCGCTGCAAGCCCTCGTTATCGGCCAGGGTCACGATGAAATCGTCGATGCGCACCAGCGTCCCTTCCGCCTTCTGCCCGGACGGGAGGCTCACCGTCACGGTGGTCCGCGAAACCCGCGGCATCAGAAACGTATTCTGCAGCTTTTTAGGATCGGCGATGCGGGACGCGATTCCTTTCAGATCGCCAGCCGGCGAATGACACGACGCACACTTGGCCCGGAACGCGGCTTCACCGGCCTTCGCGTCGCCGACCAGAATGCTCGGAGGCTTCATGCGCGAGATGTCATAGCCGCCAACCTGAAAACTGTGGATGAACGCCGCGATGTCGACAATCTGCTCCTTGCTCAGATTCAGCTTCGGCATTTCACCGCGGCCATTTTGGATGATGACCGCGATGCGTTCGCCTTGCTGATCGTTCAGGACCAGATCGGAGCGAAGCAGATTCGGTCCGCCCTCGCCGCCGCGCGCGTCGGACCCGTGACAGAAGTTACAGTTCACTCCATAGGCCGCCCGGCCGCGCTCGACAACGGCGGGATCGGCGGGCGTGCGCGGCGGGAAAGCGGGACGCGTCTGCGCGGCTGCGCACGCGGCGAGTGCGGTAGCAAGGAGAATTCTGCGAATCAGCATTTCGATACTTCAGCGATTGTATCGATCCTGAGCCGCGAATTCATTCCTGCGTCAGGGTTTCGAAGATCGACACGGCCACCGCGATCACCAGTGGCCCGATCACGATGCCGGCTGCGCCGAATGCGGCGAGGCCTCCGGCAATCGAGAAGAACATGATCAGCGTGTGCAGCCGCAGCGTGTTTCCGACCAGAATCGGACCGAGGATATTGTCGACCGGATTAATCACCAGGATGCCCCAGGCGATAATCACGAAGCCGTGCAGCCAGTCGCCCTGCGACAGCAGAACCAGTGCGGCCGGACCCCAGACGAGGAATGCGCCGATCACCGGGAATAAGGACAGCACGGCCATGACGAATCCCCAAAACACGGGCGCGGGCAGGCCGGCCCAGACAAAGATCACGCCGCCCAGCAGGCCCTGGATCGACGCGGTCACCGCTTTTCCGCCGAGCGAGATACGGATGATGTGAACGACGCGGGAAAAGATGACGTCGCTGAGACCTTCCGAAATGGGCACGATCCGGCTCAGCGCGCGAGCGATAGGTTCGCGATCGCGCAGGAAATAGAACAGCACGAAAATCGTGATGCCGATCTGAGCCAGGAGCCACATCGATCCCGTCACCAGCGAGGAGAGCGCTTTCGAGATCGACGCCGCGGCGGATCGCAGGACCTCCGCGCCGGCGCCCGGCAGGTTCACGCGGCCGTCGAGCCAGTGAAGGAGACGGCCCATCAGCGGGATGCGCTCCAGGTTCGCCTGAATGGTCGAGGGATCCGTTCCGGTCTGATGGACCATCGCCGCCGCTTCCCTGAACAAGGCCCGTGCGAGCAGCGTGCTGGGCACGATGATGACGGCGATAATCAGTGCAACGGTGATGAGGGAGGCGAGCGTCGGCGACCGCAGGCGCTTCGCAAGCCGGCGATAAATCGGGTCGGCAATGACGGCGAGCGCAAAAGCCCAGCACAGCGCGGGAAGAAAGGGCGCGAGAATGCGCCCGCACAGATAGGCCAGCGCCCCGAATCCAACGGCAAGCGCGGCCGTGCGCAGCAACTCCCGCCGGTCCTGCCACCAGGCCGGCGCGTCCACGTCTTCGCTACTGCCGATGTTACTGATCATCAAATGCTCACCACGGGACAGGGCGATTCGCGGATGATCGCGTAGGCATGCGTGCGCAGGCGGCCCAATCCTGCCTGCGTGTGGCCGCGGCCGATCACGACGACGCCGGCCTTTTCGCGCAGCGCGGATTCGCGGACGGCCCTCACGATCGGTCCGCCCAGCAGCGACACTTCGACACTCATCCCGGCGGATTCGAACAGCCGCACAAATCCGGCTTCCGCGCGACAGAAGAGATATTTTCGCAGTTCAATTTCGCCGCGATTGTCGGAGGTCTCATCGGCCGCGGGCACGGCGTGAACCACGTGGAGTTTCGCGCCGACAGAATCCGCCAGATCCCTGGACCAGCGGATCAGCGGCAGACACGACGGGTCGCATTCCACCGCGCACACGATGCTTCGAAGATCCGCTTTGTCGGAAAGCGGCGCGTCCTGGTGATGAACGCCGGTCCACACAGGGCAACTGGCGTCGTGCAGAACCTTTGCGGCGACCGATCCAAGAAGATATCTGCGGAAGCGGCCGTGTGCGTGGGTCGGCATGACGATCAGATCCATGGAGCGCTCCCGCGCGAAGCCCACCACGGTTTCGGCGGCGTCTCCTTCCAGCACCTCGGCCCGATCGCCGGCATCCGGGCCGACAAACTCCCGCAGCCTCGCAAGCGAGGACGCGGCTCCCGCGTGAAGATAGAACACCTGGGCGTTCAAGGCGTGCGCCAGATTCGACGCGTAGCGCGCGGCCCACGCACAGCGGGGAGAGAAATCGATGGGCACGAGAATTTTCTGAATCGAGATCACGACGGCTACCTCCCGGGCGCGAATTTTCGGCGCCCCAATGCTTTGAGTCCTTCAAACCACGCCAGGGTGGCGAGTCCGGCGGCAGCGCACAGCGCCAGGTCGTCCGGATGCAGTGTACTGAACTGGAACAGCGTGCGCAGGAAGGGGACATACAACACGGCGCCGAGGACCACCAGCGCGATGGACGCGATCCACCACATGGCGCGATTCGGCGCCCGCAGAATCGCGCCGATTCCCTGCTGCGACCGGTTGCTGAAAATCAGGCAGAGGTTTGCGATCACCAGCGTGGCGAAGGTCAGCGTACGCGCGTCTTTTTCTCCCTGGCCGCGATGCAGCGCGACCGCGAAAATCGCCAGCAGAACGATGAGCACGCCTACCCCCTGCAGCAGCGCCGCGAGGATCGTCCTGCGGTTGAAAGGACGCTCCCCGGCGGAGCGGGGCGGCCGCCGCATGATATCCGGCTCTTCGCGTTCGGCTTCGAAGACCACGGAGCACGCCGGATCGATGATGAGTTCCAGAAACGCGATGTGGACCGGCGCGAGAATCAGCGGCCAATCGAACAGAACGGGAACGAATGACAGACCCGCGATCGGCACGTGAATCGCGAAGGTGTAGGTGATCGCTTTTTTCAGATTGTCGAAAATGCGCCGTCCCATGCGCACGGCGCGAACGAGCGATGAAAAATCGTCTTTGAGCAGCACCAGGTCGGCGGCCTCGCGCGCAACGTCCGTGCCGCGTTCTCCCATGGCGACTCCGATGTGCGAGGCTTTCAACGCCGGCGCGTCATTGACGCCGTCGCCGGTCATGGCGACAATCTCGCCGGAGGCCTTGAATGCCTTGACCAGCCGCAACTTCTGGTCGGGGACGGTTCGGGCGAACACCTGCGCCGTGCGGGCCATCGCGGTCACTTCGCGATCGTCCATTGCCGCCAGTTCCGATCCCGTGATGACTTGAGGAGCTTCGGAGAGCCCCGCCTCGCGGGCGATGCTGGCCGCCGTTCCCGGGAAATCTCCGGTGATCATCACCACGCGGATCCCGGCAGTGCGGCATTCGCGAACAGCATCCGGCACGGACGGGCGAAGCGGGTCAGCCAGACCGACCAGGCCGAGCATGTGGAAAGAAAAGTCGTGCTGGCTGGCGGGAAGCGGACCCGCGGCGGAGGTCTTCGCGATTCCCAGCACGCGCAAGCCGTCGGCCGCCATGTGGGCGACGCGCGCCAGCAACCGGGACCTCTCTCGCTCATCCAAATGACACAGGTCCGCGATGGCCTCCGGAGCGCCCTTTGCGGCGACGACAAATCGATCGCGATCGTCCGCGCTCCACACCTCGGTAATGGCGAACAGATCCGGCTCGATCGGATATTCGCGAATCAGGGAGAGTTCGGAAGGCGCGGCGGCGCGAGACTCGCCGTAGGACCGAATGGCGGCATCCATCGGATCGTGCGTGTCGGGCCGGCTCGCCAGGACCGCGGATTGCACCAGTTCACGGCAGGCGTCCGGCAGGTTCGGTCGAGACGCATCCACAGGTTCATCGCCCGCGGACAGCTTGCGGACCGTCATACGGTTGGTCGTCAGCGTTCCGGTTTTGTCGACGCAAAGGACGGTGGCGGATCCAAGGGTCTCGATCGCCGCGGTGCGGCGGGTGAGCACATGGACGCGCGCCAGCCGCCACGCTCCGAGAGCGAGAAACACGGCGAGGACAATCGGAAGTTCTTCGGGGAGAATCGCCATCGCCAGTGAGAGCGATGCCAGGAATCCATGCAGCCAGTCTCCGCGGATCACTCCGTAGGCGACCACCAGAACCGCGCATATTGCGCCGGCCGCCAGCGCGACGCGTCGAACCAGCCGGCCGGCGTCGCGCTGAAGCAACGTCGGTTCAGGCTCGATCGATTGCAGCGATTTGCCGATCCGGCCGAGTTCAGTGCGAACTCCGGTCGATTGCGCAACCGCGAGCCCGGTTCCGCGCACCGCCAGAGTTCCCGAATAGATGTAGGGCAGATCGTCGCCGCCGGGATTCGATGCATGGTCCGGCTCGCCGTGCATCCCGGCGCGCTTGCGCACGGGAACGGACTCGCCCGTCAGAAGCGATTCGTCGATGGAAAGATTGGTCGCGGAAATGAGATATCCGTCGGCTGGGACGCGATCGCCTTCGGTGAGCACAAGCGTGTCGCCGCGGACCACGTCGCGGCCCGGGATCCGCCGGGTCTCGCCGTCACGGATGACAAGCGCGCGCGGACTCGAAAGATCGCGAAGAGCGTCCAGGGCGCGCTCGGTCTTGCGCTCCTGATAGAGTGTCAAAGCGATCACCACGAGAACAAACCCGGTGAGAACGGAAGCTCCCTTGAAATCGCCCAGAGCGAAGTAGATCGCGCCGCAGGCCAGCAGCAGGATCAGCATGGGTTCGCGCAGAATGCTGAAGGCGATTTGTAAAACGTTTCGCGGCTTGGCGGAAGGAAGCTCGTTGAATCCTTCGCGTCGAAGGCGTTCCCCAGCCTCATCTTGGGAAAGACCACGAATGCGCGGCTTCTCGGATTTTCGTCCGGCCACTTGGATATCGGGCACTGCGCAATTTTCGGTGCACGAGCGTTGCCGATCCCAGTCGTCGCGTGTAAGGCGGCGCTCGATCGATAGGGCGATCTCGCGCAGAGAACTCGGCCAAATCGCTCAACGGAGGACCCGCAACCGCGCGGCGAAAGCCTCGACAAGTGGCCGTCCGATTGCGCCGATTCGGTTGTGGCGTTGCCCTTGTCAGCGTCGATCGCCCACGCGCCGGAAGCTCTCTTCCAGATTCACGGCGTCACGAAGGTGTATCCCATGGGCGATGTCGAGGTGCACGCGCTTCGCGGAGTCGATTTGGATCTCTACGCAGGAGAATTCGTGGTCGTGCTGGGGCCTTCGGGCAGCGGGAAATCGACGCTGCTCAATATTCTGGGCGGCCTGGACGTTCCCACCAGCGGCGAAGTCCACTACCGCGATCACGTGCTGACGGCCGCGGGCGATGCCGCGTTGACCAGGTTTCGGCGCCAGCACGTCGGCTTCGTGTTTCAGTTCTACAATCTGATTCCGAGCCTGACGGCGCTGGAAAATGTCGCGCTGGTGACCGAAATTGCGGAGCATCCGATGGATCCGGCGGAGGCCCTGCGCATGGTCGGGCTCGGCGACCGGTTGAATCATTTTCCGGCGCAGCTTTCGGGCGGCGAACAGCAGCGCGTGGCGATCGCGCGGGCCGTCGCGAAACGCCCCGAAGTGCTGCTTTGCGACGAGCCGACCGGCGCGCTGGACTACGCCACCGGAAAGCTGGTCCTGGAGGTGCTGGAACGCGTCAATCGCGAACTGGGCACGATTGTCGTGATCATCACACACAATGCGGCGATCGCCGGAATGGCGGATCGGGTCGTGCGCGTGAGCAGCGGCGGAATCGCGGGGATCGAGCGCAATTCAAGGCGAATCTCCCCCTCCGAGCTGGCATGGTGATCGGCATGACTGCGCTCGATCGAAAACTGTTTCGCGACCTGGTGCACATGCGCGGCCAGATGGTCGCTGTCACTTTGGTGCTGGCGTGTGGGATCGCGACCTATGTGACGATGCGCTCCTCGTACCAATCGCTGGAGGCCGCGCGATCGGACTACTATTCCCGCTATCGTTTCGCCGGCGTGTTCGCGCACGTGAAGCGCGCGCCGGAGCCGCTGGCGAAAACGATCTCCGAGATTTCAGGCGTCGCCGCGGTGCAGACTCGCATCGTCATGGACGTCACGTTGGACGTGCCGGGACTGGATGAGCCCGCGACGGGCCGCCTGATTTCCGTTCCTGAGCGGCGGGCGCCGATGCTGAACGATCTTTTCCTTCGCGAGGGCCGCTACATCGAACCGGGCCAGCGCGGCGAGGCGCTGATCAGCGAGGCTTTCGCCTCGGCGAACCGGCTGGGAGTCGGTAGTTCGATCGACGCGGTCCTGAACGGGAAATGGGAACGGCTCCGCATCGTCGGCATCGCGCTCTCGCCGGAATATATTTACGAGATCCGCCCGTCGGAGGTTTTTCCCGACAATCGGCGCTTCGGGGTGTTGTGGATGAGCCGGGACGTGCTGGGCCCGGCGTTCCACATGAAGGACGCATTCAACGACGTCGCGATCTCGCTCGCGCGCGGCGCCGACGAACGCGAGGTGATCGCGCAGCTCGACCGGTTGCTCGATCGCTATGGCAGCCTGGGCGCGTACGATCGCACCGATCAGATCTCGTTCCGCTTTCTCACCGACGAATTGGGCGAGCTTCGCGCGTACGGATTGATTCTGCCGACGCTGTTTCTCGGCATCGTCGCGTTTCTTCTGAATGTTCTGCTGTCGCGTCTGGTCGCGACGCAGCGCGGTCAGGTC
>JAIQFJ010000355.1 GCA_020073325.1 Terriglobia bacterium | reverse complement strand
GGGTCCGAAGAATTCGCTGGGGCTGGTGAAATTTCTCTTTCCGAACGAATACAACGTCTATCTGCACGACACGCCGGCCACCACGCTGTTCGCGCGCTCGCGCCGCGATTTCAGCCATGGCTGCATGCGCGTCGAAAAGCCGGTGGCGCTGGCCGAATGGGTCCTGCGCACGCAGAACGGATGGAGTCCCGAAAGAATCCAGGAAGCGATGCACGGCGAATCGCCGCTTCCGGTGAGGCTCGTCAAGCCGGTCCCCGTGCTGATCGTCTACGCGACCGCGGTCGCGCTCGACAGCGGCGAGGTGCGATTCTTCGACGATCTCTATGGACAGGACGCGCAGCTTGAAGCGCTGCTCGCCCAAGGATTCCCACGCCCGCGTTGGACGCCTACCACCAGCGTACCCGGCCGACATCCACATGAATGAAATTCGAGTGCGGATAATAGCCGACGCCGCCGCGTTTGAGATTCAGCGCGGTGGAGCGGAGCCGCGCCGTGTCCACTCCCGGGATGCGGATGTCGATCGCCTCGGCCTGCATGTGCAGACTGTTTTGCGCGACACCTGAAGTGTGCGTCCTCAGGAACTGATTGCTCCACGGCGTGCGATAGCCGCAGATGATGTTAATCTCCGCCGTCGGACGGCCTACGGCTTCGAGCAGATCGCTGAGCACGTCGAACACGCGCGGATCGTAGTGATGCACGTCGCCGGTGCGGTGGTCGCGCAGGAAATGATCGAGCTGATCGAGCGCGCCGCGAACATACGTCGCACCGTGTTTATAAACCACATCGAGATGTTCGCCGGTGTGCGTGTGATACATGCGCAGGCGAAGATCGGATGATTCCGCCCGCGCGGTTCCCATCGCGAGGGCCAGAGCAACAAAAAGTCGAATCACCTTCTCAGGCTAACGGATCGATGCTGCGCGATAGCACCCAGATCAATGTGTAGATCCGACGCGGCGGGCGCGCACGATGAACCGGTCCGGAGCGGAGCCGACGTAGTAGAACGGATAACACGTGACCAGCGTCAAAGAGGATTCGCCGGACGATGCGAGCAGGTTTTTTTCATCCGCGGGAACCACGCGCGTCCACTCCACCGAATACTGGTAGGTTCCGGCAAGGGTCGTCAGCAGGATCGTGTCGTTGAGGCGGATGTTGCGCAGCCCGCGAAAATACGAGTCGCGATGCGCGGCGATCCCTATGTTTCCTGCCTCGCCCGGCAGAGCGGTCCCAGGAATATGCCCCGCGCCGAGCCGCAGATTTCGCGAGCCGACACCTTCGTGAACCATCACCGAGATCCCGACGCTGGGAATTTCCAGCCGGCTCGGGGCCGCCGCTTCGGGCACGGCGCCCGGCGGAGCCCACACGGCAAGGCTGCGTTCGAAATCGCGCAGCTCGGTGGCCTGATAATATTTCGCTTCCAGAAATACGAAGGCGCAGAATCCCAGCGCCAGGATGCCGAGCAGGAACAGGATGGTGCTCGCCGCCTGTGCAAGAATTCTGCGCCTATGGCTACGATGGCTTTCCTGCCATCGGATCCTAAGATGCATGCCGCCTCACGCGTTCGAGGCGCGTTTCAGCACAGCCGCCAACGTCAGAAAGCTCAGGCCCGCCAAAGCGATCAGCGGGATCGGGCTTGCGGTGGCCGGCAATTCGGGAGCCGGTGCAGGCGCCGGAGCAGGAGGAGCCGGTTCAGGCTCGACCACAGGCGTGGGTTCCGGTTCGGTCCACTTTTGGGTTTCCACCACCGTTTCCTCCGGGGGCGGTGCGACGGTCTCGACCGGCGCTTTGATTAATTCTTCCGGCTGTTCCTCGGGCGTCAACGGGGCCGCGAGCACCGGAACCTTGGTCTCCTTTGCGAGCATGGTCGCGCGAGCCTTCGGATACACGAACTCCTGGCCGAACGTGTTGCCCGGATAGAACCAGGCGCGTAACGTATCGGGGGCGCCCTCAGGCCGTTCGCCGAACCGCATCACGGTTTCCGACGTCGGTTCCAGGCGATAGTTCGGGATCGCCAGAATGGTCGTCAAAAGCTTGGTTTCGTCTTCGTTGAAGACCTGCACGATGTGGCGGTCCGACGGCGAATCCAAGAGTTTGAAAACGTATTTACCTGCAGGAAGCACGACACCGGGTAGCTCCACCGGCCGATTGAATGTCACAACTGTTTTCTTGTTCCATTCGTCAGCAGAGGCAGGAATAGTAGCAAATAACAAAGCGCAACTGAGCGCAAGCAAAATTCTGCGGAACATGGCGCTCTCCTTTCGTTCGCTGATTCAGTTTTGAAGGTGCACGTGCCCATCCATGCGCTCCGTGAGGTCGAACACCCGCGTATGGAACGGATCAGCAATTGCTGGATGCAAAGTGAGCCGCGGCATGAAATCGCGTTCGCGTGGGATCACCCAGAAATCGCGCATCGTGCCGCGGGGTTTCGCGTTCCTGCCGAACGCGCGACGGAGGTGGTTATGAACGTCCGGGAAGTCATGGTCAAAGCGCCGCATTTCTGCGATGCGCAGATGAATTGCGCGGCGGCGATCGAACATCTATGGACGGCGGGCTGCGGAGCTCTGCCGGTGGTCGATGCGGGAAAGAAAGTGATCGGTATCGTTACCGATCGCGACATTTGCATTGCGTTGGGTACGAGAAATCGCCGGGCTTCGGACGTCGCGATCGGCGATGTCATGACGGCGGAGGTCGTCACGTGTCATGCCGACGACGATATCCACGACGCGCTGGACGCGATGCGCGCGCGCAAGGTGCGGCGTTTGCCGGTGGTCGACGGGGAAGGGAAGCTGGAAGGAATGCTGACCGCAAGCGACGTCCTGGTCCATGCGCGGCACAACGACGGGAGCCGTCCCGAGCTGTCTTACGAAAACATTGTCAACGCGCTGCGTGGGATCTGCTTGCATTGTCCGCAGGCTGCCCGTCGCTGAGACATGAGAACAGGCTGGCAGCCTGCGCGCCGGTTTGGACCCGGCGCCAGGCGTGTGCGTCAGTGCGTGGGAATCGCGGCTTCCTTCACCGCGAACGACGCAACCAGTGGATTTACCAGAAGGTGAAAATCGGCGACGCTCATGTGAATCGCGTCGCGATGCGTGCCGGCGTTGAACGCGATGAATTCGCTGGCGGCGAGTCCTTCGTCCATCAGTACAGGCATGTCGAAGAGGTTTCCGAACGGCGGCATCGCGCCGAGTTCACATTCAGGAAACACCTCGGATAATTCGGTTTCCGTCGCCAGCCGCAGATCCTTCAGCCCCAGCAGCCGCCGGATCTCGGCGAAGTCGGCGGCACAATCCGAGGGCAGCACGACCATTCCGAACCCGTTATCTCCGAAGTAGACAACCGTCTTGGCCAGGTTGTGCGCCGGCATGCGTTCGGCCGAGGCGACATCGCGCGCCGTGTCGGCGGGCGGGTGGATGGAATGAGCATAGCGAACGCCGCTTTGCTTTAGATAAGAGAGCGATCGTTTGAGCATTGTCATGCCTATTTGCGTGCAACCCGCGCGCCACACGAAGATGCGGGGACGCGTCGCGAAAAAAAGCGCGCTCCACGTCGAACCGCCACTAGAATCGCAGTACAGCCGCCGACGCGGCTTTTTCGGGAAGGCTGGACGCCGGCAGCTCCCATGCCGACCCGTGATGGATCAGCGTCTGGACCGCCGCCAGATTCAGCAGATCCTCCTGGCCCCAGCTGTGATAGGTTCCGCGCTCGAAGACGTCCGGCATCTCGGCGCTTTCATTTATATAAAGACGCTCGACGCGTCCTTCAAACGCCGCCCGCAGGATCGCACCGGGATCGGTCGCGAATCGGGCGGGATCGGACCGCTCGCGCGCGGCGCGGACCGCTGCGGTCTGCTGCTCGATCAAATCGCCCCGCAGGATTTCGTAGGCCTGCTTCAAGATCTCAGGTTCATCGCGCTCCAGGCTCGGGCTCCCCGGAATGCTCTTGCGAAGCAGCCCGCGAGCCGTACTGGCCGCACGATAGAAACTTACGTCCTCGTCCACGCCCGCCAGAATCAACGGAGCCCCCGAATTCCCGATCACCTCCTGCACTCCGCGGTCGACGCTCTTGTAGAAGTCCGTCAAATGCCCCCGCGTGTTCTCGCGCTCCCCGCCCGTGCCGAAGCGGACGCCTTTCATCGTGCCTACAAACGCGCCCGCGCTCGACCGGTTCACCAGCGTGTGATCCGGCTGCTCCAGTTCGAGCGCCTCTATCAGCGTGCTCTCGACGCCCCCCGGCAGTTTTACGGATTCGGCCTGGAAATTGGAGCATCGCAGAAGATCCACGCGCGCCTTCGAGATCGCCAGCAGATAAAAGACCGGCGAACACCCCAGCTGAGGCAGCAGGCGGCGGATCGAAAAACAGCCCCCGACCCGGAGCGCATCCTTCATCGGCTGCACCAGGAAAAATTGCCGCACCGCACCCGGCGAGCGTAGAATCAACTGGCTCCGATGCGATCCGGCGGAGCTTTCCGCCAGTTTCTCGATCGGATCGAGCAACTCCGCAATGGCGGATTTGCCCACCGACCGTTCGGCGAGTTGCTTGGCCGCGACCTGCACATGGGATCGCAGCGCTGTGGCCGCTGTGCCGGCTGAATCGCCTGGACGATACGGCGGCAAAAGAATCGTGACGCAGGGACCGGGCAAACGAAGCAGTTCACGGATCCTTGCGAGTTGTAGAAATTCAAGAGTGGGAGAATAGACAGCTGACATGATGTAGCCCCGCCGGAAGAGCAGCAACCGGGATTCCATCATCGCGGAGCAGCCAATCGCAGGGCTGTCGAAAACGCAGGTAGGGCGACGGTCGGGATAGCGCGCAATTGTAACGCCCGCCGCCTCGCCGGTTGACGCAATTCGCGCGCAATCGCCCAAATCCGGACGTTGCACTCGTTTAAATCGAACAAAACAGGCTAATCTTCGTCCCGCGTTACACTCCTGTTGCAGCCGAACCGGAGTTGGGTTACTCTACTAGGCAACCGGGTTTTTGTTTCGGCACTACCCATTGGGGCTGCCGGGGGTTCTATTGCATTTTTTGGGAAAGGTAGAGGGTTTATGCAAAAACGCTTTGGGTTATTGTTTCTTGTGCTGGCACTGCTGTGCCTGAGCGCATCGAATATTATGGCGCAGGTCAGCGCCACCGGGACTTTGCAAGGGACTGTCACGGATAAGACCGGAGCCGTCATTCCGGGCGCCGATGTGAAGGTCACAAACAAGCAAACCGGCGAAGTGCGCTCGACCACCTCGGGCGGCGCGGGCTTGTACAGCTTCAACCTGATGCCGGCCGGCATTTATGAGGTTCAGGTCGGGGTGAAGGGCTTCAGCACGGCGATCTTTGAGAACGTCGAGCTGTTCGTCGCGCGTACTACCACGATCGACGCGCAAATGTCCCCAAGCGCACAGGCTCAGACGGTCACCGTTGAAGCCGGCGGCGCCACGCTGGTCGACGTTGTTCGAACCGACGTGAGCCGCGCCGTGACGCCGTCCGACGTGCAGGATCTGCCGCTCAACGGCCGCGACTTCGTGAACCTGGCGCTGCTCGCTCCTGGCGCCCGCCCGGTCAACTCGTACGATCCTACGAAACAGCGCATCGGCGTTTTCGCGACTAATGGTTCGACGGGCCGCAACGTAAACGTTACGGTGAACGGGATTGACAACAAAGACAACACGGTCGGCGGGCCGGTGATGCAGCTTCCGCTCGAAGCCGTCGAAGAATTCAACATCTCGACGCAGCGCTTCTCGGCCGCCAATGGCCGCAGCGAAGGCGCGGCCGTCAGCGTCATCACCAAGAGCGGCACCAACGATTTCCACGGTGCCTTGTTCTTCCAGGATCGCAACGACGCGTTCAATACCCTGAACTATTTCGAAGATAAGGCCAATGGCGGACCGGGCACCAAGGCTCCGTTCAGCCGCCAGCAGTTTGGCGGTGCGATCGGCGGGCCGGTGAAAAAGGACAAAACCTTCCTGTTCTTCGCGCTCGAACGCGAACGCGAAGACACCAGCTTCAACGTGCAGGGCGCCGCTTATCAGGACGGCCTGGCGCTGAAGGGGCTGACGCTGCCCTACGGGATCAACGTGATCCCGGTGCAGACGATCGGCACGCCGTATTTCGACTGGCGCTATAACGGTCGCCTCGATCACCACATCAACGAGAAGAACACGTTCAACATGAGCTACTCGAACCAGAACAACCGTGGTCTCAACGACCAGGCGGGCGGTTCGAGCGACGGTGGCCAGACCAACTTCACCACCAACCAGTTGATCATCGCCAACGCTTCGTTGAACTCTGTGATCACGCCGAACATCGTGAACTCGTTCACCGCCGGCTACCAGTATTGGAACAACCTGATCAGCGCGGACACGTTCGTCCCGAACCTGTCCTTCCCGAACCTCTCGGCCGGGACCAACCCGAACGTTCCGCAGGAAAGCTACCAGGTGAAGTGGCAGTTCAAGGACGACATCGCCATCACCCACGGCAAGCACGCCATGAAGATGGGATTCGATTATCTGTGGGAACCGAAGCTGGGCGGATTCTTCATCACCGACCCGACTCCGGTCATCACGTTCTTCGACGATCCGACCAAGATCCTGGCTACGCCGAGCCTTTATCCTCAGGGTCTGGCGACTCCGGGCGCGGTGACCTCGATCACGCAGGCCACCACCGGCAACCCTTACTTCTCGGATCCGGGTGCGAAGATGTTCGGTCTGTATTTCCAGGATGACTGGAAGATGACCCGCCGCCTGACCGTGAACCTGGGCGTTCGCTGGGACAAGGACATGAACCTCAACGGCGCCTTCTGGCAGCCGACCAATCGCGCCTATCTCGAGCTGAAGGCGATCGGCAGCAGCTATGCCGGTATCCCGCACGACGATAACAAGGACTTCAGCCCGCGCGTCGGGATCGCCTACGATTTGACCGGCAGCGGCAAGCACGTCCTGCGCGCCGGCTACGGTCTGTACTACGGGCAGATCTTCCAGAACATCCCGCTGTTCATGGAACAGCAGGCCAATCCGATCATCTTTTCGACGGTCACCTTAACGAACAACATCACGCCGGGCGCGACCTCCGGCACCTCGGACAAACTGCCTAGCGGCCAGC
>JAIQFJ010000354.1 GCA_020073325.1 Terriglobia bacterium | reverse complement strand
AGCGACGCCTCGAACGCGGCGGCCGAGCCTTGAAACGCCGTCTGCACGCTGGCCGGAAGATGCATGTCGAGCTTCGTGCGATTCACCGCGTCGATCGCGCTGCCGAGCGACGCTCCGGGAGCGAGATTGAACGACAACGTCACGACGGGAAACTGCCCCTGATGATTGATCGCGATCGGCACGGTGGTTTGCTCCAGATGCGTGAACGTCCCGAGCGGGACTTGCGTGCCGGTTCGGAACCAGGTGGGCGAAGGGATCGGGCTCCCGCCGAAATTGGCCTGCTGCGTCGCGGTCGAGCCGAGTGGCGGAAGGCCCGTCGATGCGGTGATCGAGCCGGACGTCGACGTCGACGATGGGATCAGCGAAGTGCTCGTCACGCTCGCAGTGATTGGGATCGACGCCATCGCGTTCGTCGCCGGCGCGTTGCTCGGCGTGGTGTTGGGAGCCGCGCTCAGGGCCGCGGACGCGCTCGACGGGCCGAAGCCCTGCGATGCCGCGGTCCCGCCCGATACAGTGCCCGGCGATGCATTGGCGACCATCGCGGAGCGGATGTAGAGATTCTGCAGATTGAGCGGATTCTGCTGAAAATCCGGCTTCACTTCCAGCACGACGTGATACTGATTCAGCTGCGTGAACATGGTCGAGACCAGGCGCTGGCCGTAAGCGTCGTAGAGCGTGTTGTCGATGGTCTGCGGCGTGATGCCGAGGCGCGAAGCAGTGTCGCGATCGAACACTAAGGTCGTGCGCAGGCCGCCGGTCTGCTGATCGCTGGCAACGTCGGTTAACTGCGGAACCGCGGCGAGCTTCGCGACCATCTGCGGCGCTATGCGATTCAACTCTTCGGCGTTCGGATCTTCCAGCGAATATTGAAACTGCGTCCGGCTGACGCGCGTTTCCACCGTGATGTCCTGCACCGGCTGCATGTAGAGCTGAATTCCCGCGACGTTCGCCAGTTGCGGCATCAGGCGGCGAATCACGGTGCTGGCGTCGATGTGGCGCTCGGCCATCGGCTTCAGGTTGATCAGCATGCGTCCGCTGTTGAGTGTGGTGTTGGTGCCGTCGATGCCGATGAACGACGAAAGACTTTCGACCGCGGGATCCTTCAGCACGACGGCCGCGAGCGCCTGTTGCCGTTCCGACATCGCTTGAAAGGAAATGGTCTGATCCGCGGCGGAGATCGCCTGAATCACGCCGGTATCCTGGATCGGAAAAAATCCTTTCGGGATCAGGATGAAGAGAACGATGGTCACGCCGAGCGTCGCGACGGCCACCAGAAGCGTCAGGGTCTGCCGGTCGAGCACCCAGCGCAAAGTGCGCCCGTAAAATTCGATCACGCGATTGAAAGCGTTCTCCGAAGCCCGGTAGAAGCGGCCTTGACGCTCGGGCGGCGTGTGTTTCAGAAGACGCGCCGACATCATCGGCGTCAGCGTCAGGGAGACCACCGCGGAGACGAGAATCGTCACGGCAAGCGTGATGGCGAATTCGCGGAACAGGCGGCCCACGATATCGGCCATGAACAGCAGCGGGATCAGCACGGCGATCAGCGAGACCGTCAACGAAATGATGGTGAAGCCGATCTGTTCGGACCCTTTGAGGGCGGCCTGCATCGGCTCCTCGCCTTCTTCGATATAGCGCGAGATGTTTTCGATCATCACGATGGCGTCGTCGACGACGAAGCCGGTGGAGATCGTCAGCGCCATAAGCGTGAGATTGTTCAGGCTGTAGCCGAGCAGATACATCACGGCGAACGTCCCGACCAGCGAAAGCGGCACGGCGACGCTGGGGATGACGGTCGCGGCAAGGTTGCGCAGGAACAGAAAGATCACCAGCACGACCAGGCCGACGGTGAGCATCAGCTCGAACTGAACGTCGGAGACGGAGGCGCGAATCGTGGTGGTGCGGTCGGTCAGGATGACGGTCTGGATCGACGCGGGAAGCGTGCTGGTGAGCAGCGGCAGCAGTTTTTTGATCGAGTCGGCGACCGAGATAATGTTCGCCCCGGGCTGGCGCTGCACGTTGACGATCACGGCGGGCGTCTGATTCATCCACGCGGCTTCGTCGACATTTTCAGGAGCGGAAACGACGTCCGCGACCTGTCCGATCTTCACCGGCGCGCCGTTCTTGTAAGCCACGACGAGACGCGCGTAGTCCTCTTGGGAAAGCAACTGATCGTTGGCGCCAATCGTGTAAGCCTGACGCGGACCGTCGAGATTTCCCTTGGCGAGATTCACGTTGGCGGCGACGATCACATTGCGCAGATCTTCGAGGTTGAGCCCATAGGAGGCCATCGCGGTGGGATTCGCCTGAATGCGTACCGAGGGTTTCTGCCCGCCGCTGATACTCACCAGCCCGACCCCGGGGAGTTGCGAAATGCGCGGGGCTAATCTCGTGTCGGCCAGATCCTCCACCTGCGAAAGCGGCAGGACCGGAGACGACAGCGCCAGCGTGAGAATCGGCGTGTCGGCGGGATTGGTCTTGCTATAAATCGGAGGCGTAGGCAGATCGACGGGCAGATAGGTCGCGGCAGTGTTGATCGATTGCTGCACTTCCTGCTCGGCGACGTCGATGTTCAGGCTCAGCGTGAATTGCAGCGTGACGACGGAGCTGCCGCCGGAACTGGTGGAGGTCATCTGCTGGAGGCCGGGCATCTGTCCGAACCAGCGTTCGAGCGGCGCGGTGACGGAAGATGCCATGACGTCGGGGCTCGCGCCGGGATAAAGCGTGGTGACCTGGATGGTCGGGTAGTCGACTTCGGGCAACGCCGAGACCGGCAGCTCTTTGTATGCCGCCGCGCCCACCAGCAGGATCCCCGCCATCAGCAGCGACGTCGCGACGGGACGCAAAATAAAAATGCGCGACGGATTCATCCGCCCACCTTGACGCGCGGCGCGGCGACCTCGGCGTCCACTTTTTCGCCTTCGCGGAGCCGATCGACGCCGTCGGTGATCACGATATCGCCGGGGGTGAGTCCCTGCGTAATTTCCGATTCGGCGGGACCCGCGGTGCCGACCGACACATTACGCATATGCGCGATTTCATCGGAGCCGACGATCCACACAAACGTGTTGGTCGAATTTCGCTGTATCGCCGCGTTGGGAACCAGTGTGACGCCGCGCTTCTGTTGCAGCAGCATCTGCGCGTTCACGAACTGCTGCGGAAACAGCTCGTCGCGCTTGTTGTCGAAGGTCGCGCGAAGCTTGACGGTGCCGGTGGTCGGGTCGATCTGGTTGTCGATGGTTTCAAGCGAACCTTGCGAGATGCGGTTTTTCATTTCGCGGTCGAAGGCGGCGACGGGCAGCTTCGCTTTCGCCATCCGCTCGCGAACAGCGGGAAGCTGATCCTCGCCGATGGTGAAGATGACGCTGATCGGCTCGATCTGCGTGATCACCGCGATGGCCGTCGAATTTGCGGAAACAAGGTTTCCCGGATCGGCCAGCCGCAAGCCGAGCCGTCCCGTGATCGGCGCGGTGATCTTGCTGTAGGTGATGTTCAACTGCGAGCTTTCGATCTGGCCCTGATCGCTTTTGACATTGCCTTCGTCCTGCTTCACCAGGGATCTCTGCGTCGCCACTTGCTGCTCCTGAATCGCGTTGCGCGCGAGCAGCGTTTCATAACGCGTGAGGTCGATGCGCGCGTTGTCGAGCAGCGCCTGATCGCGAATCAGCGCACCTTCGGCCTGAGTCAGCGTGACCTGAAACGGCCGCGGATCGATCTGGACCAGCAGATCGCCTTGCTGCACGGTCTGGCCCTCTCGATAATTGACCTGCATCAACTGGCCGTCGACGCGGCTCGTAACCGTGACAGTGTAGATCGGCACGACGGATCCGAGTCCAGTAACGTAGACGCCGATGTCGCCTCTGTGAGCCGTGGCGCCGACGACATGTACCGGTCCCGCTTGTTGCGAGGCGCGGCCGCTCGAAGCTTTCTTTTCTGTCGGGATTTGCCGCCAGACAAAAAAGCCCAGTGCGACCAGCAGAAGAAGCACGACTCCGGGCCGCAGGAAGCGGCGCCAGACGCGCTTTGTTTCAGGAGGCTCTTTCTGCTCGGTGTGCGGCGTGTCGCTCACAGGCTCCCGCCCCATGTGACGTTATCGGGAGAGCCCCGTTTCAGCGAATCCGTTGCGTTACGGTTTGAGTTGGACTAAGTCCAGGAACGCCTGTGCCGCGTGGCTGAGCGCGCGCTTGGCCGGATAGGCAAGGCGGATCGGACGATCGACGTTCATCTCGCGCACGCGCACTTCGCACAGGATTCCCTGGCGCACTTCTTCGTCCACCACCATGCGCGGCAGGAACGCCACGCCTTCGTTGCGCTGGACCATCTTGCGGATCGCCTCGACGGTGGGCATTTCGAGATCCATGTGCAACGGGACCTTATGACGGTGAAATTCGCGAATCACCAGCGCGCGGTAGGGCGAGACGACGTTGTGCGCGATGAACGTCTCCTCGCCGAGTTCGGTGATCGAGATGGTCTCGCACTTCGCCAGCCGGTGCTCCGGCGAAACGATGAACGCCAGATGATCCGTGTAGATGACGCGCGTGATCAGGCGCTCATCTTCAGGATCGTAGGTGAGGATTCCTAACTCTAGCTCGCCGTCGATCAACTCGACCGGAATGCGGCTCGAAAGACTCCTGCGAATCTGCACCTTGATCCGCGGATAGCGGCGCCGGAATTTTTCGATGTGATCGAGCAGATAGAGCGTGGACGATTCGTTCGCGCCAATGGCCAGGCGTCCGGCCGATTTATCGCGCAGTTCGGCGAGCGCGTTTTCGAGATCGCTTTCCAGGCTTTCGAAACGCCGCGCGTAGTCGAGCACGATCGTCCCGGCGTCGGTCAGCAGAAGATCCTTGGCCGAGCGGTCGATCAATTTTTCCCCCAGCTCGGCTTCCAGCCGTTGAACGGCCAGCGAAATGGCGGGCTGGGTCCGCAACAGTTTCTCCGCAGCTCGGGAAAAACTCTTTTCATTGGCTACAGTTAAGAAAACCCGTAAGGGATTCAATTCCATAAGTCTTCATTATGTATAACTCAGAAATATAAATTTGTAAAATCTTTCTGTCGGTGTCATTCTGACGGCATGGCTGACCGAGTTTACATTTTCGATACAACGCTGCGTGACGGGGAGCAGTCGCCGGGTTGTAGCATGACCGTGCCTGAAAAGGTTCGGATGGCAGCGAAGCTGGTGGAGTTGGGGGTCGATATTCTGGAAGCCGGGTTCCCGATCGCGTCGGAGGGGGACGCGGAAGCTGTGGACGCGGTCAGCCGCGAGTTTCCCTGGGCGAATGTCGCGGCGCTGGCGCGCGCGAACAAGGCGGACGTGGAGGCGGCCGCGAAGGCGCTGAAGCATGCGCGGCGTCCGCGCATCCACACCTTCATCGCGACCAGCGATATTCACCTGAAGTTCAAGCTGAAGAAGTCGCAGGCGCAGGTTTTGGACGAAGCGTGCGCGGCGGTGGAACTGGCGCGGAGCTTCGTCGAGGACGTGGAGTTTTCCGCCGAAGACGCGACGCGAACGGATTGGGGATACCTGGAAGCGATTTCGCGCGCGGTGGTCGCCGCAGGGGCGCGGACCGTGAATCTGCCGGATACGGTGGGCTACACGGTTCCGGATGAGTATGCAGAGATGATCGGGCGGATGGTGCAGGCGCTGGGCGATTCGGCGATCGTCAGTGTGCACTGCCATGACGACCTGGGCATGGCTGTCGCGAATTCGCTGGCGGCGCTGCACGCAGGCGCGCGACAGATCGAATGCTGCGTGAACGGGATCGGCGAACGCGCCGGCAACGCGGCGCTCGAAGAGCTGGTCATGGCGATGAACACGCGGCGCGACAAGTTGCCGTTTGAGACGCGCATCGTGACCGAACAGCTTTTCCCGGCAAGCCAGCTTTTGGCGTCGCTGATTTCGTTCGGTCCGCAACCGAACAAGGCGATCGTCGGCGAGAACGCGTTCGCGCACGAAGCAGGCATTCATCAGGATGGTTTTTTGAAAGAACGTACGACATACGAAATCATGGAGCCGCATTCGGTGGGCGTGCCGGAGACGCGCCTGGTGCTCGGCAAACACAGCGGACGTCACGCGCTGCAAAAACGCCTCGACGATCTGGGGATCCCCCTGCGCCGCGAAGAGCTGGACGTTGTTTACCAGCGCTTCACCGCGCTTGCGGATCGCAAAAAAGGTCTGCGGAACGACGAAATCGCGCAGCTCGCGCGCGACGTAATCCAGCAGACAAAAGCGTCGGAAGCGGCGGCTTGAAGAAGTTGGCCGCGAAGGAACGCGAATCAGGATTTGCGTGCATTCGGTTCCTTCGCGGCTGATAATGTCTTTGAATGGTTCTCAAGATTCTCATTCTCCCGGGCGATGGTGTCGGTACGGAAGTCACTTGTGCGGCGGTCAGCGTTCTCCAGGCCGTTGCGAAAACATTTGGACATTCGCTCGAGCTTTCCGAAGGCCTCATCGGCGGTATCGCGATTCATAAAACCGGAACGCCGCTGCCCGACGAGACGCTGAACAAAGCTCTGGCCGCCGATGCGACGCTGCTGGGCGCGGTCGGCTCGCCCGAGTTCGACAACGAGCCTCCCGAGCGTCGTCCCGAAAAAGGGCTGCTGGGGATTCGCAAAGCGCTCGGGCTCTATGCCAACTTGCGGCCGGTGAAGATGTGGCCTTCGCTGGTGGATTCCTCGCCGCTCAAGAATGAGATCGTCGCGGGCACCGACATGATCATCGTGCGGGAACTGACCGGCGGACTGTATTACGGCCAGCCTCGCGGCATATTCGAGGATTACGCGATCAACACGATGAAGTACACGCGTGGCGAGATCGAGCGGATCGCGCGCAAGGCGTTTCAGCTCGCGCGCGGACGCCGCCGGAAGGTGACGAGCGTCGATAAATCGAACGTCATCGAAAATTCGCAGCTCTGGCGCCGCGTCGTAGTAGACGTCGCGCGCGATTACCCCGACGTGGCGCTCGATCACATCCTGGTCGACAACTGCGCCATGCAGCTTGTGCTCAATCCGCGGCGCTTCGATGTCATGGTCACCGAAAACATGTTCGGCGACATTCTGAGCGACGAAGGCGCGGTGCTGGCAGGCTCGATCGGCATGCTGCCCTCGGCGTCGCTGGGCGA
>JAIQFJ010000006.1 GCA_020073325.1 Terriglobia bacterium | reverse complement strand
TCAGCACATCGAAGCTATTGGCGATCGCGGGATTCGCTTCGAGATCACTCCAGAAGTCGCGGCCGAAAACGTCCTGATACGCGGGCTTGCCGGTGCGGACCACTTTCAGCAGCGTCGACCAGGTGTAGGCCATGCGGCCGCCGAACGCGTCGAGGTCGAAACCTTCGCGCATGCCGGGCTCAAGCAGAATGCGCGCGGCGTCGTTGAGTGCGAAGCGTCCGGGCGAAGGCTCTTCGAAAAAGCCCTTCTGGGCAAGCTCGCGCAACACGCGGCACAGGGCGTCGGGGTCGGCGCCGGCGGCGTTGGCCAGGTCGGCTATATTCTCTTTCCCCGCGGAAATGTGCTCCGCGATACGCAGGGTCACTGCGACATGAAGGCACCACGGAGTGGCGAGATCGCTGACAGCCCAAATATCCATGGAAATATTTTCCGCTACGCTGAAAGCAGAGTGCTCGATCGAACCGATCCATTACTGAGCAGCCGCGTCGCGCTGGCGTTCGGCTTCGGGAGTCTGCTGGCGATCATCGCGCTGGCCGGGATCGAT
The DNA here is from genome assembly GCA_020073325.1 of Terriglobia bacterium. GTDB lineage: Bacteria > Acidobacteriota > Terriglobia > Bryobacterales > Bryobacteraceae > Palsa-187. The sequence goes on along the minus strand of JAIQFJ010000006.1, from coordinate 39,490 downwards.
TCTCTGCGCGTGCTGCAGAATTTCCAGCGCAACGACGATCGCATCCGGCGGCAATTTCTTTCGCAAAATCGCGTACTCAATGAGATCCGGTCCGACGTCTACGTTTCGGGAACTTACGTGCGCGATTATCTGCTGGAGCCGGAACCGGAGCGGGCGGAGACTTACCGGGCGAATCTGGAACAGGTGCGCCGGGCGATGGATTCGGCGCTGGACTCCTATTCGCGGCAACTGGCGCCGCAGGAGGTGCGGCAGTACACGGCGCTTCGATCGGAGCTGGCCGAGTACTGGCAGATCCTGGCTCCGGTGTTCAAATGGGACACGGCGGAGCGGCGGAACGTCGGCTACGGATTTCTGCGCGACGAAGTTTTTCCGCGGCGGCAAAGCATGCTGGCCATCGCGGATCAGATCGCGTCAATCAACGAACAGCAGTTGAATGCGGCGAATGAGGAAGTGGTGGGGTTGCTGGCGAAGTTTCAAACCAGGCTGGCCGTGACGCTGTTCGCCGCGCTGGCTTTGGGCGCCGCGCTGGCGGGATTCAGCATCCGCCGCGTGCTGCGGTCCGAGGATCAGGCGCGGGTGCGGTATGAGGAAGCGTCCGAGGCCCGCGTGAAGTTGAAGGATCTTTCGGCGCGGCTGGTGCAAGCGCAGGAAACCGAGCGGCGCGCGCTGTCGCGGGAACTGCATGACGAAGTGGGGCAGTCGCTTTCGGCAGTGCTGATCGAGCTGCGGAATTTGTCGACGGGACTGGAAAGCAAGCCGACCGGCCAGTCGCGTCATCAGGTGGAGATTATCAAGGGGCTGGTGGAGGGGACGATTCGAGTGGTCCGCAATATGGCGCTGCTGCTGCGGCCGTCGATGCTGGACGATTTGGGGCTGGTGCCGGCGCTGAAGTGGCAGGCGCGCGAAGTTTCAAAGAGAACGTCGATGGAAGTGAGTGTGGCGGCGGAGCTGAATTCGGACGATTTTCCCGACGAATACAAGACCTGCATTTATCGCGTGGTGCAGGAGGCGCTGCACAATTGCGCCGAACACGCGCGCGCGCGGACGGTCCGCATTCGCATGCAGCAGGAAGACAACCGGCTGGCGCTGACGATTCAGGACGACGGCCAGGGCTTCGACGCGACGCATGTGCGCGGGCTGGGCCTTTTGGGGATGCAGGAACGCGTCGCCCGGCTGGGAGGAACGTGCAGCGTCCATTCGGAGCCGGGGACCGGCACGATTCTGGCGGTGGAATTACCGATGACGAGCGAGGGAGTCCGTGAAACAGATCCGCATCCTGTTGGCTGATGATCACAATGTCGTGAGGCGCGGCCTGCGCCTGCTACTGGAGAGCCAACCCGAATTTATGGTCGTGGGCGAGGCGGCCGACGGCAGGCAGGCCGTGGAGCAGGCCGAAGCCACGTCGCCCGACGTGGTGGTGCTGGATGTCGCGATGCCGAATCTGAGCGGGATCGAGGCGGCGCAGCGGATCATCGCGGCGCGTCCCCAGACGGCGGTGGTCGTTCTGAGCATGCACTCGGACGAAGGCTACGTGCTTCGCGCGCTGAAGGCGGGCGCCAAGGGATATCTTCTGAAAGATTCGGCCGAGGGCGACCTGATCGACGCGATCAAGGCAGTGGGTCAGGGCAAGACGTTTTTCAGTTCGGAAATCAGCAAGATGCTGGTGGAGGATTATGTCCGCGAAATTCGCGCGCGGGGGATCGAGGACAGCTACGAGTTGTTGACGACGCGCGAGCGCGAGATCCTGCAACTGCTGGCGGAGGGGAAGTCGAATAAAGAGGTCGCCGGTCAGTTGAATTTGAGTTTATATACAGTGGAGACGCATCGGCGGAATCTGCAGGATAAGTTGAACCTGCATAGTTTCGCGGAGTTGATCTTGTACGCGGTGCGGAAGCGCGTGATTTCCTAATTCGTCGCTTGGCGGGATCCCATGATGCGGCCGGGCATGTCGGCAAGCACGTAGCTCATGACGGCGAGCGCCGCGACGTTCTTGCGGAAATCTTCCGGATCGACTTTGTCGAGCGTGTCCGATTCGGTGTGGTGCCAATCGAAATAGTGCGCGCCCGAGGTGCGTTCGGCAAGGCCGGGAACGCCTTCGCGCATGATCGGCGAGATGTCGGACCCTCCGCCGCCGGGGGCGATTTCTCCGGCGCCGATGCGCTCAAGCAGTTTGCCGATTTCCTGCAGCATCGCGGTCGATTTCGGGTCTCCTGAAGCGCCGCCACGACGGCCGCCGCCTCCGCCATACCCGAAGCCGCGCGGAGCTTCGGCGCCGCCGTCCATTTCGATGGCGGCGACGTGATCGCCGATCTTGCTGCCGACCCAGTCGCGATACGCCTCGCCGCCGCGGCCGCCGTTTTCTTCATTCACCCAAAAGACCACGCGAATCGTCCGGCGCGGCTGCAGGCCGAGTTTCTTGATGATGGCGACCGCCTCGAGGCTGGCCATGATGCCGGAGCCATCGTCCTGCGCCCCGCGGCCGACGTCCCAGGAATCGATGTGTCCGCCGAGCACGACCACCTGTTCGGGATGTTCCTTGCCGGGAATTTCGCCCATCACGTCGAAGCTGTCGGCGTCCGGCTCGAGATGCGCGCTCATTTGAAGATGAACCTTGATCGGCGTGTGCTGCTGGGCGAAGCGCGCGAGCATCATCGAATCCTCGACAGAGATCGCCGCGGCGGGAATTTTCGGCTGCGCCTCGTCGTAGGAGAGCGTCCCGGTGTGCGGCGTCTGCATGGCGAGCGGAGTGACGGATCGAACCAGCGCGGCGACGGCTCCGAGAGCAGCTGCGCGCGAAGGGCCGGATTGGCGATAAGCGACCGTTTGCCCGTAGCCTTTGTAGGGCGCGTTGTAGAGAACGATTTTTCCTTTGACTCCGGCGGCGCCGAGTTTGTCGAGCTCGGCGAAATCGGAAACGACGACGACATCGGCGGTGAGGCCGCCGGGCGGAGTCGCGACGCTCATGCCGAGTCCGAGCATGTGCAGGGGCTTCGTTTCGGGCGCGATCAGGCGCGCCGATTCCGCGCCGCGGACCCAGTGCGGGACCTTCACCGGAATCGTGCGGACATTCGAGAGGCCGTCGCGCTTCATCTGTTCTTCGGACCATTTGATCGCGCGCGTCAGCGATTCGGAGCCGCTGAGGCGATTGCCGACGCGGTCGCAAAGATAGGCCAGCTTGGCGTAGCCTTCGGTGTCGGCAAGGGCGGTGTCGATCAGGCGGCCGGCGGTCGAGCGGTATTGGTCGGTCAGGGTTTGGGCGGAGAGAAGTCCGCCGCACAGCGCCAAAGCACGAAAAATCCTCATAGAAGCGCATGGTAGCAGAAGCGCTAAACTGAGCCTTATGGCCACCAAAGTTGGAATCAACGGCTTCGGACGAATCGGAAGGAACGTCGTCCGGGCTGCGCTCCACAACCCGAATATCGAATTTGTCGCGGCCAACGACTTGACGGACATCAAGACGCTGGCGCACCTGCTGAAGTACGATTCGATCCTCGGGCCGCTGCACGAGGAGGTGAAAATCGAGGGCGACTCGCTGAAGATCGGCGGGAAGTCGATGAAGATTTTCGCTTCGAAAGACCCGGCCGAGATCGATTTTCCCGGCCTGGGAGCGCAGATCGTGGTGGAATCCACGGGCAAATTTACCGAGGCGAAGGACGCGGCGAAGCACCTGCGCGGCAGTGTGAAAAAGGTCATCATTTCGGCGCCTGCCAAAAATGAGGACATCACGATCGTGCTCGGCGTGAATCATGGGGCGTACGATGCGGCGAAGCATCACATCATTTCGAATGCTTCGTGCACGACGAATTGCCTGGCTCCGGTGGTCAAGGTAATTCACGACGCGTTCGGGATTGAAAAAGGGTCGATGACGACGATCCACAGCTATACGAACGATCAGCATGTGCTGGATTTTCCGCACAAGGATCTGCGTCGCGCGCGCGCGGCGGCGATCAACATGATCCCGACCACGACGGGCGCGGCGAAGGCGATCGGCCTGGTGATGCCGGAGCTGAAGGGCAAGCTGGACGGCTACGCGATGCGCGTCCCGACGCCGAACGTCAGCGTGGTGGATCTGGTGCTGGTGGTGTCGAAACCGGCGACGACAGAGGGCGTGAATGCGGCGCTGAAGCAGTGCGCCGAGGGCGGGATGAAGGGCATTCTCGCTTACACGGAAGATCCGGTGGTGTCGACGGACATGATGCACAATCCGAACAGCTCGATTGTGGACTCGCAGTTGACCAAGGTGCTGGACGGGAACCTGGTCAAAGTGGTCGCGTGGTACGACAACGAGTGGGGCTACTCGATGCGGGTGGTGGATCTGATCGAGTTTCTGGCGAAGAAGGGTTTGTAGATCTTGTGGGGCAGGCTTGAGCCTGCGGCTGACTCCGGCGCGGTTGCAAACCGCGCGCAGGCTGCAAGCCTGCCCCACAAAGCGGGTTCGGTCAGAGCTGTGCGACCACCGCGTCGGTGAATTCTTCGGTGGATGCGGTACCGCCGAGGTCGCGCGTCAGGTGTTTCTGATTCGCGTAGACTGTCTCGACCGCGGCCTGTAGACGCATCGCGGCGGACAATTCCTTCAGGTGGATCAGCATCAGGACGCTCGACAGGATCATCGCGGTGGGGTTGGCGATTCCCTTCCCGGCTATATCGGGCGCCGATCCATGCACGGCTTCGAAAACGGCGTGATTTTCGCCCATGTTCGCCCCGGGGACGATTCCCAGGCCGCCGACTAATCCCGCCGCGAGATCGGAAACGATGTCGCCGTAGAGATTCGGCAGCAGCAGCACATCGAACTGTTCGGGCCGGATGACGAGCTGCATCGCGGCATTGTCGACGATCAGCTCTTTGTATTCGATCTGCGGATACTTCGCGGCGACCTCGCGGGCGCAGCGCAGAAACAGCCCGTCGGCGAGCTTCATGATGTTCGCTTTGTGGATCGCGGTGACCTTCTTGCGTCCGGCGTCGGCGGCGAACTTGAAGGCGTACTCAGCGATGCGCGACGACGCGACGCGCGTGATCACCTTGAGGCTGGTGACCACGTCCTTCACCACTTCGTGCTCCAGGCCGGAATAGAGATCTTCCGTGTTTTCGCGGAAGATGACCATGTCGATTTTCACATCCTGAAATCGCGTGACCACGCCGGGAAGCGAGCGCACCGGACGCACGTTGGCGAACAGGTCGAGCCGTTTGCGGAGCGCGACGTTTACGCTGGTGTAGCCTTCTCCGATCGGCGTGGTGACGGGGCCTTTGAGACCGACGCAGGTTTTTTCCAGGCTGTCGATGACGTGGGGCGGCAGCGACTGGCCGGTGCTGCGGATGACTTCAGGATTCAGCTCGGCGATTTCCCAATTGATCTTGACGCCGGTTGCGTCGACGGCGCGGCGCGCGGCTTTCGAAACTTCGGGACCAATACCATCTCCGGGGATTAACGTAACAGGATAGGACACACTTCATTGTAAGTGGAGTAGTTCAATGTGCGCGAAGGAATTGGACGAAGGCGGGGTGGACGATTTCGGGATGCTCCAGGAACGGCACATGACCGGCATCGTCGACGGCGAGGAATTGCGCGCGCGGGATCGCGGCGCGGACTTCTCGATTCGTCTCGAACGGGACGTCGCGATCGTCTTTGCCCCAGACGAGGAGCACCGGCGCAGTCCCCTGGCCCGCGCAGGCGAAGCTTTTCGACCAGTCTTCGGCGAAGTAGTTTCGCAAGGTCGAGAGAATCGCGGCGCGAAAACCTTTGAAGCGCATTTGCGGGCGGAAGCGGTCGGGCCATTCGGGAAAACGGTCGGGATGATCGAAATCGTTTTTTTGACTTTCGGGCAGACCGGGCGCGATGTCGACCGCCATGATGTACTCGCCGAGCAGCGGCATTCGCAGCTTCCACGGCGCAGTGCGCCCGTGGGAATACCCCGGATCGAAAAAGGCGAGCGAACGGACGCGCTCGGGATGGCGGCAGGCGAACTCGGCGATGATCGGACCACCCATGGAGGCTCCCGCCAGATCGACCTTGCCCTGAACGTGCAGTGCGTCGAGCAATTCGACCAGTTGCTTGTCAAAAAGACCGCTGTCGTATTTCACGCCGGGACGATCGGAGAGGCCGCGGCCGAACAGGTCGTAGCGCAGCACGCGAAAGCCGGCATCGGCGAGCATCTCGAAAGTTTCGGTCCAGAGATAGTAGGGGACTGAGAATCCGTGGACCAGAACGACGATGCGGCCGTTCTCGGGACCGCCCCACTGGTAATGAACGAATCCGCCGGACGTTTTGACGAATTGTCCAGGCGCCGATTTGCGCAGCTCGTCGTCGATTTCAGCGGTTTCAAGATCGGCGCGGGTGTATTGGAACAGGAACCAGGCGAGGACGGCGAGCAGGAACGCTGCGATCAGCGATGGCGTCCGCTTCAATCGATGTCCTTGCCCATATACATCTCGCTGACCAGCGACCGGTAATTTTCCAGAACGCGGCTGCGGCGGATCTTCATGGTCGGCGTGACCTCGCCGTTTTCGATCGTAAATTCTTTTTCGAGAATTTTAAATTTGCGGATCTGTTCGAACGACGCGAGCTGCCGGTTTACGTCTTTGACGGCCTGCTCCACCGACGTGCGGGTTTCGTCGGTGCTGTCGTTCACGGTGAACAGCGCAGTGACGTAGGGCAGGCGGTCGCCGATCAGCAGGACCTGGTTGATGGCGGGCTCGCGTTTGAACAGAACTTCGATACGCGCGGGGTAGATTTTCTTGCCGTTCGAAGAAACGATGAGTTCCTTCTTGCGGCCGGTGATGTACCAGTAGCCCTCGGCGTCCTGTTCGGCGATGTCGCCGGTGGCGAGCCAGCCGTCGCGCAGGACAGCGGCGGTGGCTTCGGGATCTTTGTAGTAGCCCGAAAAAATCGTGTCGCCGCGCAGCAGCAATTCGCCGTCGTCTTCGAGACGCGCTTCGACCTGGGGTAGCAGTTTCCCGATGCTGCCGGCCTTGGGACGATCGAGAGGATTCAGCGCGGTGACGCCGCCTTCGGTCAGGCCGTAGCCTTCGACCAGCGGCATGCCGATGGCGGCGTAGAATTCAGCCAGATCCTTGCCGAGCGGCGCCGCGCCTGACGCCGCGATGCGCAAACGGCCGCCCAGCCGGTCGCGGATCTTCTTAAACACGACGCGGTCGAAAAATTTCAGCGACAGCCGCATGGTCACCGGAATCGGCTTTCCGGCCTGACGCAGGCGGCTGGCTTCGGATCCCACGCCGAGGCCGAGATAAAACAATTTGCGGATCGCGGCGGGGCGCTTCTTGATTTCCGCGGTGATATTCGCGTACACCCGCTCCCAGACGCGCGGCGGAGCGAGGAAAAACGTCGGGCGCACATTGCGAATTTCGTTGGGGAGCTTGGAGAGTCCTTCGGAGAAATACACGCAGCTTCCCTGGCGGATCGGCACGAGTTCCACGACGACGCGCTGTGCGATGTGCGCCGAAGGAAGAAACGCGATGGTCACGTCTTCGGGCGTGAGGGGCAGGACGAACGGCGCGTGGTCCATGTTGGCGACCAGCGCGCGCTGCGTGACCAGGCCCATCTTCGGCTCGCCGGTCGCGCCGGAGGTCATATAGAGGACGGCGAGATCGGACGGGCTGATTTCCGCGCGGATTTTTTCGTAGGCGTCGGGATCGGCGGCAAGGCGCTGCTCGCCCATCTGGCGGATCTGTTCGAGCGTCACCAGGCCGTCGGATTCGCCGCTCAGCAGAATCCAGCAGGCTTCGGCGCCGGCGGCTTCGAGACCGCGCATCGCTTTCACGTTTTCAACGAAGACGTACTTCGCGTCGGAGGCTTTCAGGGTGCGGACCTGATCGGCAAACGGGAGGCTGGTGTAGAGCGCCGCGGCGATCGCGCCGGCGGCCATCAGGCCGAGATCCGCCAGGTAAAATTCGATGCGCGTTTCCGATTGCAACGCGACGATTTCGCCTTTGGCGATGCCGAGTTCGCGGATGCCGACAGCGATCTGGCGAACCTGGTCGCAGTATTCGGCCCAGGTCAGGGATCTGGGCTCATGTTTTCCTTTTGGGCCGCCTCCGACCGGCTGCTGCAATGCGACCACCGTGGGGTGCGCTGCGGCGGTTTCTTCGAGCACGGAAAAAACGATTCTTGGCTTGGTCTGGGCCTTCATCCGGCTCAATGCTACCATGCCAAAGAATGGGGTTCGCCCGAGAGATCGAAGTGGAGCGGAAGGCAGCCGAACAATCGGCGAAACTGGCTCTGCGGCATCAATCCGCAGGCATTCGCGCGGAGACCAAACCGGACGATTCTCCCGTGACGATTGCCGATCGCGAGTGCGAGCGGCTGATCGCGCGCGCGTTCGAAGACGCGTTTCCCGGCGACGGAATCCTGGGCGAAGAGGGATCGCAAAAGGAGTCGAAGAGCGGGCGCCGGTGGATCATCGATCCGATCGACGGGACGCGCGATTTCGTGCGCGGGAATCCGCTGTGGAGCGTGCTGATCGGCCTGGAGCAGGAGGGCGAGATGGTGGCGGGCGTGGTGCATTTGCCGCTGCTGGGGCAGACCTGCTGGGCGTCGCGCGGATCGGGTGCGTTTCGCAACGACGTGCGGCTGCGCGTGTCGTCGATCTCCGATGCGTCGGCGGCGGTGCTGTCGGTAAACAGCCTGAATCGCATCCGCGAAATGTCGTTCACGCCGGGGTTGATCGAATGGGCCAGCCGTTTCTGGGCCTACCGTTGTCTGGGGGGAACTCCGGACGCGATCATGGTCGCGGCGGGCGAGGCCGAGGTGTGGATCGAGCCCAGGGTCGCGGCCTGGGATCTGGCGGCGGTTCAGGTGATCCTCGAGGAGGCCGGAGCCGTTTTCTTTGATCTCAGCGGCGTGCGCACGATTTACGGAGGAAGCGCGGTGGCCTGCGCGCCCGGCCTCGAGCATGAAGTCAGGACCTTTCTCCAGCCCCACGATCAATCCCGCGAGCTGAATTAATCCTCGTTCACATGACGGGAATTTAACCGGTTTGGGCGCGACTCCGTGCGCCAAACTGCGCTTGACAGGAGCAGAAGGGCATGCAAGACGTCCTGAAGAAAGGAAAACAAGATGAAAAAGATTGTTCTGAGCATGATGTTGGGCGCACTGCTGGCGGGGACCTCGTTTGCGGACGACGCGATCAGGGACCGCAAGGAAAATCAGCAGCGCCGGATTGGGAACGGCGTGAAAAACGGCTCGATGACGGCGGGCGAGACGACGCATGTCGAGAAGCAGGAATCGCATCTCAACAAGGAGATCCGCAACGATCGCAAAGCCAATGGCGGAAACCTGACGAACAAGGAAAAGGCGCAGGTGAATCGCCAGCAGAATCATCTGAGCAAGGAAATCTACAAGGACAAGCACAACGGCAAGGTTCAGCAGTAGGGCCGGCGATCGGAGGACGAAGGGGGCGGGTTCTGCCGCTCCCTTTGGTCGCGGTTCACCGACGTTCCCCTGCCGTTCGCCGAATTTTCCTCAGTTCGGGCCCCGGGGCTTGCTAACATCGCTATCGGAAGGGATTCGCGATGTCAGACCAACAGCCCGGCGGCGATCTCGGCGACCAGATCCGGCGCGATATCAACGATCAGATCCGGGCGCGCATGGACGCGCGGCGCGCGCGGTTCGAGGCCAAGATGGAGCGACGCCGGCTGCGGTGGCAGTCACGCGCGTATCGCTACCAGAATCCGTTTGGAGGATTGCTGATCGGCGCGATTCTGGCCGGCATCGGCGTCCTGTTGCTGCTGCAAAACCTGGGCGTCCTGTATGTCGACGATCTGTGGCAATACTGGCCGGTGATTCTGATCGTGGCGGGCGGCTCGCGCATGGTCAGCGCGTGGGACACCGGCGGGCGGATCTTCGGCGGCATGCTGCTGTTCATCGGCGGCGTTTTCCTGCTGCACAATCTGGGCCTGCTGCACGGCAACATCCTGGCTTATTTTTGGCCCGTCGTGCTGATCGCGGTGGGGCTGGCGCTGCTGATCCGCGCACTCGAAGGCAATCGAGCCTGGGATCTGTGGCACGACGGGAGTTCCGCTCCACCCAGCGGCACGCCGCCCGCGGGGTCGAGCGCGTCGGGCGCGCGTCCCACCATTGTCGATATCCGCAACGGGTTTAAAGAGGATCACATTTTCAGCGGTGCCAAGCGCCGGATCGAGACGCAGGAGTTCGAAGGCGGCGAGGCGCTGGCGGTTTTCGGAGGCATCGAACTCGACCTGCGCAAGGCCGATACGAAGCGCGATCAGGTTTTTATCGAGGCCAACGCGATTTTCGGCGGCATCGAAATTCGCGTCCCCGAACACTGGCGCATCGTGGTGCGCGGTACCGGCATCTTTGGCGGGTTCGCCGACGAAACCGGCCAGATGCCCGGCGGCGACCCGAAGCGTCCTGAGCTGATCATCACCGGCGCGGCCGTCTTCGGCGGCGTCAGCGTCAAATATTAGCCGCCATGCATCCGATCTTTGAGCGCCGATGGTTCACGATGTACCTGGCGGTCTGGGTGTTCATCGGCGTCGTGCTCGCCGGACTGCTGCGGATGCCCGAAACGCTGAGCTGGCGCGACGCGCTGATCATTGCCGAGCCGCTGTGCCTGTTCTACGCCTTCGTGTGTCTCACGCCGTGGTATATGTGCCGGCAGCTTCCGGCGCGTTCGTCGAACTCCCTCAAGCTGGTGGCGAATCACATCGGCGCGGCGGTGCTCGCCACCGCGATCTGGATCGAGATGGCGCGGCTGATCGCGTACGTGCTCGATCTGACGCCGCGGCTCCGTCCGGAGATTCCGCAACTGGTGATCGTCGGGCTGATGCTGTACACGCTGTCGGTCGCGCTGCACTACATGCTCTTGGCGGTGGAACATTCGCGTGAAGCGGAGGTGCAGGCTCGCGACGCGGAACTCCGCGCCCTGAAAGCGCAGATCAATCCGCATTTTCTGTTCAACAGCCTCAACTCGATTACCGCGCTGACCACGGTGGACCCGGCGCGCGCGCGGGAGATGTGCATCCGGCTTTCGGACTTTCTGCGCAACACGCTGGGCCTCGGCGAAAAAGAAAGCATCCCCTGGCGCGACGAACTGCAGCTCGCGCGGACCTATCTGGAAGTGGAGCAGGTCCGCTTCGGCGCACGCTTGCGCGTCGAGATGAACGTCGATGAAGCGTGCTCGGATTGCATGGTGCCGCCGCTGGTGCTGCAGCCGCTGATCGAGAACGCGGTGAAGCACGGCATCGCCACGCTGGTCGATGGAGGCACAATCAAAGTTGTGGGCAGGGTGAACGACGGACAATTGAAAGTCAGCGTCGAAAACGGGTTCGATCCGGATTCGCCGTCGCCGCGCAGGCATGGTCTGGGCTTGCGCAATGTGCGCAGCCGCCTGGAGACGCGCTTCGGGCCGGAGGCGAAGCTGACCGCGCATCTGGGGGAAAATCAATTTCGCGCCGAAATGATCGTGCCGTGCCGGAGGGCGGAGTGAACCACCTGGCGCATTACCGGATTCTTTCGAAGCTCGGCGCGGGCGGCATGGGCGAGGTTTTTCTGGCCGAGGATACGCGTCTGCATCGCAAAGTCGCACTCAAAGTGCTGCTGCCGGAACTCGCCGAGGACACGGAGAAGCTTGCGCGATTCCTGCAGGAGGCGCGGCTGGCGTCCGCGTTGAGCCATCCCAATGCCGCGCACATTTATGAAATCGGCGAGGCGGCCGGATCGCATTTTCTGGCGATGGAGTACATCGAAGGCGAGACGCTGGAGGCGAAGCTCACCGGCGACCCCATCGCGATGGCGCAGATTGTATCGATCGGCGCGCAGGTGGCCGATGCGCTCCAGGCTGCGCACACGCGCAACATCGTGCATCGCGACATCAAGCCGGCCAATCTGATGATCAACGCGCGCGGGCACGTCACGGTGCTCGATTTCGGGCTCGCAAAATATATCTCGGAGCCGAAAGATTCCTCGTCGAGCCAGATCGCGACGCAGTTCATGACCAGCGGCGGCGTCGTGCTGGGAACCGTGTCTTATATGAGCCCGGAACAGGCTCTGGGACACGTGGTCGATCATCGCTCCGACATTTTCAGCCTCGGCATTGTTCTGTATCGAATGGCGACCGGAAAGCTGCCGTTCACCGGCGCGACGTCGCAGGAGACTCTGGCGCGGATCCTGCAAGCGCAGCCGGAAGCGATGGCTCGGCTGAATTACGAACTGCCGCCGGAATTCGAGCGCGTCGTGCGCAAGTGCCTGGAGAAAGACGCGGACCGCCGCTACCAATCCGCGCGCGAGTTGCAGATCGATCTGGAAAATCTCACGCGCGGCGAAGCGGGGGGCGGACGCTCCGCCGTGATCCGGGCGGTGATCGTCGACGACGAGGAACTCGCGCGACATCTTTTGCGCGAATACCTGACTCAGGCGGGCGGGATCGAAGTGGTCGCCGAATGCGCCAACGGATTCGAGGCGGTGAAGGCGGTCAGCGAGCGCAAGCCGGATCTGGTTTTTCTCGACGTGCAGATGCCGAAGCTCGACGGTTTCGAGGTGCTGGAGCTGATCGACGCCGGGGTCGCGGTGATTTTCGTGACGGCCTACGATCAGTACGCGATGCGCGCCTTCGACGCGAATGCAGTGGACTATCTGCTCAAGCCCTTCAGCGCGGATCGATTCAACAAAGCGCTGGACCGGGTGCGGCAGCGCCTGGGGAGTCCCACGCCCGCGCCGAAAATTTCCGCGCCGGAATTGTCCGCCGCCGCGCGCGCGCCGGAGCAGAAACTGGAACGGATCGTCGTGAAGGACGGCACGAAGGTCCACATCATACCGATCGACAAGCTGGATTACGTCGAGGCGCAGGACGACTACATCGCGCTGCGCAGCGAGAAGAAAAATTACCTGAAGCAGCAGACCATTTCGAGCATCGAAACGCAGCTCGACCCGAAGCGCTTCGTGCGGATTCACCGGTCCTACATCGTGAACCTGGAACGGATCGCTCGGATCGAGCCCTATACGAAGGACAGCCGCGTGGCCGTCCTCACCGACGGGACACAGTTGCCGGTGAGCCGGTCAGGCCATGCGAAGCTGAAAACGATGCTCGGCGACGTGGGGTGACTTTTGTGATCTGCGCCACGACGGTCTACGTCCGCAGTCCCTTGGCGTACAGTGCGACTTGGCTGGGCCGGTCTTCCGTGTCATAGAAGAATGCTTGCGTCGTCTCTGTTTCGCGCTCGACCTTCCAGACCCGCGTGTTGGTCACGTAGTCCGGTTTTTCCTCGAACGGAGTAACGAACGCCGGACAATACCACTGAATTCGATTATTGGGCTGCGCCGCAAAGTTCCCGTTGTCGAGCGCAATGACGTGAGCGCACTTGTGGCCGCCGTCACCCGCCTCTTCGGAGTCTTCGCTCTCGCACCAGTCAAAGGTGAACATGTATTGGCCGCCTGCCCAGGATCGATCCCGCAACTGGACGCGCACGCGCGCATCCTGCAAACGGTCGAATGTGGTGCAGGTGATTTCCTAGCTGAAGCAGTCCCAGAACTGCAGCCAGTCCAGCGGGTGCGGTGCTGCATCCGGCGTGTGGCAGAACGCGTGGAGCGGAAGGCGCCAGATCACGGCGCCATTTTCGGTCAGAACGTGAAAGCCGAGCGCGCGTCCGGCAATGGATGCGGCTCCAAAAACGCAAACGGACACGACTTCGCCGTGATGCGCAGTCCCGTCATAGAGAAATTCCTTGCGCAGATAGCAATAGAATCTCGGAACGTTCACGTTGAGTGTTGCCAACTTCGATGTGCCACCTCCAGAGTGAAATCAACAGCGCGAGTGAAATATTAGCGTGCAAACGGCGGTATTGTCACGAAACAAATCATTAAGGATCTTGCACCTTTTCAAAGCGCTACGCTATCGTCAGGATCGTAACGATGCGGGGACTCGCTTTTCTTTTGATCGCGGCCGCGCGGGGCTTTGCGCAAGATCAGGCGCAGGATCCGGCAATCGACCGGCTGCTTGCGGCGCCCGAGCGCGCCGATATTCGCTGGGCGATTTCGATTCCTTCGCCCACGCTGACCGCCTTCCAGCGGCTCTCCACGCGTATCAGCATTCGGGTCGACGGGAAGGAAATCGCCAAACGCGAAGGCAAAGGCGAGTTTCTGTTCGCGGCCGAATTCAAGAACTCCGCCCACCGCACGTATCGAACGCAGAGCCGCGTCAACCTGCAGGATTATGAAAAAGCCACGTCGTCGCAGGAACTCGAATGCGCGTTGCAGATTTTCGTATTGCCGGGGAACTACGATTTGTCGCTGATCGTACTGGAGCCGGCGACGGAAAAATTCAGCGTCGCGCACCGGACGCTGCACGTCGCGCCGCTTTCGAACGATCCGCTGCCGGATTTGTGGAAGCGCCTGCGCGCGGTCGACTTTATCGACATCCCGGACGCGCCGGATCGCTGGTTCCTGCCCGGCGAGCGTGGACGCCTTTTTCTCGAAGCGGCCGGCAGCGGCGCGCGCCTCGAAATTCTGGCGAATATCACCCCCACCGAAACGTCGCGCCGCCAGGGACGCACGTATGGCCGCAACATGGACGTGATCGTGCCGGCGCTGAAAATTCTTTCGCGAATCGAGGGCGTTTCGAAGAACGTCACCGTGGTGGACGTCGCGCGCCGGCGCGTCACCTACGAACAGCACGAGGCGCGCGACGTGAATTGGGAGGCGATGAAACAAGGGCTGGGCGATCCCAATAAAATCGACGCAGCGGAGTTGAAGGATCGGGAGAAAAACGCCCAGTTTTTCGCGACCGAAGCCGTGCGCCGGGCGAAACCTGAAAACGGCAGGCTGCCGGTGCTGATCGTCCTGAGCGGTCCGGTGACGTTCACGACTCATCAGGAGATGCGTCCGATCGACGCGCCCCCCAACGCGCGCGTTTTCTATCTGCGGTTTCAGACCATCATGCCGGCATCGCTGATCGCGACCCAGCCCGCGCTGCGCAGCGGGCCGAGGCCACCCGAAATTATGTTTCCGCGCATCACCAGCGATGAACTCCAGCGCACGCTGAAAGCGCTGCAGCCGCGCGTGTTCGATCTCTACTCGGCCATGGATTTTCGCAAAGCGCTGGCGGCGATTCTCCGTGAAATCGGGCAGTGATAGACTGTGCGCATGCGAAACCGCATCCGAGTTGTGCTGATCGTTTCCTCGTTGAGTGTTCTGATCGCGGCTTATGAGCGCACGCAATCCCCCAGCGTCATGACCGACGCCGCCAAGGCGTACCTGAACGCGCTGACGCCCGAGCAACGCGCGCGCACGTCGTTTTCTTTCGACGCCGAGGAGCGCATGAACTGGCACTTCGTTCCGATCGAGCGCAAGGGTGTGGCGCTGCGCGAGATGACCTCGGCACAGAAGCACCTGGCCGAGGCGCTGCTCTCCGCGGGACTTTCGCAGCAGGGCGTGATCAAGGCGCACACGATCATGAGCCTCGACCAGGTCCTGAAGGACATGGAAAAGGGCAAGGGTCCGGAGCGCGATCCGGAAAAATACTACGTCTCGATTTTCGGCGCGCCGTCCGATCAGGGCACCTGGGGTTATCGCTTCGAGGGCCATCACATCAGCCTGAATTTCACTATCGTGAACGGACGCATCGCATCCAGTCCGAACTTTTTCGGCGCCAATCCGGCTGAAGTGAAGGAAGGTCCGCGCGCCGGACTGCGCGCGCTGCGCTGTGAAGAGGACACAGGCCGCGCGTTGATCAAGTCACTGACCGACGCGCAGCGCTCGACCGCGATCGTCGACAAGACGGCCTACAAAGACATCATCACGTTCGATTCGCGCAAGGCCGCGCTGAGCGGCCAGCCGAACGGACTGCCGTTTTCGAAAATGACCGCGAAGCAGCGCGAGTTGTTGAGCGACGTCGTCGGATGCTATGCCTCGAATCTTCCGCCGCAGATCGCCGAGTTCCGCATGGATCAGTACAAGAAAACGCAGGCGGGCCTGTTCTTTGCATGGGCGGGCGGGATCGAAAAAGGCGACCCGCATTACTATCGCGTCCAGACTTCGGCGTTCCTGATCGAATACGACGACACGCAGAATAATGCGAACCACATCCACAGCGTGTGGCGCGATTTCGACGGCGATTTCGGATTGGATCTGTTAGCCCAGCACTACCAGGCGAGCCATCGTTAAAGCGGTCGTTAGCCGGCTCAGGCGCCGGCCGCGGCGACGGGCGTCAAGGCTTCGATCGCCGCTTTTTCCATCACCGCGCGGGGAGCGCTCTCGCCGGTCCACACTTCGAACTGCCGCACCGCCTGTTCCAGGAACATTTCGAGCCCCGGAATCACTTCGGCGCCCTGCGCCTTCGCCCGGCGCGCCAGCAGCGTTTCGAGCGGATTATAAACCATGTCGAAAACCAGGTTTGCCGGAATACGCCGGTCGAAGAAGCACTGATCGACGCGCGGGAACATGCCGAGCGGAGTGGCATGGATCAGCACGTCGAACATGCGCGCCTCGGCCTGCTCGCGCGACAACGGCTCGGAATCGCACGCCTTGGCAAGCGCGCGGACGCGGTCCATATTACGCCCGGTGATCGACAATTTGGCTCCCGCGGCGGTGAGTGCGAAGGCCGCCCCGCGCGCCGCGCCGCCATTGCCGACCAGCAGCACGGACGCTTTGGGAATCCGCACGCGTTTCTGCAGCGGCACCGTGATTCCTTCGACGTCCGTATTGGTTCCGCGCCATTTTCCCGCCTTGCGCCACACCGTGTTCACCGCGCCGATGCGCCGCGCCAATGGATCGATCAGGTCCAGATAACGCAGGATTTTTTGCTTGTGCGGAAGCGTGACGCTGAATCCGGAAAGCGGCAGCTTTTCCGCCAGAATCAGAAAATCCTTCAACTGGACCGGTTTCACCAGGAACGGCAGATACACGGCGTCGGCCCGGCGAGCTTGAAATGCCCGGTTGTGCACAGCGGGCGAAATCGAGTGTCGCACCGGGTCCGCGATCACTCCGAAGATATGCGCGTCGCGCGTGAATTTTTCGACCCGGTACAAATGCCGCAACTGCCGCGCGCTCACCTGCCCGGACGCGGTTCCCTCGGCCGCGGTCGGCGCCGCGTACGTGTACATCCCGCCGAGCGCGGTGGAAAGGACGCGCGTGGGGAATCCCATTTCCCCCATCGCCAGCAGCACCATCGGCGACCGCGGATAGCTCCGCGCCAGGGAAAGGACGCGCGAATTGTCCGACGGCTTGCGCGCGGTGGTGACCACTTTGTAGCCGTCCGCCGGGATGCGCGACATGCGCCGCATCAGCGGATCGAGCGGCGGCGTCCCGCCGTAGTTGTGATAGGAAAGCAGCACATAGGCATTCGAACGCAGCGACTGCAGCCGCTCCGCGCAATTCTCGGCGCTTTCGATTTCGATATCCACGGCGCGCGCCCCCGCTTCGATCGCCGCTTCCAGAATGCGGACCTGTTCCTCCACACTGCCGTTGTAGCGACCGTGGTTCTGATGGCGCCTGCACGTCGCCAGGATGGTGCAATCCGCGTGGCGCGACAGAAATTTACGAATCGCGGCGATTCCCTGCTCGGGTGTCGGCAGATAGTCCAGGCGGAACTCGAAAAAGCGTTCGCCTGCGTCGTATTCTTTGCGCGCCTGCGCCAGCAGGGTCTCGGCGTCGGGGAATCCGAGAGCGATGCAAATCCTGGGTAGTGAGATCCGATGGGCCATCCGGCGCCAGAACAGAATACCATGGCGCCCGCCCTTCCATCTCGCCGTGTTGGCCCAAAATGCCGGGATGGCCGAACGGCTAAAAAAATTCCCTATAAGGATTACAGGCTTCTGCCGATATAAAGGCATGCCCCCGGGCCGCTGCGTGCCGAGGAATTCGTATGGAGGATCGCTCCATGTTCGATGAAGCGAATAATGGAGCATTCGCCAAGTCTCTGGCTTCTCTGAGCCACGCCGAAGAACTACGGCGCCTGGCCGAGTACCGCGTCGCGCTGCTGAACTCGCTCGAGGACGCCTACATCGAGCTCGACGTGAAGGGCAACGTCCAGTTCGTCAACGACGCCTACTGCCGGATGTTCGGCCGCACCCGCGAACAGATCTTCGACCCCAGCTACAACTACCGTAATTTTTATACCCCGGACCGCCGCGCGTTCGTCCGCTCCCTGTTTCAGAAAGTCTACGCGACCGGCGAGCCGGTGCGCGGAGTCGAGTTCGAATACACCGACGGCCGTTTCTGTGAAATGACCGTTTCGCTCAAACGCGACCCCGGCGGCGAGCCTGCCGGATTCCAGACCATCGTCCGCGACACCACCGAGCGCAAGCATCACGAGCAGGAACTGGCCCGGGCCAAAGAGGCCGCCGAGGCCGCCAGCCGCGCCAAAACCGAGTTTCTGGCCAACATGAGCCACGAAATCCGCACGCCCATGAACGCCATCATCGGCATGACCGAGTTGACGCTCGGCACCTCGCTTTCCGAAGAGCAGCACGAATATTTAGCGATGGTGCGGTCCTCGGCCAACGCGCTGCTGGTGATCATCAACGACGTGCTGGATTATTCCAAGATTGAAGCAGGCAAAGTCGATTTGTCGCCCGCCGAGTTCAACCTGGAAGAACTGGTCACCGATTCGATGCGCAGCCTCGCCGTCGGCGCGCACAAGAAACGTCTGGAGATCGCCTTCCACACCCATCCCGACGTCCCCGTGCACGTGCTGGGCGATGCGGGCCGGCTGCGCCAGGTGCTGGTGAACCTGGCGGGCAACGCGATCAAATTCACCGAGAGCGGCGAAATCGTCCTGACCGTCGGAGTCGAAGAGCGCACTCCGGGACGCGTCCGCGTGCGCTTTGCGCTGCGCGATACGGGCATCGGCATCCCACTCGAAAAACAATCGCGCCTGTTCCGGCCCTTCGAGCAGGCCGATTCGTCGACCACGCGCCATTACGGCGGGACCGGTCTGGGCCTGGCGATCTCGCGCCGTATTGTCGAAATGATGGGCGGACAGATGACGTTCGAAAGCATGCCGGGCGCCGGTTCTACATTCTTCTTCACCATCGTTTTGGAAGAGACCGCCGCGCCCGCCACCGCCGCCGAACCGGTCCGCGCCGAGGAACTGCGCGGCATGCGCGTGCTGATCATCGACGACAACGCCACCAACTGCCGCATCCTCGAACAGACCACCCGGCGATGGCAGATGCAGCCGGAATGCGCCGATTCGGGCGCCGCCGGCCTCGACAAGCTGCAGGAAGCCTCGGCGGCGGGCCATCCGTTCGGCGTCGTCCTGCTCGACGAGCGCATGCCGCTGATGGACGGCATCGAAGTGGTCCGCCGCATTCGCGAAAATCCGGCGTTGAGCGGCGCGACCATCATGATGCTCACCTCGGACGACCGCAGCGCGAGCGCCGCCCGCTGCCGCGAAATGGGCGTCCACAGCTACGTCATCAAGCCGGTAAGCCCGTCCGAAATTCTGATCGGCATCCGCAAAGCTCTGGGACGTCCCCAACTCGGTTCCGCCGCCGCGGCCGCCGCCGCGCAGCGCCCCGATACGCGATCGCTCGACATCCTGGTCGCCGAGGACAATCTCACCAATCAGAAGGTGGCGCAGGCGCTGCTTGAAAGGCTGGGCCATCGCGTCCACCTGGTTTCCACCGGAGCCGAAGCGCTGGTGGCGTGGCGCGCCGGATCCTACCACCTGATTCTGATGGACGTCCAGATGCCCGAGATGGACGGCCTCGAAGCCACCCGCCGCATCCGCGAGCACGAACGCCAAACGGGCGCCCACATCCCCATCGTCGCGGCCACGGCCTATGCGATGCACGGCGATTCCGAACGGTGCCTGGAAGCAGGCGCCGACGACTATGTTTCCAAGCCGATCAGCCGCAAAAGCCTGGAGCAATCGCTCGCGCGCTATGCTGCTAAACTCGACAACGGAAGCTAGTCTTGGCCGGTGCTGGGCCTGGTCTTCAAAACCAGCGTGGGGTACTTTGTGCCGCAGGTGGGTTCGACTCCCACTAGCTTCCGCCACCTGAAATTCCTCGAATTTTGAATACTGCATTTCCGGTATTTCGAGACTCCCTCCAGTCGGTAAGCCGAATCGAGCTACCAACCGGACCCGTCCTGAAATCACGACTCCACGCGATGGGTAACGCGCCGGGCCAAACGTAAGCTGAAGCCATGATGAAACGACCATGGTATGTTCTCGCTTTTCTGATCGCGTCGTCGAGCCTCGGTCTTGCTCAAAACGGTGACGAGTATCACCGCAATAACGTGGCGGTCGGGTTCGGGCCCGCCATTCCGGTGGGAAATTCCACGAATTATCTGGGAGTCGCTCCCCTGATCACGGCCGGCTACGGCTACCGCTTCAATCGCTGGTTCCAGGCCGACGCCGGGCTCGACTTCGCCTTTGGCGCGGCGAACAATCGGAATGGCGAGGTGTCCGACTTCGGCACCGTTCAGGGCGGAGATCACGAGTTCATGATCCCGTTGGGCGGGCGCGTCTACATTCCCACGCGATTCAGCCGCATCGAGGCTTCCGTCGGAGCCGGAACCGCGTATCTGCACTACTCCGAAACCGTCTCCCAGAATGGATTCGGCCAGAATAACTGCTATTCGTGCACGTCGCGCGGAGGCTGGGGCGGTTATGGACTCGTCAACGTGAACTATTTCCTGGACAGCACCCGCAACGTGCACGTGGGCACCACGCTGCAATACATCGTGGGGCGAACCAACGGTCCCGCGGTGGGAAATGTTCCCGGAATCCAGACCACGGATCACTGGGTGAATCTCGCCTTCGAATTCGGATTGAGTTTCTAGGCGATCCGGATCGATTGAGATGCCACTACACACTTCCTGCGATACCGCGCCGCCGCGCTTCTCGATCCCCGTGGGATTGGTCACCGCGCAGCGCGACGAACGCGATGAACTGCGGCGCCTGCTGGCCCATACGGCGTGGGACCTGAATGTCTACACCAGCGGCGCCGATGCATTGTCCGCCTATCGCAGGGCTCCCAATCCGATTCTGCTGTGGGATCTACGCGCCGATCCCCGCTCCTGGCGCGACGTGATTCAGTCCGTCCGCCTGGCGCGCCGCGACGAGTGCGTCATTTTCCTCGCCGAAAGCAACGCCCCGATCGACCAGATGTTGCGCGAAGGCGCCTTCGACGTCCTGACGCGTCCGTTCGCGCGGGCGGACATCCTGCTCACGCTTCTGTTCGCCTACAGCTATTGCCGCGCGCACTGGCCCCGCACCTCTCCGCGCCGCGAATTCCATCCCGTCGTGTGCGGCAAGGTGCGCGTGGGGGGAAGGAAAAACTCGGCGGGCGGAGGATTCGACCGGCCCTGACCCGAACGTCTGACTTCAGTGCTGTTCCCGCACGCCCAGCTTGCGCAGGATCGTCATCATCGGACACCAGTTCGTGAACGCGGACTGAAACAGGTTCAGCCCCACGAACGCCGTAAACAGAAACCAATACGGACTCACCAGGTATCCGAGCGCCAGCGTCAGCATCACGAACGCGCCAGCGATCAGCCGTAAATACCGCTCGACAGTCATACGAATCTCCTTCGGTTGAACACGTAAAACAAGACCGGCACCGTCATGCGCGACAGCAGCAGCGACGCCACTTCCCCCGCCATCAGCGCGATCGCCAACCCCTGAAAAATCGGGTCGAACAAGATGACCGACGAGCCCGCCACCACCGCCGCCGCCGTCAGCATCATGGGCCGGAACCGCACCGCCCCAGCGTCGATCACCGCCTGGTCCAGGGCCATTCCTTCGCGCAATCGCAGCTCGATAAAATCGACCAGGATGATCGAATTTCGCACCACGATGCCCGCCCCCGCGATGAACCCGATCATCGACGTCGCCGTGAAAAACGCGTGCAGCAGGCCGTGCGCCGGCAAAATCCCGACCAGCGAAAACGGAATCGCCGCCATGATGATCAACGGTGTCAGGAACGACCGGAACCATCCCACCACCAGCCCGTAAATCAACACCAGCACCGCCGCGAACGCAATGCCGAGGTCGCGAAAGACTTCATACGTGACGTGCCATTCGCCGTCCCACTTCATCGAATAGCGCGACGCATCCGTTGGCAGCGACGCCATGTGCTGCTCGATCCCGTAGCCCTCCGGAATCTTCATCGCGTCGATCTGCGGCCCCAACTTCAAAATCGCGTACACCGGACTCTCCATTGCGCCCGCGACATCCGCCGTCACATACGTCACCGGCATCAGATTCTTGTGATAAATGCTCTTGTCCTCGATGCTTTGCCGCACCTCGACCAGTTCGCGCAGCGGCACGCCGCCCACGCGAAGACTCTCGATGCGCTCCAGGTCCGACCGCGTCGCCCGATCCAGCCGGATCGTCAGCGGCACGTCTTCTTTCTCCGCGGCCTGGTGCAGCAGCCCCGCGTGATAACCCGCCGACGCGACTTGAACCGTGCGCGCGATCTCGTCCGCCGAAATCCCGCTCAGCGCGGCCTTCTCTTCATTCACCACGAACTCGTACTTGCATTGAGCGTCCTCGACGTACCAGTCGACGTCGACCACCCCGGCAGTCGACTTGAACAGGTCGCGCATCTGGCCCGCCAGCGCAATGCGCTTGTTCAGATCGGGACCGTACACTTCCGCCACCAGCGTTTCGAGCACCGGAGGTCCCGGCGGCACTTCGGCGACCTTGATGCGCGCCCCGAATCGCAGCGCGATCGGCTCCAGCCGCGCGCGCACCTGCTTGGCGATTTCGTGACTCTGCAGGTTGCGCTCGCCCTTCGACGTCAAATTGATTTGAATGTCGGCGACGTTCGGCCCTTGCCGCAGATAATAATGGCGCACCAGCCCGTTGAAGTTGTAAGGCGACGCCGTTCCCGCGTAGGTCTGAAGATTCACCACCTCCGGCTGCTTCTGCGCCTCTTCCGCCAGCGCCTGTGCGACGCGCGCCGTCTGTTCCAGCGGAGTCCGTTGGGCATGTCGATGATGACCTGAAACTCGCTCTTGTTGTCGAACGGCAGCATCTTGACCTTCACGAACCCGGTATAAAAGAGCGCGCACGACCCCAGCAGCAGCACCACCACGCCGATCAGAAACATCCAGCGAATCGCAAATCGATGCAGCAGCGCGCCCATCACTCGGCGATAGAGGCGCGTGAAAAAATCCTCGCGATGCGCGTGCTCCGTCGCAGGTTGACGCTTCAGGATTCGCACCGCCGCCCACGGCGTCACGATGAACGCCACCAGCAGCGAGAAGATCATCGCAGCGCTCGCGCCGATCGGGATCGGCCGCATATACGGCCCCATCAGCCCGCCGACGAACGCCATCGGCAGAATCGCCGCGACCACCGTGAGTGTCGCGAGAATCGTCGGATTGCCGACTTCGTCCACGGCCTCGGCCGCCACCTCGAACGCCGCGCGATCGCGATTCTCCGGCATGCGCCAGTGGCGCACGATGTTCTCCACCACGACAATCGCGTCATCAACCAGAATGCCGATCGAAAAAATCAGCGCGAACAGCGTGATCCGGTTCAGCGTGTAGCCGTAGAGGTAAAACACGGTCAGCGTCAATGCCAGCGTCACCGGAATCGCGATAAACACGATCAGCGATTCGCGTATCCCCAGCGTCAACGCCACCAGCACGCTGACCGAAACCACCGCGATCAGCATGTGCCACAACAGCTCGTCCGACTTTTCCTTCGCCGTTTCGCCGTAGTGCCGCGTGATGGTCATCTCGACATCCGACGGAATGACGCTGCCCTTCAGCTTTTCCACCCGATCGAGCACGTTTCCGGCGACTGTCACCGCGTTCGTCCCTTTGCGCTTCGCCACGGCGAGCGTCACCGCGGGATAAAATCCGGTCCGATCCGAGAACCCCACATATTGCGACGGCTCCTCGCCGCCGTCGGTCACCTCGGCGACGTCGCGCACGAAAATCGCGCGGCCCGCCGCCGTTCCGGCCACCACGTTGCACACATCGTCCGCCGTCCGCAGAAATTGTCCGGTCTCGAGTAAGAATTCGCGATTCTGATTCGCGAATTCGCCCGAAGCCAGTCGCCGGTTCGACGCCCCCAGCCTCTGCGCGATCTCGAGCGGCGCAAGATGATACCCCGCCAGCTTCGACGAATCGAGCGTCACCCGAATTTCGCGTCTCCGCCCGCCGATCAGCGTCACCGCCGACACATCCGGCGTCTGCTTGACCGTATCGTCCACCTGTGCGGCCACGCGGCGCAGTTCGTAATCGCTGTATCGACGGCTCCACAGCGTCAGCGCCAGGATCGGCACGTCGTCGATCGAGCGCGGCTTCACCAGCGGCTGCGACGCGCCCGGCGGAATCAGGTCGAGATTCGCGCTGAGCTTCTGATTCAGCCGCACGATCGATTTTTCTTCATCCTGTCCCACCAGAAACCGCACGATCGCCGTCGACATTCCCGGGCTCGACGTCGAGTAAATATATTCGACGCCCGGAATCTCCCACAGCAGTTTTTCCATGGGCTTCGTCACGCGCTCTTCCACTTCGCGCGCGCTCGCCCCCGGCATCTGGACGAACACGTCCACCATCGGCACGATGATCTGCGGCTCTTCTTCGCGCGGAAGACTCACCACCGAAAACAACCCCAGCAGCACCGACCCCGCGATCACCAGCGGCGTGAGCTTCGAATCGATCCACGTATTCGCGAACCGCCCCGCCGGTCCCAGCTTGCGCAACTCTTTCACCGTTTCGGCTCCACACGCGCGCCGTCTTCGATCGACGCAGGAATCGGCGAGATCACCCGGTCGCCGTCGCTCAGCCCGGAAAGAACTTCGACGCGCCCGCCGCGTTTCTCTCCCGTGGTCACCAGCCGCGTGCGCGCGATCCCGTCGGACGCCACGAATACGGACTGAAGCTGGCCGTTCTCCCGCACGGCTCCCGCGGGAATCGCCATCACGTGCCGCGGCGCCCCGGAGAAAATCGCGCGCCCGAAAATTCCGGAACGAATGCCCGCCATCGCCGGCAGATCGAGCTTCACCACGCCCGTCCGTGTCGCCGGATCCACCGCCGGCACGATCTCCGCCACGCGCGCGTCGATGATCCGGTCCAGGCTTTCGACTTTCGCCTGAGCGATCTGCCCGACGCGAATCGAGCCCAGTTGCGACTCGCCGACGTTGGCCTCCAGCCGGTACGATCCTTCCTGCTCGATGGTCATCAGCGCCGCGCCCGGCGCCGCCAGGTTCCCCGGTTCCACCGATTTGCTCACGACGATCCCCGAAAACGGCGCCGCGATTTCCGAATACGAGCGCGCGATTCCCGCCGCCTTCACTTCCTGCTCCGCCTGCCGCACCCTCGCGTCGAGCTGCGTCCGCCGCGCGCGCGCCATGTCATACGCCGCCGTGGCGGACTTGCGCCTCGCCGACGCTTCGTCGAACTCCTGATTCGAAATCGACTTCTTCGAATAAAGCTGTTCCATCCGCGCGAACGTCGATTGGGCCAGGTCGAGATTCGCCTTCGCCCCGGCAATCGCCTGCTCGGCTTCCGGAATCGCGCTGCGCGCCTCCGCCATTCCCTCTTCGGCCCGCTGCGCCGACGTGTCCAGGTCTCGCGCGTCGAGCACCACCAGCGTTTGCCCGCTGCGCACCCGATCGCCTGTATTCACCCGCACCTCGCGCACGTAGCCCATCATGCGCGCCGCCACCACGCCCGTGGTCCGCGCGCGAACCGTGCCGCTCGCTTCGAAATTCGACGTCCAATCCTCCGTCGCGACCGGAACCACATCCACCGCCAGCGCCGCGCCCGTGGCCGCGGCATGCGTCTCCCGCGGCGTAGTGCTGCATCCCGCCAGCAGCAGCCCCAGCGAAATCGTGAATAAAATGCGAGGCATCAATTGAGCACCTCCGAATTCGCGTCCAGCGTCCCCGCCGCCGCTTCGAGCATCATCGCCGCGACCCGCTGATCGTGGACCGCCGCCAAAAATCTGGTCTGCGCCTCGAGCAGCGCCGTCTCGGTCCGCAACAGATCGGTAATCGTGTTCAGCCCGGCTTCGTAGCGATTCTGCGAAATGCGCAGGCTCTCCGTCGCTTCGGCCACCGTGCTTTGCGCCGCCTCGATCCGCTGCTGCGCGGCGCGCAGACTCGCCCAGGCGCGGCGCACTTGCAGCCGGATCGCCGATTCGGCGCGCGCGCGCTGAGCCTCGCTCTGCTTCACCGCCGCCTTCGACTCCGCGATTCTCGCCTTGTCGCCGAAGCCGTTGAACAGATTCCAGCGCAGGCCGATCGAGACCAGCCAGTTGTCTCCGCCGCGATCGTAGAACCGCTGCCGGTACGCCTCGAACGCGCCGTGCAATCCCACCTGCGGAAGCAGATTGTTGCGCGCATCGCGAGCCCGGTTCGACGCCAGGTCGGTCGCGAGCTTCGCCTCGCGCGACTCGGGCCGGTTCGCGGCCGCGCTCGATTCGTAGTCGGCCAGCGGAGTCGCAGGAATCGCGAGCGCCGTCAGCGGTGTGCTCAATTCGTGCTGCGCGTCCAGACCCAAACCCAACGCGTCGTTTAGCGCAGCGCGCGACACATCCAGATCCGCCGTGCGACGGATCTGTTCCTCGCGCACCGCCGCCAGATGCACTTTGACGGACAGAACATCCACATCGGTCGTCATGCCCGCTTCCACTCTCGACTCGGCTCTCTTCAGGTCCGCTTCCGCCGATTGCGACGCCTGATTCGCCGCCCTCAACTGCTCGACACTCAACTGAACGTCGAAGTACGATCGCACCACACCCTCCATCACGTCCAACTTCGTCCGGCGGGAATTTTCCATCGCCGCACTCCGGCCTAATTCTGCGGCCTGGACGGCTCGTTTGGTGCGGCCGGCATCGTAAAGCGGCTGATCCACAGTGAGTTGCGACTGAAAGTTGTTGAGGAAATCCGGCTGATTCAGATTGCCGATTTCGAAATTCTGCGCCCCAAACTGATGCTGCGTCAGCAGCGAAGAAAAGACAAAAACGGGATTGTCGCTGCGCGCCCAGGACTCAGCGTAGTCCGCTTTGGGAAGATATCCCGCGCGGGCCTGGGTGATTTTCTCCTTGGCGGCATCCGTCGCCGCGCCGGCGGCTTCGATCGATTTGTTTTGATCGAGCGCGATCTTCACCGCGTCCCGCAGCGACACGGGCTGCTGGCAGTATCCGGCGACCGCCGCCAGGAATAAGAGCGGGATTTTCATGTCTCTGCTCCCCGAGATGCAATCGAATGCCCGAGGTGACACCCGGGCCAGTTGCTATTGCAGCGGCCGGTCGCGTACCCGTTGACGCTCAACGAGTTCCGCGTCGGTCAGGCGAGCGTCGTAGATCGATCGCGGCTCGATGCTGCGCGCCACCAGCGTCGCCGTCGCGACCACGATCAGCAGGGGCAGGACAAAGGACCGGTCGCGTCCCGTCAATTCCATCAGCAGAACGACGGTCGAGATGGGTCCTTGCGTCGTCGCCGCCAGAACGGCTCCTGCGCCGAGGAAGGCGAACAATCCGGCGGGCGCGCCCGGCCAGATCCACGACCATACCGAGCCGAGCGCCACACCGAGCATCGCGCCCACCGTCAGCGACGGCGTGAACAATCCGCCCGGCGCCCCGGTGCGCATGCACAGGATAATGGCGGCGGGTTTGAGCAGGAACAATACGACCCCCAGCGTGGGCGCGACATTTCCAAGGAACGCCGCCTGCGAAATATCTTTTCCGTTGCCGAGGATCTGCGGATACCAGATCGACACCGCGCCCAGCAGTGTCAGGCCAGCCACCGGCTCGATCCATCGCCGCCATCCGCGCGGCCGGTTGCGATCCGCCCAACTGATCACGCGCACATAGCCGACCGAGACCACGCCCGCGATCGGTCCGGCAATCAGCGCCCATACCAGGCTCGACAGCGGCGCGCCGTAGGAAGGCAGATGATATGTCGGCGCATCGGGCAGAAAGAGCCAGGAAACGCCCGTCGCCACCAGCGAAGCGAACAGCGCGGGCAGAACGTAGCGTAGCGCCAGAATTCCGCGCATCACTTCGAGCGCGAACAAAGCGCCGCCGAGCGGGACCCCGTAGGCCGCCGCCATGCCCGCGCCCGCAGCGCAGGCGACCAGCAAGCGGCGCTGCTCGTCCGACAGGCGGCCGCGATCGGAAGCCCAGTTCGCGATCACCGCTCCGGCTTGCTTCGGCGCGCCTTCCCGGCCGAGCGATGCGCCCATGCCGACGATGATCACCGAAAGCACCGCGCTGCCCAGCGTGCGGATCGCGGGCATTCTTCCGGCATAAAACCAGATCGCGGCCGTGGTGTCGATTCCGTTGCCGCTCGAAAGCTGCGTCAGGATGATTTGTCCCGCACCTGTCACGACGCCCGCGGCGAGCAGGATAAGAACATGATGCCAGGGTGCGGCGCTTTCGACCGAGGCCAGCAGATCCGTCCCGGAGCCGCCCCAGGCCTGCCGCTGGACCGCCTCAAGGAGTCGAGTCAGCGCCGCCGCGCCCAGGCCCGTGCCCACTCCGGTGAGCAGCAATGCCAGCCAGAACTGCACTGCTCCCGGACTTCGCAGGGTCGAGGGAATGACCGCCTGCGCGTGCGGCGATGTCGGGATCAATGAGATTTAGCGGTGTCCGCCGCCTGCATGTCCGCCGCCGCCGCCGGAATGGCCGCCGCCACCGAAGGAGCGTCCGCCTCCTCCGCCTCCGCCGCGGCTGGAGAATCCGCCGCCACCACCGGAGGGGCGTCCGCCGCCGCTGAAGCCTCCGGAGCGAGGCGCCGAAAATCCGCGCGAGGACGAGCCTCCAAAGCTGCGCGGCGCCGAGAAACTACGCGATCCTCCGCCAAAACTCGGCGATCCGCTGTATCCGCGCGACGGAGCCGAAAAGCCGCGATTGTAGCTCGGCGCGGCAAATCCGCCGCGCGGCTGGGCCTGTCCGGAAAATCCGCGGTTCGAGCCCTGATAGCTCTGGCCTGAATATCCTCGATTCGACGGCGCATTACCACGAGCCGTGGATCCGCCGTTGAAGCCTCGCGATCCGTTGTAGCTCTGCGCCCGATTGGCATTCTGCGCGCCGCTGAATCCGCGCGACCCGTTGCTCGCATAGCCCTGCGACCGGTTGCCATTCTGCGCCCCACTGTAGCCGCGCGAGCCGCCGTATCCCTGCGATCGATTGTTTCCCTGGAAGCCCCGCTGGCCGCCGTTGAAGCCCCGCGCGCCGCTCGAATAGCGCGATCCGTTGAATCCGCCTGCGTTGTAGCGTCCGGCGTTGAAACGGGCGTTGTTGTATCGCGAAGCCACACCACGATTCGCGTAACCGACGCCGCCCCGGTGATAAGGATCATGCTGCCAGCCGAATCGCCCGCCTCCGGCAAAGCCGCCGTGGTAGTAATCGCGGAATCCGTAGTGGTTAAAGAAGTAACTGTTCAGGAACAGCCCGCCGCCGCCGAACCATCCGCAGCCCCACCCCCATCCCAGGCCCCAGCCGCCCCATCCAAATCCGCCCCAGCCGGGGAAAAATCCGCTCAGATAGATTCCCGGACCGAAGCCAAACCCGTATCCATACGACGGATACCACAGCGGAGGATATGCGCCCCACGCCGGAGATCCCCAGACGTAATCGGGATTGTAGGTCGGGACGTAGATCACCTGCGGATCGGCCGGCTCGATCACCACCGCGCTCTGGCCGTCTTGTGACTGGGTCGTGACGGTCTGCTGCGGCGTCGAGCGAAGCTTGCCGTTCTGCTGCGCCCGGACGCGCATGCGCTGCACGCCCGCCATGACATCCTGCTGCTGCGCGAGAAACGCATTGCCCAGGTCCGTGGTCCAGCGAACGTCGCGATTCAGCATCGTGAGCACGTCAGGAAAGGCGACCAGCGCCTGCACGCTCGGATCCCAGTTCTGCTGCTTGGCGGCATCGGTGAGTTGCTGGCCGCTCAGGCCCTGGTTCTGTTGGACCCATTGTTGCGCCTCGACCACTTCCAGCGGATAGGTGGAGGCTGCCAGAACCTGTCCCAGGAGAGGATCCGGATACAAGGCGATCGGCGCCACCAGATTGTCGATCTGATCCGGTGTCAGAGCTGTCTGTGGAGGAGGCGTTTGCGGCGCCCCCGGAACATCCGTCTGCGCTAAAGCGATTACCGGGAGCACTATCATCACCGGCATCCAAGCTCGCCTGCGATTCATCATGACGCGCCGCCTTTCGTCCCTGCCATTTTGACGTATCGGGCCTTGCCGAAGTATCAGCGATTTCCTCTTTGGTTTCAATAGCGTTGGCGCGATCTGCGTGAAATTGCGTTCATTTTCCAGGTCGTGTCATGATAAGAGGCGATATGGAAGCGTCCAGAAAAGCCGCGATCCAGGCCTACAAAGAACGCAAGCCGAATCGCGGGATCTTCGCGATCCGCTGCCAGACGACCGGCTCGGTTTGGGTGGATTCCGCGCCGGATCTCCCCGCGGCTGAAAATCGCGTGTGGTTCGCGCTGCGTATGGGCGACCGGTTCATGGACCCGGCGATCGTTTCCGAATTCGCCGCGCACGGCCGCGATGCGTTTACGTTCGAGGTTCTCGAAAAACTGGATGAAGACGTTTCGCAACTCTTCCTGCGGGACCTGCTCAAAGAGAAAAAGCTCCACTGGGTGAATCGGTTAAGCGCCCGCAAACTCTCGCCGGTTTAACTTTCCTGAAATGTAGCCTCCGCGCCGAGGTCCAACACGGTGGGAGGCCACTATGCCCGAAAACAAAAAATGCGCGCATCCAAGCTGCCACTGCCATGCTCGCGACGGCAGCGATTATTGCAGCACGTATTGCGAAGGCGAAGCGGAAACGGCGGACATCGTGTGCAACTGCGGGCATCCTGCCTGTGGACATTAGAAAGGAGACGCCATCATGCCACGAATTCTGCTCGCGATTCTGCTCTTTCTTCTGCTTCTCGCGCTGTTGCCGGCCTGGCCGTACAGTGCGGGATGGGGCTACTATCCCAGCGGCGGTCTCGGTCTGCTGCTCTTGCTCGTCCTGGTTCTCTTGTTTATTCGCCCGCGGGCGATATAAGCAGTTCACCGCGAACGAACCGGGCTTATGGAGCTGACTTCGAGGGTCTTGGGCAGACTTGGTAACTGCCCGAGACCCCGATCCGGCAGGCGGCATACGTTCCTGCTTCCACCAGAATCGTATCGCCGGGCGAAACCCACGTTCCAAACCATGTTCAAGGCGGGCTTCGGCGTCATGGTACGCCTTGAATGAGAGTACTCTAAGGGCACCCCCGAATTTCAATCAAAGATGTACCTGAGAGAATATGGACTATGCGCCGCGGATTCCTGCTCGCCGCCGTCCTGCTGGCGCAGCGATTTCCGGCCGCAGACGAGCCGCGCCCGATCTTCAAGAATGCCTCCGAATATCATTTTGTCCGCGTTGAATATACGGACCTGCCGCAGTATCACCGCCGCTTCGGATTCGCTTCCCGCGACGGCCGCGGCGAAGGCTGGTGGCTGGTCGACTGGCCCGACGCCGACGATCATTTCTCCACTGGCGTGCAGCGCCTGACGCGCATCGACACGGGCGATCCGCGGCATTTCCGGCTGACCGACGACCGGCTGTTCGATTACCCCTGGATTTACGCCACGCAAACCGGTTGGTGGGGATTGAACGAAAAAGAAATCGAGCGGCTGCGCGAATATCTGCTGCGCGGCGGCTTCCTGGTGGTCGACGATTTCTGGGGCGCGGAACAGTGGGACGTGTTTGCGGAAACGATGAACCGCGTGCTGCCCGGCCATGAAATCGTCGATCTCGACGAAGGCGATTCGGTGATGCACGTCCTCTACGACATTCGCGAAAAGGACCGGACCTTCATCCCCGGCACACGCCATCTGCGACGAGGTCCGGGCGGATCGATTGTGGTGCAGCAGCCACCGGGGTCGGAGCCGGCGTGGAGGGCGATGTACGACGATCGCCATCGCATGGTGGTGGCGGTGAACTTCAACACAGACGTCGGCGACGCCTGGGAATATGCGGACTCACCGATTTATCCCGAAGCCATGACGACGCTCGCGTATCGCTACGGGATCAATTATCTGATCTACGCGATGACGCACTAATAATCTCTACTGCGCCGCCTTGTTCATCAACGCCTTGATCTCCGCCGGAGGATCGAACTTGTCCGCCGGGATCTGTTCGTTGAACTTGACGCTCTGGATCGTGATCACCAGTTCCTGTCCCGCGACGCGCTGGATCAGCTTGGTGGGCTGAAGAATCCCGCCGAAATCTTTGTATTCGGAGACCACGGCATCCACCGGAACTTCGCCCATGGGGCTGGCCGCTACGGTGCTGCGCTTCACTTCGAGGCCGGTTTTCTTGCTGAAATAGGCCGTCTCCGTCTTGCCTTCGGCCGGCGTCAGCGATATTTTGTAGCACTCCTGACCCTCCACCGTCTCGACGCCCGCCGTCTCCGCCTTGGGATAAATTTTGCGCCAGTTGAGAGCGCCGTTGAACTGAGCTTCCCGCAACGACTGCGATTTCTCGTCGCCGCTCTTGACCCGCGGACCCATCATCGCGCTCTTTTCCCACGCGACTCCGTTCACCGATCCCGATTCCACTTTGCCGACGCCGTCGAGTTCCATGGTCGCGTAGGTTTTATCGGGAGCCGCCGCATAGCGCGTCAGCGTGCCCTTCAATCCCTGGGCCGCGAACTCGATGGTTCCGGTGGAGATTTCCGACGTGCGCTTTTCGTAGACCGCCTTGCCGCCGGTCACTTCGATGTAGTGATCGAGAATGGTTTCCGCCTTGGGGAGCGCGTCGTCCGCCATCGCGGTAAACGCGCCGATCGCAGCCAGAATCGCGATATTTCGAATCATTTGGGCCCTCTCTGCTTCTGAATCCACTCTATCGCAGCGTCGACCACCGGGTCGTGCCCGGCCAGCAGCGCTTTGCGCGTCAGCTTCACTTCCTGGTCCGGAATGACGCCGTTGCCTTCGAGCGGCTTTCCGCCGTCCGAAATGTAATTCGCCATGGCGTATTGAAATCCGTCGCCGTTGGGAAGCTTGTCGATAATCGAAGGCAACGCAGCCGCGGCGCTCTTTGTTCCAAAAATCCGCGCACGGCCCAGGTCTTTCAGTCCGCCGGCGAAAATTTCAGAGGTCGATGCCGACGATCCGTCCACCAGCACGGCGACCGGTCCTTTGAAAACCTCGGGCCGGGGCAGAACGGCGAAATTGATGGTCGCGCCGCGCATGTACATCGTGCCGAGCTTCCGGCCCGCCTGATCCACCAGGAATCCGGCCATCCCCATCGCCATCCCGCCGATCCCGCCCGGATTGCCGCGCAGATCGATGATCAGGCCGTCGCACTTCAGGCAACTGTTCACGGCATCGCCGAAATTCCCCATGATGCGCGGCAGGTCGAGGAACATATTGAAGGCGACGTACTGCGCGCCATCGATCTTTTTCGCTTCGAACCAGACGTACTGTGGAGGCAGGTTGCCGAACTTCGCAGGAATGCCGCGCGGATCGCCGAGATCCAGATCCAAAGCGACATTGCGATTGGCGGCGTCGAGGAACACGACATGCAGTTTGCCCCCCTCGGGACCGCTGAGCCGCGCGAG
The DNA here is from genome assembly GCA_020073325.1 of Terriglobia bacterium. GTDB lineage: Bacteria > Acidobacteriota > Terriglobia > Bryobacterales > Bryobacteraceae > Palsa-187. Next base: position 5,996 of record JAIQFJ010000006.1, on the reverse strand, counting down.
CACGGCGCGCTCCAGCATCAACTCATGCATCGACGGGTCCGATTTTAATTTTTCGATCACCGGCGCCAGATCTTTTCCGCCCGCGCTGACAACCGCCCATCCGAGCTTCACTCCGGCTTTTTCGGCAGGCGACCCCGGATCGACGCGCGTCACCACGGCTTGTCCGTCGATCACGCGCAGGTCGAGCCCCGGCGATCCGTCGCCGAGCGTGACGTCGACGTCGCTGTAAACAGTGGAAGGAATGATCGCGAAGTGCGTCTGATGCAGCCGGTCGAGCATTTCTCGCAGAAGCGCGCGGGTGGCGTCGATCGAATCGGCTTTTTCGATCCTGGGACGAAATTCTTCGTGAATCGCCTGCCAGTCGAGGCCCCCGGGATTTTTCTCCCAATGCTGATCGCGAATGGTGGTCCAGACTTTTTCGAACGAGTCGAGATTGAGCTGCTTTTGTCCCGGCGTAAGCTGCGCCCGAAGCGTCCCCGCAAGGAGAAGAATCCCCAGAAGCGATCGCATAAGCTCCAGTCTAGCGAGCCGCGACCAAAGGGAGCGGTCCACCCCGGCGGTGCACGCAAATCCCCTCGGCGTCCCGGAGACCCCTTTCTTAGCCTGGCCGGAAACGAACATGCGGAGCTAAAGCCCCGCGCCGGCTGAAGCCTGCCCTCCTTGCCGAGCCGCCGAGCGATTCGAGCCTCCGTCCAAAGCGCGTTAGCTCCGCCGCAGTGTTGCCAGGCCTGCCCCGGCGCCGATGAGCAGAGTTCCGGCGACGCGATTCGTCCACACGGCGTAGCGCGGTTCGCGCGCCAGGACGATCGCCCGGCCGGCTGCGATTCCGTAGCCAAGCAGAATGACAAATTCGATCACCACCGACGTGATTCCCAGGATCGCGATCTGCGGACCAATCGGACTACGAGTGTGGATGAACTGCGGCAGCAGCGCGGAGAAAAACACGATCGCCTTGGGATTCGACGCCTGGGTGACGAAGGCACCGCCGAACAGCCGCGCGGCGCGCGTTTCGTTTTGCCGCTCCGCCGCGACCATGTCCGCTTTGCCGAAAATCGCGCGCAGCCCGGTCCAGATGAGGTACGCCGCGCCGATCCACTTTACAGCGAAAAACAGCCGGTACGAAGCGACCAGCAGTGCACCGACGCTGGTGGCGGAAATCAGAAAATAGACCGTATTCGCCGCCAGGATCCCGGCGTTCGACGCGATGCTCTTCCGCGCACCCGCCCGCAGCGCGCTCGACAGGACGAACAGCACCGCCGGACCGGGCGTCAGGCACAGGACGACTTCAGAGGCGGCGAAAAGCCACCACGTGGTCCAGGTCATTCCTCCAAACTACACGAGAGCGCTTGAGCGCGTACAATTTCCGCTTCCAGCAGTTCCTCGCAAAGCCGATGGCTCAGCTCGACACCGATCAAATATCGCGAGCCGCAACGGGCGCAGTACCGCACGCGCGCGGGGCCTGTGATGCGAATGCGTTCCGTGCTCAGCAGGATCTCCGTCATGGGAGCAACCGGCACGGGCAATTTCAGCCGCAGCCCGCTTTCGGAAACGTCCGTGCACCTGCCCCGGGAATAGCGGCGCTCACGGCCTTCATCCCAGGAAATCTGAACTGGTCCGAACCACGGAAACCGGCGATGGCGGCGCGTATCTTTGATCACAATTTCCTTATCGGATCGTCATGACCGGCGAATAGCTGCATAGTAGGATGTTGGTTTATGTACCGATACTGGATGGGCGACGACGACGGCGGCTTTTTCGATGATGGCGGCGACGACGGCTACAACGACCAGGACGACGATCAGGAAGATGACGATCAGGGCGACGACAATTCATCCGGCGACGAAGAAGACCAGGACGGCCAGCAGGATTCGGACGGCGGCGGCGATGACAATGGCGATGGCGACGGCGGCGATGACGACGGCAATCGCGAGGTCGACCAAGAGTTTTCCGATCCCGACGACCTGATCGGCCTCGACGACGATACCGCTTTATCCGCCGACGATTTCCCCAACGCCACTGCCGCCGATTTCGAGGACGACGAAGGGAACTGGAGCGCGGACGACTATCAGCAATCCGCGCAAAACCTCTTCGGCGATCACGAATTTTTCGGCGACAACATGGTCCAGCAGCGGGCCGACGAAGGCTACCGGTACTTCGACGATGCGGGCTTCATGCGCGGCTTCGATCAGGTGGCGCCCGGAAGTTCGGAAACCGTCCGCCTGTTCGAGCGCGAGGGCCATCTTTCAGCATTCGGTTTCGTCACCACGGCGATGCTCGAATATCTGCGCATGCGCTACACGGGCATCGACCTGACCAACCTGGATGTTTCGGTCCCGGATAAAGGCAACCCGGTGCAGCCGCAGCCGCTGCCTCCGGCGTTCGATGCGGTGCAGCCGGCCGAGGCCGTCGACCTGCGGAAACATTGCACGCCGGTCGGCGATCAGGGGCAGACCTCGCGCTGCTCGGCGTTCGCCTGGACCCACGCCGCGGAACTGGTGACGAACATGAAGGCGGGCTCCGCGCCTCGCCTGGCGCCCAATTTTACGATGCTGCAGTTCCAGCGCATGCAGGGCGACGCGCGCGATTATTCGTACGCGTACACGGGCGGCGACGGTACGGTCAGCGGGACCGATCCGGGCGAAATTCTGGCGGAACACGGAACGTGCCGGCAGGATCTGTGGCCGGACGATTCTGAAGTCCCCACAACATCGGAGCGCGTGCTGGTTTCCGATGCCGAAAGGCATCACCTGGAGGGCACGCCGCATCCGATCGCCATCGACGACATTCGCAAAGTCCTGAGCGCCGGCTGCCCGGTGCACATCGCGATCAACACCGGAGCGTCTTTTTCCGACGTCGGCCGCGACGGCGTTTTCAGCGCCGCCGAAGGTCCCAGCGGACGGCATGGACGCCACGCCATGCTGATCGTCGGCTACACGGGAAACTTCTTCATCGTGAAAAATTCCTGGGGAGAAACCTGGGGCGACAAGGGCTATTGCTACATCCCCAAAAATGTCCTCGCGCAATCCGAGCCGGATCTGATCGCGATTCTGGTGAAGAAAGAACAGACCACATGACGGAAAACGTCGAGCGCGGACTGAACGATTTTCTTGCGGCGGCGAAATCGGCGCTGGGCGAGCGGCTCGTGTCCGTCGTGCTGTTCGGGAGCGCCGCCGAAGGGCGCATGCGCGCGACGTCGGACGTCAATTTGATTCTGGTTCTTTCCGAATTTCGCCAGGACGAGGTCGAGCGGCTGGCTCCGGCGCTGCGCATGGCTCGCGCGGCCATCCGGCTGGAGCCGATGTTCCTGTTGTCGCCGGAGGTGCAGGCCGCGGCGGAATCGTTTGCGCAGAAATTTTCCGATATCGTGCGGCGGCGGCGTGTGCTGTACGGTCCCGACCCGTTTGCGTCGCTCGAAATTCCGCGCTCCGCCCAGATTTTTCGGCTGCGGCAGGTGCTGCTGAATCTCACGATGCGGCTGCGCGAATCGTTTGCACAGCAGGCGGGCCGCGACGATCAGATCGCTCTGCTGGTCGCCGAGTCCGCGGGGCCGCTGCGTACGTCGGCCGCGGCGCTCGCGGAACTGGAAACGGGAAAACGCCAGCAACCCAAGGAGGCTCTGGCGGAATTTGCCCACGGGAAACCGGAATGGACGCAAGCTGTCGCCACGATTTCTGAAATCCGGGAACAGCGCGCCGCCGCTTCGGCGACACCCGTGTTGTTTGCGATCCTCGACATCGCCGACGCGATGCGCCGCCGCGCGGAAAAACTGCCATGAATCCGTTCGACCTCTACGGCCCCGAGTTTCTGGTGTTCTACTTCGCGCTGGGCGTCGCGCTGCTCGCCGGACTCTGGTATCTTCGGCGCAACGCCGGCCCCGATCCGTCCATGCCGGTGCACCTCACCGATCCTTACCAGATCGCGTATCTGCGCGGCGGGGCGAACGAGGTGCTACGCCTGGCGACCATCGGCCTGATCGATCGCGGACTGCTCACGGCAAGCGGCACCAAAGTCCGGATCGCCGACGCTTCGCTTGCGGCGCGCGTCGCGCATCCGGTGGAGCGCCCCATCCTGGAACATTTTCGAAACGAGGCCGAAGCTACTTCGGTATTTTCGAACTCGACGCTCAAAAGCGCGTGTGAGCCGTATGCCGCGCCGCTGATCGGGCTGGGCTTGATCCCGGACGCGGCCACGAAAACGCGGGTCCTGATGTATGCGGTGGGCGTCGCAGCCGTGCTGGTCCTGGTGACGATCGTCAAGGTGCAGATTGCGCTCGCGCGCGGGCGCAGCAATACCCAATTCCTGATTCTGCTGACGATTTTCTTCGTGGTGGCCGCGCTGATCAGCGGCGTGCTTCGCAGGACGCGCCGCGGCGAGGCGTTTCTGGGCGATATGCGCACGCTGCTCGGGTCGTTGAAGGACCGGTCGGCGGCGTTTGTGCCGCGCGCCAACACGGATGAGGTCCTGTTGCTGAGCGCCGTGTTCGGAGTCGCGGCGCTGCCGGCGGCCGCGTATCCATATGCGAAGACGCTTTATCCCAAGGCCGATTCTTCCTGCGGATCTTCGTCATGCGGATCGTCCTGCGGCGGAGGCGGCTGCGGCGGCGGATGTGGAGGCTGCGGAAGCTGATGGACCGCGTCGGACTTTCCTGGCGTCCCTACCTGGCCGCCGGAATTTTAACCAATCTCGACCGCATCGACGTCGTCGAGGTGATCGCCGACGATTATTTCGACGCGCCGCGCGCGAAGGTCGCCGCATTGCGGACGCTCTCGGCACAGGCGCCGGTGGTGCTGCACGGAATCACGCAGGGGCTCGCTTCCACGGCGCGTTGCGATGCCCGGCGCCTGTCTAAAGTCGCCCGTCTGGTGGAAAAGCTGCGGCCCGAAAGCTGGTCCGAGCATCTCGCCTTCGTGCGCGGCGACGGAATCGAGATCGGGCACCTGGCCGCGCCTCCGCGCAACACGGCGACCGTCGACGGCTGCTGCGAAAACATCGAGGCGGCGCGGCGCATCGTCGGCATCGCGCCTGCGATGGAAAACATCGCGACGCTGATCGATCCGCCCGGCAGCAATCTTTCCGAGGCTGCGTGGATCGCGAAGATCGCCGCTTCGTCGCACTGCCCGCTGCTGCTCGATCTGCACAATCTGCACGCCAATGCGTCGAATTTCGGCTACGATCCGGTGCGCTTTCTGGATGCAATCCCGGTGTCGCAAGTGACCACGGTTCATCTGGCGGGCGGGCGTTTCATCGGTCGCGTACTGGACGATCATCTGCACGACGTGCCGGATCCGGTCTACGATCTGCTGGCTGAGTTGGCCGCGCGCGCGCCGCAGCCGCTGACGGTGATCCTCGAACGGGACGGGGCTTATCCGCCGATGGAGCATTTGCTGACTCAACTGGACCGGGCGCGGGCGGCGTTAGGAATCGGAAGAGAGAAGAGAGCCGCATGACTTCGCCTGCATTCGAGGCTTTTCTGGCGAAGATTTATGTCGACGCGGAAGCTCGCGCCCGTTTCGTCGCCAATCCGTGCGAAGAGGCTCGGAAGGCGGGGCTGAGCGAGGAGGAATGTGAATCGCTCGCGGCGATCGATAGGGAAGGCCTGCAAATGGCCGCCGCGAGTTTCGAGCGCAAAAGGACCAGGCAGCAAGGATCGGCGAGCCCCCGCCATAACTGGCGGGGCTTTCGCGGCTAAGGAGCAACCGGTGGACAAGCCCAGCCAGTGATGGCGGGGGGGCGTGCGCCAAAACCTATTTCGTCGGGACCGGCGTCAGCAGGCGCTGTTCGATGATCCGGTCGACCAGGCCGTAGTTCAGAGCCTGCGGCGGTTCCAGGATGTAGTCGCGATCGACGTCGCGCGCGATTTTTTCCACGGGCTGGCCTGTCGCATCCGCCAGGATTTCGTTCAGCGTTTCGCGCATGCGCAGGATTTCTTTGGCGTAGATGTCGATATCGGTGGCCTGACCAGCGAGACCGCTCATCGACGGCTGGTGGATCAGGAT
>JAIQFJ010000353.1 GCA_020073325.1 Terriglobia bacterium | reverse complement strand
CGGGACAAACCAGATGTCGAAGGCCCTCCTGCCACAACTGGGGTTGGCCGCGTTAGGCGGACTTACTGCCGGAAAGGGAGGGTGGACCGCCACGCTCGCCCAACTTGGCATCCCGCTCGGCCGATCAGGACTCCCGTCAGAAACACCAGGATCCCGCCCAAACCGACCTGTAGCGTCGCGGACAACGGCGATGTCTCCATATACCGGTTGCGGATCCAGGCGATAATCGCCAGTTCCACGACCACCACAGCCACACCCGCGGTCATCGCGACCCGAAAATCAGGCAGCAGAAACGGCAGCGTATGGCCCAAGCCGCCCAGCGCCGTCATCAGGCCGCACACCAGGCCACGAATCCATGGATGACCCCGGCCCGTCAGGCTGCCGTCGTCCGAAAGCGCCTCGGCGAATCCCATCGAAATTCCCGCGCCGAATGACGCCGCCAAGCCCACCCGGAACGCGTCCCACGTATTGTGCGTCGCAAACGCGGCCGCGAACACCGGCGCGAGCGTCGAAACCGACCCGTCCATCAATCCCGCCAAGCCCGGCTGCACGATCTGCAAGACAAACAGCCGGCGATTCGCCTCCTGCTCGGCGTGTCTTCCGTCGTGACCCAGCTTCTCTTCTTCAAGCGCCTCCGCCCGATCCTCGTGGTGCCGCTCTTCCTGCGCAAGATCGTCCAAAAGCTGCCGAATTTTCGCGTTCTGGCTCCGCGCCGAGGATCGCTCGTAAAATCGCCGCGTCTCCACTTCCATCGAAGCCGCCGTCTTGCGGACCGTCTCCAGCCCCAGCGGCCGTACCAGCCACACCGGGCGGCGATTCACGAAGCCCCGTACGTCCTGCCGGCGGATCAGCGGGATATGCTCGCCAAATTGTTCACGATAAAGCTCGATCAACCGGCGGCGGTGGCCCGATTCCTCCTCCCGCATGCCCTCGAACACGGACGCGGTGCCGGGAAAATCCTGGCGCAGTCCTTCGGCGAAATCGGCGTAAATGCGCTCGTCTTCCTCTTCAAGAGAAATCGCCAGCGCAAGAATCTCAGGTTCGGTGAGGCTGTCGAAGTTTCGCATACGTCATTACTAAAAGAGCACAATTAAGGCCGTGTAACGTAACCGCTCCCTTGGAAATGCCGGGTGTGCCATCGTTATCTAACAGGAGTTGATGCGGAACTCACGTGAAAGACTGATCGCGTTTTCGATTCTGGCCGCCGTGCTGATCGTGCAGGGCATCGTACTGATGCCGGAGCTGACCATCAGCCGCGTGGACCTCAACGACAACGTGCTGCACTTCGGCCTGATCGAAGGCATGGCACAGGCCGTCGAGCGCGGCGACAATCCGTTCGACTGGTGGGCGCCGGAATGGTCCATGGGCTATCCGGTGCTACGGACGTATCAGCCGCTGGCGCACGCCATCGTCGTGGCGATTTACTTCCTGCTTTTCAAAAGCGTCTCGCTCATGACGATCTTCGTCTGGGTGCGCTATCTCTCCGTTCTCCTGATGCCGCTGACGTTCTTCGCCACGGCGCGATTGTTATCGCTGTCTCCGCTGACCGCCGCCGCGGCGGCTTTACTTGCCCCGCTCATTTCCACCGACGCGCTCTACGGGCTGGAATACGGCAGCTATCTGTGGGCCGGCAGCGGATTATTCACGCAGGCCGTGGCGCAACATTTCGCGCTGCTCGCGATCGGCTTCGGCTATCGGGCGATCCGGCGTGCACGATCGCTGGCGTGGACCGGCCTGCTGCTCGGCCTGACCTTCCTGGCGCACTTCATTTATGGCTACATCGCCGCGATCACGCTGTGCCTGCTGGCCGTTCTGCCCGACCGCGAATCGCATCACCTAACAACGCGGCGCGACCGGATGCTGCGTACAGCCTGGATCGGCGCCATCGCGTTTGTGGTCGCGTCGTTCGAGTTGATCCCGCTGCTTTCCGACGGCGCGATCATCAATCACAGCCGCTGGGAGCCGGTGTGGAAATGGGAATCCTTCGGCGCCGCGCGCGTGATGAAGCTCCTGTTCACGGGTGAACTGCTCGACCATGGACGTTTCCCGATCTTTTCGCTGCTCGCATTGGGCGGACTGATCGTCTACTTCCGCGAAATGCGCGGCCGATTCTTCGAAAGATTCCCGGCGCGCACGTTCATTGTCGCCGCAGCGGCGTTGTGGATTCTGCTCTTCTTCGGACGTCCATTCTGGGGACCGGCGCTGTTGCTGATCGGCGTCTCACCCGACATGCAACTGCATCGCGTGATCGGCGGGGCGCACATTTTCCTGGTTCTGATCGCCGCCGTCGCGCTCGCGGCCATGTGGCGGACGCTCTCCCGCCGCGTGCATGTCGCCGCGGCGGTGATCGTCACCGCGATTCTGTTCTACCCGATGCTGCGGGAGCGCCGCACGTACCTGCTGAACAATGCGTTGTGGGGTTACCGGAGCCTGGCGGCCTACAATGCCGCGCATCGCTCGATCGATACCGCGACCGAAATCGCCAAAACGCGCGGCGGCCGCGCCTATGCCGGCCTTCCCGCGACCTGGGGCGGCAAATTCAAGATCGGCGATCCGCAGTTTTACGCCTATCTCAGCCTGGCGCACGTTCCGGCGCTGTCGTTCATGTACCACTCCATGTCGCTGACGTCGGAGACTATGACGCGCTTCGACGAGTTCGGCTCGCAGCACTATCGCCTGTTCGACATTCGAACCGTGATCGCACCGTCCGACGGACACGTGCCGCTTCCGGGCTTCCTGACGCCGCTGGTGACTACGGGACCGCTGAAGGTCTACGCCGCTCCCGACAGCGGCGCGTTCGACGTCGTCGACGTTTTCTATTCCGTCAAAGTTTCGAAGAACAATTATTACGAGGTCAACGATCGCTGGCAGCAAAGCACCTGGGTGGCGAATCGCCAGCATCTGCTGCTCGATCTGTTCGGCGACGCTCCGCCGGGCCTGGCTCGCCTGTCGCCCGACGATCCGCTGCCCGGGTCGGCCGCGTTTCCTTTCCCCGGAAATATTCTGGCGGAGCGCGACGACGGCGACGACCACGTCGCCACGGTTCAGGCGGTCCGCAACAGCTACGTTCTGTACAAGGCGACGTGGCATCCCAACTGGCGCGCGACCGTCGATGGTGAGCCGGTGCGCACCGCGATGCTTTCCCCCGGATTCATCGGCGTCGCGGTCCCCGCGGGCCGCCACGAAATTCGCCTGCGCTATCAGCCGGAGGCGTGGAAGGCCGCGCTGATGATTCTGGGACCGCTGATCGGGATCGCGCTGATCTTCGCCGAGCGCCGGGCGCTGGTTCCCGAACCCGCAGAAACGCGCCTTCCGCACCTCGCGATTCCCGAACCGGCGCGCGTCGCGGCGCTGCTGTTTCTGCTCGCGCTGCCGGTGTGCCTGTCGCTTGCGAGCGCCCGACTTCCCGAAGGCCACGACGCGACGGAATATCTTCCGCGCATGGTGGAGTTTCACGAAAACATCCGCAGCGGCATCCTGCTGCCGCGCTGGGCTCCCGATCTCAGCCACGGCACCGGGCAGCCGCTGTTTCTCTACAATCCACCAATGTTTTATTACGCGGCGGAATTCTGGCACCTGCTGGGGTTCGATTTCGTCCGCTCGATGAACCTGGCCTGCATCGCCCTGGTGCTCGCCTCGGCCGCTGGAATTTTTCTGCTCGGACGGCTCTACTTCGGCGATGCCGGCGGATGGCTCGCCGCGGCGGCGTATCTTTACGCGCCGTATTTCGCGGTGGATCTCTACGTCCGCACTGCGTGGGCCGAATTCGCCGCGTTCCCGTTCTTCGCGTTCACTCTCTACGGATTCGGCGCGTACGCCAAGACGGGCGCGCGAAAATTTCTCCTGATCGGCGCAGCCGCCTATGCCGGTATCCTGGCGAGCCACAACGCCGCCGCGCTGCTCTTCACTCCCGTCCTGTTGGGATTCATCGCGCTCACCTCGTGGACGGCGCGGTCATGGATCATCCTGCGAAACCAGGCCTCCGGCTTCGCTTTGGGCCTCGCGCTTTCCGCGTTCCTCTGGATCCCCGGACTCGCCATGAACCAACTGATTCACGTCGAAACGCTGCTCGAGGGGCGGTCCCTCTACACGCAGCATTTCGTCTATCTGCACCAACTGCTCGATTCGCCGTGGGGCTACGGGTATTCCGTCGCGGGCGATCAGGACGGCATGTCGTTCTCGCTTGGTTGGGGCCATCTCCTGGTGGCGGCAAGCGCGGCGGTGCTCATCGGCAAGACTGGGAAAAAATCGGAAATCGCCTGGACCTGGTATTTCATCGGAGCTGTCGCCATTCTTTCGATGATGATGCTGACCGGCGTCGAGCCTGTCTGGGATCACGTCCGCCTGCTGCAGTTCATCGCGTTCCCCTGGCGCCTGCTGGGACCCGCCGCAGTCGCGCTCGCCGCGCTGATCGCCGCATTCGGCGCAGGACTGGCTCTATTCGATCGATTCCGGCGCGCAGCCTTCTCCGCAGCGATGATCCTGCTGATCGTGCCCAACCTGGCGCACTTCCGGCCGGATCATTACCGCGACATCGACCCGCAGTTCTGGTCGCCGCACCAAATCGCGGAGCGCGGCATCGAGGTCACCAGCTTCTCCGAGTACCGTCCCGCGCCGATGCAGAACATCCCGCCGTTCGATCCCAGGCCCGGAGAAATCGTCGCCGGCAATGCGTCGATCGAGCAGACCGGAAAATCGCCGGAGTTCTGGGCCGGCGTGATCCATGCGCAAACGCCGGCGACCGCGGAATTGAATCTCGCGTGGTTTCCCGCATGGGAGTTGCGGATCGACGACCGGCCCGCCGTCTCGCGGGCTGCCGGCAACACCGGGCTGATGCGATTCGAAGTCCCGCAAGGCGACCATCGCGTCGCGGTTCGGTTCACGCGCACGCGTCCCATGTGGATCGCCGATCTCGTGAGCCTTCTGGCGCTGTGTCTGCTGATCGCCAGCGCTGTCCCGTGGCGCAGCCGTGCGCCGGTGGAATCGAAGATTCCCAGCGTCAGAGTCGCCGCCGAACGCCGATCCTTGTGGGGCCGGTAGTCATACCGGCTTTGTCAATTCATCACACCAAGCCCAAATCCGTCGGCGGCTGCTCCACCAGCAGATCCAAAAATGCCTGCGCGACACGCTGGAACTTTTTCTTCTTGCGATGAATAATCCCCAGCGGACGATATAACTCTTCCGCCGCGATCGGAATCGCCACCAGCCGCCCCTGTCCCATTTCCTCCAGCATCGCCCGCGCCGGCATGATGCTCACGCCCACGCGATGCGCCACGGCTTCTTTGATCATCTGCAGATTGTCGAAGTGGAACATCTGATTGACCTCAATCTGATGCTCCTTGAAGAACCGGTCCACTTCGCGGCGGATCGGCAGTTCCTCGTCGAACCCGACAAAATCGACGCCGTTCAACTCGGCGGGAGTAATCATCGTCTTCGCCGCCAGCGGATCGTAAGGCGACGCTGCCAGCACCATCTGCTCGCGCCGCCAGGGAATCACCGTGATCTCGCGGCTCGCTTCGGGATAACTCACCAACCCAAGATCGGCATCATCGGTCAGCACCGCCGAGTACACCTTTTCCGGCCGCAGATACTCGACCTCCAGCTTCGCCGACGGCTGCCTTCGCCCGAACTCCTGTTCGAGCTGCACCATTTCGTTCAACCCGACGGAATAAATCGACGCGACGCGCACCGTCCCTTCCACTTCGTTCTTCAACCGCTCAAGCAACGCGTCGAACTCTTCTTTCCGTCTCAACACATCGCGGCAGAACGCCAAGTAGAGCTGGCCCGCCTCGGTCACACCCAGCGGCCGTGTGGACCGGTCCAGCAACTGGGCGCCAAAGCTTTTTTCCAGCTCCTGGACGTGCTGAGTGACTGCCGATTGGCTTATCTCATTCGCCACCGCCGCTCGGCTGAGGCTTTTAAACTGCGCGATATCTCTGAAAAGACGAATGTTGTCGAGATTCACCGAGGTCAGCATATCATTAGTTAATCTAATATTGCAAGCCTATAACTTCTCTTGACATGATAGTATGGACTGCGTATTCTGAATCATGACTCCCGGACTCTACGACCCTCGCAACGAACACGACGCCTGCGGGATGGGGTTCGTCGTGAATCTGGCCGGCGAGAAGTCCCACGAAATCATCCAGAAGGGGCTGCAAATTCTGATCAATCTGGCGCATCGCGGCGCCTGCGGCTGCGATCCGGAAACGGGCGACGGCGCCGGAGTTTCGATCGAAATTCCACACGAGTTTTTCTCACGCGAATGCGGATTCGCGCTGCCGGAGCCGGGGCGCTACGGCGTCGGCATGATCTTCCTGCCGGTCGAGCCGCACCAGCGATTGTTGTGCGAAGGAGTGGTGGAGAAAATCGCGCAGGACGAGGGACTGAAAATCCTGGGCTGGCGCGACACGCCGGTCAACTCCGACGCGATCGGTCGCCATGCGCGCGCGACGCAGCCTTATATCGAACAGCTTTTCCTGGGCGCGCCCGACGGGATGGAGCAGGACGAGTTGGAGCGGCGTCTGTACATGGTTCGCCGCCGGGCGGAGCGTGAAATTCACGACGAGTTTTTCTATGTGCCGTCGATGTCGTCCCGGACCATCGTCTATAAGGGGCTAATGCTGGCGCCGCAGATCGCCGAATTTTACGGCGATCTATCGGACGCGACCTCGCGCAGTTCGCTTTGTCTGGTCCACCAGCGATTTTCGACCAACACGTTTCCCACGTGGCCGCTGGCGCATCCTTACCGCTACGTCTGTCACAACGGCGAGATCAACACGGTTCGCGGCAACGTGAACTGGATGAATGCGCGCGAGTCCGTGCTCGCCACCCCGCTGTTCGATATGAAAAAAGCGCTGCCGGTGATTCGCCCGGGCGCGAGCGACACCGGGTCGCTGGATAACGCGGTCGAGATGCTGACGCTCGGCGGACGCAGCCTGCCGCACGTCATGGCGATGCTGATTCCCGAAGCCTGGGACGCCGACACCACGATGTCGGCCGAAAAGCGGGCGTTCTACGAATATCACGCGTCGCTGATGGAGCCCTGGGATGGTCCGGCGGCGGTCGCGTTCACGGATGGAAAATGGATCGGCGCGACGCTCGACCGAAACGGGCTGCGTCCGGCACGTTATCTGAT
>JAIQFJ010000352.1 GCA_020073325.1 Terriglobia bacterium | reverse complement strand
CAGCGAAAACAACGACGGCTCCGGCCGCGATTTTCCGTTGCGCGCGCTGCGCGCGGCAAAGCTGGTCCACACGTTGTAGGTGAGCCGGCCGTTGCGCTCCGCCATCTGCCCCGCGACAATCTGCTCACGCGAGCGCGGGTCGTACAGCATATCGAACGTCCCCACCTGCCTGCCGCTCAGCGCCAGGAACAGCATGCCGCCTTCCTGCGCCGGGGCGAGCAGGTCCTCGATCATGCGGATCTGAAATCCGTTCTGGACGTTCTCGAGCACCGGCGTCCATTTTTCGGCGAGCGCGGGGCCCATCTCCGGAGCCTTCTTTCCCGCGCCGTCCTTGATGATGCGGTCGAGCAGCGCCTGCGTCGAGGCGTCCGTGAAGATCATCAGCGCGGCCTGAAAATGCTCGTCGAGATTCGCGGATTGCGTAAACATCGCAAGCGACTGCCGCTCGCCGCGATACGGCGGCAGCAGCAACACCTCGCCGTCGCCGCCCTCCACCTCAGCCGTGAACACAGCGGATCGCCGGTTCCCGCTGACCGGCTTGGAAAAAATCAGGTATCCCTCGGTGAAATAAATCTTGATGTCTTCTTTTTGAAAACTGAACTCGCGGACGCGGTAACACTCGTCGGGATCGAGCCCCGCTTTGCGAATCTGTTCGGCCAGCTCGGCAGCCGAAGGTCCGGCCGCGAAACAGGACGTCGCGATCGAAAAAGCCGCGATCAGAAAAGCAGGAGAGCGAGACATTTTCCTCAGTGTAGCTCGCCCCAATCGGGTCAATACGATTCCCCGGCCGATCGCATCAGTTCTGAGTCGCGGCGAGTACAGGCGCGCAGGCGTCGCCGGAAAGATTGTACGGAGCCGCCTGAGAGCGCCCGCTCAGCGACATCCTCACGATGCGCGCCAGCGCTTCCGGCTGATCGTGCTGCAAATAGTGATTGCCGCACGGCATCAGCCAGTACGAGCCCCGAACCTTGCGCGACTTGAGCGCGCTGTTCCAGACATAATCGGCGACGCGCACGGGAGCGATCATGTCGTGCACACCCCAGACGAGCGTCGCCGGGATCGGGCTTTTTTCGAGCGCCTCCAGAAATCGATTTTCGAACTGCTTGCGCTCCTTCAGATATTGAATGGTCGTGGGCATCACTTCGACGCCCGCTTGATAGGCGAAAAAGTAGGCCAGCGCGGCCACCTCGGGATCGGTGGGTTTGAGCGGCGGCGTGAAGGTCGAATTGCCCATCCCGGCGGCGAGGATCGGCGCGCTGATCTGCTTGACGACAGCGGGACTGGTCGCCGGGTCGAGCATGCGCTTCTGAAAATCGGTGAGATTCGAAAGCGGCAGATAAACGTTGCCATTGGTAATGAACTGATGCGTGATGCGGAACGGCGCGTCCGGCTGGGATTGAATTTTTTCGAGAAACGCGAGCGCCACGCTGTCGCCGCGATCGTGCGAAAAAAGGACAAACTCGCTCATCGGCACGACCTTCGTCACGAAATGCCACACCAGGTCCGCATCGTCGCGCAGGCTGTAGCGATAGCCGGCGGCGGGTTTGTCGGAAATGCCGTAGCCGGGGAAATCGAGCGTGCAGATATGGAAGTCGGATTCGAGCTCGTGCGCGAGCAGACGATAGTCGAAGCTCGAGGTGGGAAAACCGTGCAGCATCAGGATCGCCGGCTTGGCCGGATCGCCCATGCAGGTATAGAAAATCTGCACGGCGCGGGTCTGGCCGTCGGCTTTCCACTCGAAATATTTTCCCGACGCGCGCCATTTTTCGGCGAGATCCGAGGTTTGCGAAACCAGCAGCGGCGAAGCGAGGGACACGGCGATCGCGAGACGAAGCAGCATGCTGTTCACAATAGCTCCCTCAGCGAGATCGCGGCGCTTCCGGCGGGGAGGCTCAGCATCATACCGTCTTTGCCGACGGAGATCGGGCCGTGGAAAAGTTTCTCCGCACCGCCGAGGTAAGCGCCTTGCAAGTAGCCGAAGGGCAGCGCCGGGATAACGTGATAAATCACCAGGCGCCGCACACCGGCGCGATCGGCAATGCGGGCGGCGTCTTCAGGCGTGGTGTGATACGAGGGAATATCGCCCATGATCTTCGCGAGAATCTTACGCCCGTGACGGGCCGCGGCGTCGTGCAGGATGGAAACCATCGACGGTTGCAGGCCCTCGTGAAACAGCACATCGACGCCTTTGGCGGCATTGGCAAGCGATTCCGAAGGAGCCGTGTCGCCGCTGATCACAATCGATCGACCGCGATAGTCGAAGCGGTAGCCAACGGCGGGAAACACAGGCGGATGCGTGACGGCGAACGCGGTGATCTTCAGTCCGTCGCGATCGAAAATCACCTGGCTGGAATCGGCGGCGAGGGTGAACGGCCGCGCCACGCCTCCGGCTCCCGAGGGGGGAACGGTGGCCGCGCCGTGATGCGCCACGCGGTATCCGCTATCGAGCTTGTAGGCTGCGTTAAAGCCCTCGACAACGGACTCGACACCCTGCGGCCCGTAGACTTCCACGGGTTGGGCGTTGCCGCCGCCGGCCCAGCGCTGCAGCATCATTTCGCCGAGCCCGCCGATGTGGTCGGAATGAAAATGCGTCAGGAAGATCGAGTCGACGAAAGCGGCAGGCAGTCCCATCAGCCCGAGCTTGCGTGCCGAGCCGTCGCCGGCATCGACGATGTACATATGTCCACCCGCGATGACGAAGACGCAGGGCCCGGCGCGATTCGGATCGGGCAGCGGAGCGCCGGAGCCGCACAGGCCGGCGTGCAAACCGTCGGGGAGCGATGCGAGCAGATTGCGGTTCATGCCCGCCTCGACGCCGCGCTTCATGATCGCGAGGCCAAGTGGCCGCTGGAACACGAAAGCTCCTCCGGCCAGCAGCGCGGCGATCGAGACGACCGTCAAGACGAGTTTCGCCGCCGACCCCGTTTCGTCGGTCAGGGCGGCGGCCGCGGCAAGGACGAGCAGAAGAGCGATTTCGAGCATCAGCGACTGAACATTCGCCGCGGAGCGTCCATCGATCAGCAGGCTGGCGATTCGGCCGGCCACGATTGCGCCGAGACCAACGACGGGCACCGCGAGCCAGCGGCGCCGCACGATTCCGGCAATCGAAAAAATGCCCATCACCAGAAAGAGCCCGGCCAGATCGCCGCGGAACGTACCATAGCCAGCGCGGTCGGAGGCAAGAATCGCGAATCGCGCGGTCATGCGGTCCGGCTCGAAGAGAAAACCGGCGCCGAGGGCAAGGAAGAGGGTCCCGGCAAGGCCGGTGAGGATTTTCAATAGGGTTCGCATTCTGTCTGCCGGAACAGGAAGACATATAATACCTTCGCCAGGAGGATGTCCACATGAATCGACGCACCTTGCTCCGTTCCAGCCTGTTCGCCGCGGGTGGATTTTTGCCCCGAACGTTCGCGGCGGCGGTCGCTTCACCGAGGTATGAAACTCCCGATGTCGAAACCGCGAACGGCAAAGTGCGCGGCGTCTCGCACGACGGCGTGCATGTGTTCCGCGGGATTCCTTACGCGGCTTCGACGGCCGGAGAGAATCGTTTTCTTGCGCCGCGAAAGCCGGCTTCGTGGACCGGCGTGCGCGACGCATTCGCGAACGGAGCGCTGGCTCCGCAGATCACGCCGCCGCCCGGATCGATCGGCGCGGCGCTGCGGTCGCATGGCGAGCAGAACGAAGATTGCCTGGTGCTCAACGTTTTCACGCGAGGCCTCGGCGACGGGCACAAGCGTCCGGTGATGCTGTGGATCCATGGCGGCGGATATACGTACGGCTCGGGCGGATCGCTGGGGTACGACGGAACGAATCTCGCGCGGACGCGCGACGTAGTGGTGGTGTCGATCAATCACCGGCTGACGATTTTCGGGCACCTGTTCTTAGGCGACGGCAAATTCACAGGGTCGGGGAATGCGGGAATTCTCGATATCGTGGCGGCGCTCGAATGGGTGCGCGACAACATTTCGCGTTTCGGCGGCGATCCTGGAAACGTGACGATCTTCGGGCAATCGGGAGGCGGCGGAAAGGTCAGCACGCTGCTCGCGATGCCGGCGGCGAAGGGGCTGTTTCACAAAGCGATTGTCGAAAGTGGATCGACGCTCAAGCAGGCGTCGCGCGAGGACGCCGAAAAGACCACGCGCGCGGTGCTCGACAAGTTGGGGCTGAAGCAGAGCCAGATCGCCGAGCTGCAAACCATGCCGATGGCGAAAATCCTGGCGGCATCGGAAGGGCTGCGCTGGGGACCCGTCGTGGATGGCTCCGCACTGCCGCACGATCCGTTCGATCCCGCCGCGCCCGGCGTTTCCGCCGACGTCCCCATGCTGATCGGCACGGCGGCCACCGAGGGAAGTTTCTTCGCTCCGCCGGAATTGCTTTCGATGGACGAAGCCACGCTGCGGTCGCGCATGAAGGACCGGCTGGGGAGCGAGGCGGACGACATCATCGCGCTCTTCCGAAAGCGCCGGCCGAAGGCGGCTCCCAGCGAACTTTACTTCACGATTTCGGCATTTCCCACCAGCGCGAATCTGCAGGCCGAACGTAAGTCCGCGCAGGGCAAGGCGCCGGCTTTCCTGTATTACTTCGCGTGGAAGACTCCGGTGGAGGGCGGACGCAGGCTGGCGCCGCACTGCATCGAAATTCCCTTCGCGTTTAATAATGTCTGGCAGATGCCGGAGATGGTCGGCACCGGTCCGGAGATTCAGGAAATGGCCGACCGCACCAGCGGCGCCTGGGCCGCCTTCGCGCGTACCGGGAATCCGAGCCATGCGCTGATCCCGAAATGGCTGCCGTATAGCTCGGGGCAGCGCCAGACCATGCTGATCGACTCGGAGTGGAAGCTGGCGAACGACCCGAATCGCGAGGAGCGGCTCGCCATGGCGAGGTTCACGCGACTGCCGATGTTCTAAAAAGTTTTGTAGCACCCCGTCGATTCCAGCGTCAAACGGTTAACACGGAATTCGCAACGAATTCAGTGCCGGGGAGTGCAGCCTCGCTATGTTCAACGCAGCTATCAACATTGCAGAAGACATTTGTTCTATGACCGAGTTTAAGCGCCGGACCACGGATGTCGTGGCGCATCTTCGAGATACGGGGCGCGCCGTAATCCTGACCACGAACGGGAAAGCGGACGTGGTGGTTCAGGACGCGGCTTCGTATCAGAGATTGCTCGAACGTCTGGAAGCTTGCGAGAGCCCGGCGTCGAAGGCGAAAGGCGGCGCGTAGCCGGTGCTGGATCAGGGCTTCGCCGCATGACGACCACCGATACGAAACCGCGCGTGGATTTTCTGGCCGGCTCCGGCGAGATGGGCGGGCGCATCGGCGCCTTCGACTGGTCGCGCACGCCTCTGGGACCGATCGGATCCTGGTCGCATGCGCTGAAAACCTCGGTCAGCCTGATTCTGGGGTCGCGTCATCCGATGTGGATCGGGTGGGGCCGGCAGATGACGTTCCTTTATAACGACGCGTATCTGC
Organism: Terriglobia bacterium; assembly: GCA_020073325.1. Taxonomy (GTDB): domain Bacteria; phylum Acidobacteriota; class Terriglobia; order Bryobacterales; family Bryobacteraceae; genus Palsa-187. The sequence continues at coordinate 1,669 of JAIQFJ010000352.1, read as the reverse complement.
ACGTGCTGGGTCCGGCCAAGCATCCGAGCGCGCTGGGGCGCCCCGCCTGCGAGGTCTGGGCCGAGATCTGGGAGATCTGCGGGCCGCTGGCGGACAAGGTCTTTGCCGAGGGCGAGGCGAGTTTCGTCGACGACGTCCGCCTGTTCATGAATCGCGGCTCGTATTTTGAGGAGACGTTCTATTCGTTTTCCTACAGCCCGATTCGCGACGAGTCGGGCAGCGTCTGCGGCTTGTTCTGCCCGTCGACCGACGTCACACCGAAAGTTCTTAGCGCTCGCCGGCTGGCAACCTTGTCCGATCTTGCGGCCAGGGCGCTGGTGGAAAAGACGGCGGGCGCGGCATGCGGCACCGCAATCCGCACGCTGAGCAAAAACCACGACGATATCCCGTTCGCGCTGCTGTACCTGTCCGACGAAACGGGCCGGCGGGCATGGCTCGAACAGGCGGCCGGCGGGCTCACAGCGGAGTTCGAAGCGCCGCCAGGGGTTCCGCTCGATCAACCCCTGGAGTTTTCGCCATGGCCGATCGGCGAGGTCTATCGGACCGGACAGCGCAGGATTGTGGAGCTTCAAAGCGTCCGGGGGATCGCGCACGGCCTGGCGGATCAGCCGGTGACGGAGGCGATTGTTCTTCCGGTGGCCTCGCGCGGCGAGCAGGCCCCTTACGGCGTGCTGGTGGCGGGCGTGAATCCGTGCCGTCCGCTGGATGCGGACTATCTGACGTTTTTCGATCTGATCGCCGGGCAGGTGGCGACGGGGATTCAGAATGCGCGCGCGATTGAGGAAGAAAAGAAGCGCGCCGATATGCTCGCCGAAATCGATCGCGCCAAGACGGTCTTCTTTTCGAACGTGAGCCACGAATTCCGGACGCCGCTCACGCTGATGCTGGGGCCGCTCGAAAATCTGCTGGCCAAGCCGGGCGGCCTGAGCCGCCAGGATCGCGAGGAATTGGCGGTCGCGCACCGCAACAGTCTGCGGCTGCTGAAGCTGGTGAACTCGCTGCTCGATTTCTCGCGCCTCGAAGCCGGACGCCTCAAGGCATCGTATGCGGCCACCGATCTCGCCGCCCTGACGACGGACCTGGCGGCGGCTTTCCGGTCGGCCATGGAAGCGGGCGGATTGACGTTGACCGTCGATTGCGAAGCGCTCCCCGAGCCGGTCTACATCGACCCGGAGATGTGGGAGAGGATCGTGCTGAATCTTCTCTCGAACGCGTTCAAGTTCACCTTCGAGGGCGGCGTGACGGTGCGGCTGCGGCGTGAAGGGGAACAGGCCGTGCTGACCGTTTCCGATACCGGCGCCGGCATTCCCGAACACGAATTGCCGCGGATTTTCGAGCGCTTTCATCGCGTGGAAGGCGCCCAAGGCCGGACCTATGAAGGCACCGGAATCGGGCTCGCTCTGATTCAGGAATATGTGAAGCTGCACGGCGGGACGATCGAGGCCGCCAGCCGCCTGGGCGAAGGAACCACGTTCACGGTGAAGCTTCCCTTCGGATCCGCGCATCTTGACCGGGCGCGCGTGGCGCATAACGAGCGCTTCGCCGGGCGCACGGAGATTTTCGCGGCGGAAGCGGACACGTGGCTCGAACCGCCGGCCAAAGAAGACCGCGCGGCGGGCGGCGAGCGTCCGCGCATTCTGCTCGCCGACGACAACGCCGACATGCGCGA
>JAIQFJ010000351.1 GCA_020073325.1 Terriglobia bacterium | reverse complement strand
CTCCGCGCACATCGGCGCGTCCGTCGCCTGCGCCGGGAACGGTAGCTTCTCCTGCGGGTTCTCTTCCGTTGCCCGCAGGACGGTCGTCGCGCCCGCCTCCACCGGCTGCTGATACTCCGCCCCCAGGAACTTCGCCGCCAGCCAGCGGAAAATGTAATCCGGAATCGACTTCGCGTACGGGATCTGCTGATTGCCCGTCCAGCCGCTCGGCTCAAAGCGCACGTGGCTGAATTTGTCGACCAGGTACTTCAACGGCACGCCGTCCTGCAGCGCCAGGCTCACCGCCGTGGCGAACGAATCCATCAGGCCCGAAATGGTCGAGCCTTCTTTCGCCATGCGAATGAAAATCTCGCCCGGCGTGCCTTCATCGTACAGGCCGACGGTGATATAGCCTTCGTGGCCGCCGATCGAGAACTTGTGCGTCACCGACGAGCGCGTATCGTCCAGCTTGCGGCGGACAGGGCGATAAACGATCTTCTCTTCGACTTTCACCATGGCAGGAGTCGACTCCTTGGCACCCTTGGCAGTCCCGCTCGAAAGCGGCTGCACCCGCTTTGAATTATCGCGGTAAATCGCCACCGCCTTCAACCCGAGCCGCCAGCTTTCGGTGTAGGCATTCATGATGTCCTCCACCGTGGACTCCTCGGGCATGTTGATCGTCTTCGAAATCGCGCCGGAAATAAACGGCTGGACCGCGGCCATCATCCGCACGTGACCCATATAGTGGATCGACCGCAACCCGTTCTGCGGACGGAAGCTGCAATCGAACACGGGCAGGTGCTCGTCCTTCAGATACGGCGCGCCCTCGATGGTTCCTGTCGAATCGATGTGGTCGACAATCTTGTTGACCTGATCCGGCGTATAGCCGAGCTTGATCAGCGCCGACGGCACCGTGTTGTTCACGATCTTGATCACGCCGCCGCCGACCAGCTTCTTATACTTCACCAGCGCAAGGTCCGGCTCAATTCCGGTGGTATCGCAATCCATCATGAAGCCGATCGTCCCGGTGGGAGCGATCACCGTGGTCTGCGCGTTGCGGAAACCGGCCTGTTGGCCGAGCTCGTAGGCTTCCTGCCAGCAGCGGACGGCGTTCTCATACAGAGCAGCAGGAACGCGGCGGCTGTCGATCCGCGACGTCGCATCGCGATGCATGCGGATCACGTTCAGGAACGGCTCCTCGTTCACCGCGTAGCCTTCGCACGGACCGGTGGATCCCCCGGCGATACGCGCACTGGTCAGATAGGCCTGCCCGCACATGACGGCGGTCAGTCCGGCGGCCCAGTCGCGGCCCTGATCGCTGTCGTAGGGAATTCCCATCGACATCAGCAGCGCGCCCAGGTTCGCGTAACCCAGTCCCAGCGGCCGGAAATCGTGCGAATTCTTGGCAATCCTCTCGGTCGGATACGCCGCGTTGTCGACGATGATTTCCTGCGCCAGAATGACGGTATCCACCGCATGACGATATGCCTCGACGTCGAATTGACCGTCGCCGCGGACGAACTTCATTAGGTTGAGAGACGCCAAGTTGCATGCCGAATCGTCCAAGAACATATATTCGCTGCACGGATTCGACGCGTTGATCCGAGCCGTGTTCTTCGACGTGTGCCACTTGTTGATCGTCGTGTCGAACTGCATCCCCGGATCGCCGCACTGGTGCGTGGCTTCCGCGATCTGCTTGAGAAGAGTGCGGGCCATCTTGCGATCCGAGCGCTCGCCCGTCAGGCGTTTGGTGGTCCACCATTCGTCGTCGCGCGCCGCCGCTTCCATAAACTCGTCCGTTGCGCGGACACTGTTATTCGCATTCTGAAAGAAAATCGAGCCGTACGCATCGCCGTCGAGCGACGAATCGTAGCCCGCGTCGATCAGCGCGTGGGCTTTCTTTTCTTCCTTTGCCTTGCACCAGATGAACGCTTCGATATCGGGATGGTCCGTGTTGAGAATCACCATCTTGGCGGCGCGCCGAGTCTTGCCGCCGCTCTTGATGACGCCCGCAAACGCGTCGAATCCCTTCATGAAGCTCAGCGGACCGGAAGCGCGCCCGCCACCCGAAAGAAGACCGTCCTCTTCGCGAATCGACGAAAGATTCGAGCCGGTGCCCGAGCCCCACTTGAACAACATGCCTTCGGTTTTCGCCAGGTCAAGAATCGATTCGAGCGTATCGCCGACGGAATTGATAAAGCACGCCGAACACTGCGGCCGGGTTTCGCCCTCGTTCAGCTTTTTGATTGCGTTCGTCGCTTCGTCGTAATACCAGCCGTAACCGCGCGGTTCCTTCACGCCGACGTTGAACCACACCGGCGAATTGAAACACGCCTTCTGTGTCAACATCAGGTGCGTCAGCTCATTCCGGAAATTTTCGGCGTCCTGAATGGTGTGGAAATAGCGCTGTTCGGCGCCCCAACCGGCGATGGTATCGACAACACGGCCAACCAGTTGGCGGACGCTCGTTTCACGCTCGGGCGACCCGATCTTCCCATAGAAATACTTGCTGACCACGATGTTGGTGGCGGTCTGCGACCAGTCCACCGGTGCTTCGACATCTCTCTGTTCGAAGATGACGGCGCCTTTATCGTTGCCAATCGATGCGGTGCGCAGGTCCCACTTGAGCTCGTCGTAGGGATCTTTCCCGGCTTGGGTAAAATAGCGCGGAAAGTCGACGCCAACGCGCTGGCTCACCGGAATTGGACGACGTAAATCCTTTAATTTCATAGCAACACCGACACTCAATTGTCCCATGGGATTCCTCGACTTGAAGGATCGAAGCCGCTGTGTCAATCAGGTTTCAACCGGCAAAAGCGGCTGTCCGCAATCATGCCCCAATATATAGGGGTTCGTCAAGAACTTTATCTATATGCGGTGCATGAGTTTGCATGCGGGGCCACAACCTCACTTTAGCACTTCACGAACTCTGGTACTGGGGATTCTGGGCTGCTGCGCGGCGGGGGAATTCGCGGGCGACCTTACGGATCCATCTTAGCTCAGTTCGGGTCTGGGCGACGTTTAAACTCAGGATCCAAACGGCTTCGTGGAATCGATGGCCCACTTCTTTCTGGACGTCTGCCAGAATCTTCTGCGCCTCGGCCAGTTCGCGGGTCAGAAATTTCTCGCGCCGGCGAAGCTGTTTGAGAAACACGCCCGGCCGCGACTGCCAGGACAATGCGACCCAGGTGAGAAACGGCGGCCGCGGTTTCTGATCGGTCCAATCTTCGCGTTCGAGCGCGTCGGCCAATGCCGATCGGCCGCGCGCGGTGGTCTCGAAGACGCGGCGTTCGGGCCCGCCCGTTTCGTCCTCCGAGGCGGCGGCGCGGATCAAGCCGATGCGCGCGAGCTTTTCGAGAGAGTAGTAGACCTGCGGCCGCGAGACGCCGGCCCAGTCGCGCACTTTGCGGAATTCGAGCAGCGTATTGGCTTGATACCCGTGCATCGGACGCTCGGCAAGCAGGCTGAGGAGAACCAGGTCCGGCGTCGTCAATTTTTCGCTTGACACGTTCTTCATCTTGCACTAGTCTAAATCAGACTAGTTATGACAATCAAGCGACTCACCCCTAATTTTTATACCGACGATGTTGCCGCCTGCGTGAAGTTCTGGGTGGACCGGCTCGGTTTCGAAAAGACCGTGGAAGTGCCGGAGCCCGGTGGGCTGGCGTTTGCCGCACTTCAGAAAGGCTCGATCGAGCTGATGTACGGCAGCTTCGCGAGCCTGGAACGGGAGCCGGCGGGCGGCGCTTTCAAAAAAGGCACGAGCTGCCTGTTTATCGAGGTCGACGATGTGAACGCCGCTCTCGAAGCCATGCAGGGAGCGCCCGGCGTCGCCGAGATGCACAAGACCTTTTATGGTTCGACCGAATTCACAGTGACCGATCCGGCGGGTCACATGGTCACCTTCGCGCAATTCGGATGAGCCCTGTGTGGGGCGGGTCGCCAGACCTGCGAGCCGGTTGCTAAACCGGCTGGTCTTTGCTTTGTTAGTTAAGCAAGGAGGTCTGAGAAATCAGGCCGTGACTTCGATCGCGATCGGAGGAAGTTTCCTGCGCCCGATGTGGAGCTGCAGATAGCGCGTTCCCGGTGTGATCTCCTCCGGCAGTACACAGTTCATCTCGAAGCGCTGCGGGCGCGGATCGGTGCAGAAATATTCGAGATCCATCACGCGCAGGCCGTCGACGAAAACATCCACCTCATCCGGACGCTGGATCTCTTCCAGCACCATCTTGATGTGCCGCGTCTCGATGCGATGATCGGCGACGAGGTTCACGCCGTCGGTAATCATGCGGACGCGCGGCACCGACGGGCCCGGTGGAATCACGCGCAGCGTCGCCGGCGGCGAGATGCGCTGGCCGAGCCATAGAATCGCCACCGGCAGCAATCCGGTTGCCTCCAGCTCCGGCAGGATCACGTTGATCTGCTGCAACCCGGCTTTATCCGGCGGACCGATATAACAAACGGTTCCGAACGAGCTGCCGACGGTCACCTGAAGATGATGCAAGCCGGCATCGGCAGGAAGATTTTCCACCCAAATCGAAATCGACGCGAAACGGCCGCGGCTGGGCGCGACCGGCTCAGAGCTATTGGCGTTGGTGATGCGGCGGATCTTCACTTCCGCCTGAATCTGCCGGTCCTCGAGCGACGCGAACCATCCGCGCGGCTGCTTGCGCCACGTGGTCCACATATATTGCGTCGCGACGCCTTCGAGCGCGAGCACTTGAAAATCGTGTTCACGCGCGAACTCCAGAACTTCGCCCGACGAAATCCGCGCGCCGGACCATGTATCGAACTGCTCGTTCAGCCGCGGCAGCCCGTTGAATTGCAGCCGAGCGAGCCCTCCGTTCTTCAGCACGCGATGCGTCTCGCGCAGATATTCGAACACCACGTCGCGGCTGGGAATGTGCTGGAAAACGGCGTAAGAATAGACGAAATCGAAATATTCGTTTTCGAACTGCCGCAGACTGGCGCCGTCGGTGGCATGCGGATGCGCGTTCGGAACGTCGCGCAGTTTTTCTTTCGCCAGCGCGATCATTTCATCCGACACGTCCACGCCGTGGATTTCGACAAAGTGCCGGCTCATCGGCCGCAGCAGCCGCCCGGGACCGCAGCCGATTTCGAGCGCGCGCCAGTTCCCGCGCTGATCGATGGGAACGCGGCTCAGCTCCCATTCCAGGCCGTTGATGACTTCGGTGGCGGTGGCGAAAAATGCGGCGTCGTCCGAATCGCGGCGCCCGAAAGCGACGTAGTAACCTGCGTCCTCGCGGGCGCGCGCGTTCCAGTCTTCGCGCATTCGCGCCGAAACTTCGGAATCCGCCATATTACTTGCGGCTCGAATACTTGTTCAGGACGCCCATCAGCGGCGAGGCCGCGGCGGGCGAAGCGACACCGGTGGTGAGAACTTCGCGATTGGTGATCTTACGTCCGTAGAGTTCGTTATTCCAATCCTCGTCCTCGCGCAGTGTCGCACCAGTCAGCGCGACTCCGCCAAACAGGCCGCGCTGGCGCGACCAGGTGAGGATTTCCGCGGTCATCGCCGCATCGGTCTGTGCCTGCGTATCGCGGCCGACAGGCCCGGCGGCCACCGAAGCTTCGCCGCCTAACGTAAACTTCGTCGAAAGCAGCCGGTTCATGCCTTTTTCATTCATCACCAGCATGAAGACGTCGGTTTCTGCGCCGCCGATCTGAAATCCGAAGCTGCCGCCTTCGACACGAACCGATCCCGGCGCCGACCAGCCTTGGCCGCCCTTCTTGCGGCAGGAGACGAATCCCTTCCCGTACTTTCCTCCAATGATGAACGCGCCCTTCTTCAGACCGGGCACGATCACCACGCACTGCGCTTTATTGAGCAGATCCTGCGGGATCGCTTTGTCGGGGACGTCCATCACTTCCTTAAAAGCGTCCGCGGCTGCCTGCAGTCGCTTGGGAGCATCGGATTCAGCACAGAGCAGCGCCGCGCTCAGCGCGAACGCGGCGATCAGTTTTCGCATGTAAGTTCCTCCAGAACGATGATAGTGGGATTCGTACTACTATCTCAAGGATGGCATCAAAGGCCGGGGCGTTTCCTTCAGCCACGAATGAACACGAATGGACACGAATGTTCGACTCGTGTTTATCAGTGTTCATTGGTGGCTGAAAAGAATCGCGAATTAATCCGCGGACTCGACTTCACCGGGACCACCGCGCTGGTGGTCGGCTCGATGATCGGGACCGGTGTGTTCTTTAAGGCGTCGGTAATGGCGCAGCAGGTCGGCTCGCCCGGAATGGTGATGGCGGCGTGGGTGGTCGCGGGATTCATGTCGCTGGCCGGAGCGCTGACGTTCGCCGAACTCGGCGGCATGCTGCCGAAAGCGGGCGGCGAATACGCCTACATCCGCGCGGCGTATGGCGACCTGTGGGCGTTTCTCGACGGCTGGATGCGATTCGTGGTGGCCTCCGGAGGAATCGCGGCGCTGGGCGTGGGCTTCGCGACGTTTCTTTCCGCCGTCGTGCCGGTGCGCGGTGTATGGGCCTCGGCGATGCTTCACATCCTGGGCCGCGAGATTCCCTGGCAGCTCGGATTGAAAGAAGCGATCGCCGTTGCGGTCATTCTGCTGTTCGGTTTGACGAACTGCGCGGGCGTGCGATTCGGCGGCCACGTGCAGACCCTGCTGAGTATCGCCAAAGCCGGCGGGATCCTGGTGATCGTCGCGGGTGCGTACTTTTTTTCCTCCAGCGGCAGTGCCGCGAATCTGCGCGCTCTTGCGCCGCACCCCGTCGGAGTCAGTGCCTTCGGCGCGGCGGTTCTATCGGCACTCTGGGCGTGCGACGGATGGGCGTTCATGCCGATGGTGGCGGGAGAAGTTCGCAACGCGGAAAAAGTAGTGCCCCGCGCGCTGATCGTGGGGGTGCTGATCGTGCTGGCTCTCTACGGCCTGGCGAATCTGGCGTATTTTTACGTCCTGCCGTTCGATGATGTCGCCTCCGCCAATTCGACGCTGCATCGCGACGCGCTGCCGGTGGCGTCGAAGGCCGCGGCGACATTTTTGGGCGATCGCGGACCGGCGCTGCTCTCCATCCTCTTCATGATCTCGGCCGCCGGAGCGTTGAACGGAGTGATCCTATCGATGGCGCGGGTCCCGTTTGCGATGGCTCGCGACGGGTTGCTCGCGCGCGGGCTCGGCGGGCTCAGTGCGGGTGCGC
>JAIQFJ010000350.1 GCA_020073325.1 Terriglobia bacterium | reverse complement strand
ACGCCCGCGCTTCCGCCGTCATCGTCTCCGATCTCGACAACATCACGCCGCAGTGGATCTATCGCCTCATCCGCCCCGTCGTCGAACTCGATTTCGATCTCGTTACGCCGTGCTACTCCCACGCGCGATTCGAAGGACTCCTCAACACCGGCATCGTCTCGCCCCTCACCCGCGCGCTCTATGGACGACAGATCCAGCATCCGTTAGGTCCCGATTTCGCCTTCTCCGGGAAATTTGCCGCCAGCCTTCTCGCCAAGGGTTCCAAAAAGCATCCGCGATCCCTCGCCTCCATCAGCGTCGATGCGATCTGCGATGGCTTCGAAATCTGCCAGGCCCTCGTCGGCGAGCGCCGCTATCCGCCGGTTGACTGGATGAACCAAAGCTCCACGCTGAGCCAGGTCCTTGGACCCGTTTTTCAGGAAGTCGAAATTCACGCCCAACACTGGCAGCGAATCCGCGGGTCGCAAAACATCCCGACCTTCGGCGATCCGCTCGAGCTGCACCCGGGCCCCCAATCCATCGACCTGCAGCGCATGATCGAGTCCTTTCATCTCGGCTACCGCAATCTCCAGGAAATCTGGGGAATCGTTCTGCCGCCCGGGACTCTGCTCGAGCTCGGAAAGCTCGTGCGCCTCGCCCCCGACCAATTCCGCATGCCGGATCGTTTGTGGGCGCGCATCCTCTACGACTTCGCGCTCGGCTATCGCCTGCGCGCCATCAGTCCCGATCATCTGATCCGCGCCATGACGCCGCTCTATCTCGCGTGGGTCGCTTCCTGGGTGCTCGAACTCGGCAACACCGACAACGCCGCCATCGAGCATCGCGCCGAACAGCTCGCGCTCGCGTTCGAATCCGCCAAGCCGTACGTTCTTTCACGCTGGCGCTGGCCCGATCGTTTTAATCCCTAAAGGAGGCCGTATGTGGGAGCAGGTACAAAAAGCCCTCGATCAATCCATGATCCGCGTGCTGAACGAATTCGCCAGTCTCGTTCCAGGCATCGTCGCGCTGGTGATCGCCGTCGTCTTTGCCGCGCTTCTGGCCGGCGTTCTCTATTTCGTGCTGCGGCGCACCCTTGCCGGACTCGCTTTCGATGAGCGCCTCGCCCGCTGGGGCTTTCGCTCTCTCGCCGAATGGGCGCCCGACCGCAGCCCTTCGCTGCTGCTCGCGCGCACCGTGTTCTGGGCGATCGTTCTCGTCGGCTTCCTGATCGGACTCGCCGCGTTCGACTCCGCCCTCACTTCGCAGCTCGTCTTCGTTTTGTTCACCTATCTTCCGAACGTCATCGCCGCCGCCGTCGTTCTTCTGGTCGGAACCGTGGTCGCGCGATTCCTCGCGCGCAGCGTGCTCATCGGAGCCGTGAACATGAATCTCCAGTACGCGCGCCTGATCAGCACCGGCGTGAAGTGGATGATCATCGTCCTCGCCATCGCGATGGCCCTCGAAAATCTCGCCATCGGCGGCAGCATCGTCCACATCGCTTTCGGCATCCTGTTCGGCGGCATTGTTTTTGCTCTGGCCCTCGCTGTCGGACTCGGCTCGAAGGAACTCGTCACCCGGTCTCTCGAACGTGAAGCCAGCCGCCGTCCTCCCGATGCACCGGTAGAGACGAGCGAGCCGTTCCGCCATCTCTAAGGCATTTTTACCGGGTCCACTCTGTCACGTGACGCGAAATCAATCGCTTCAGGGCATGGCGATCTTGTTGCTCGACGCATTGGCATGGCGCCACCAGCGACGAACGTCATATTGTCATCAAACCTGTCGTCTATGAACCTACGGCCCCGAGCCGCGCGCGTCAGCAAGCGGTTCCACAGGAGCAAACAATCATGAAGTCCTTCTTTATCCTCGCCCTGTCGATTCCCGCATTCTGCCAGCAGCAACAACCTCAAACCGCGCCGATCTATCGCGTCACCGTCACCGAGCGGACCGTCAAGGCGATCAATTACCAATACCGCAACGGCCCCACGCTCATCGATTTCCGCGGCACCATCCTCATGCCGAAAGCCAAAGGTGAAGCGAGCGTCGACTCGAAACAGGGCCGCAGCGAGATCGATGTCCACTTTGAAAACATAACGGAGCCGCAGCGTTTCGGCCGCGAATATCTTACCTACGTCCTGTGGGCCCTCACTCCCGATGGCCGGCCGCACAACATCGGCGAAATCGTGCCCGGCAGCTCCGATAAGTCGCATCTCCGCGTCACCACGGATTATCAGGCCTTCGCGATGATCGTCACCGCCGAACCCTACTCCGCCGTCCGCACCCCCAGCGATGTGGTCGTGCTCGAAAATGAAGTGCGCCCCGACACGGTGGGTAAGATCGAACAGGTGGAAGCGCGTTACGAGCTGATGCCGCGCGGCCACTACGCCTACCAGATCCCCGCCACCACCACCAACAATGCGCCGAAAGTTTCCATGCGCAAATACGAAGAGTTGCTGGAGCTGTACCAGGCGCAGAACGCCGTGGGCGTCGCGCAGGCCGCCAATGCGGCTGAGCTCGCTCCCAACACGTTCACCAAAGCGCAGCAGCTTTTGATCGAAGCGCAGCAGCTCGAACAGAGCAAGGGCGACACCAGCCGCATCATCCAGGCCGCGCGAGAAGCCGCGCAGACCGCCGAAGACGCTCGTGTCATCGCCGAGCGCCGCACGCAGGACGACAAGCTTTCCAAAGCGCAGGCCGATGTCGCCGCCGCGCAACAAGCCCAGGCTGCCGCCGCCGCCGAGATCGAAAAAGCAAAGCTCGAAGCGCAGGACGCGAAAGCCCAGGCCGATACCGAACGCGCCGCCCGCGAGCGTGCCGAAGCCGAAGCCGCCGCCGCACGAGCCGCCCAATTGCGGACCGACGCGCAGGCTCGCGTGAATCAATCCACCGCGATTCCTCCTCCGCCTCCCGATTCGCCGCAGCGCCGCCAATCCGAAATGCGCATGCAGCTCCTCGAAAAACTGAATGCTCCGCTCCCGACGCGCGACACGCCGCGCGGCCTTGTCGCCGTCGTTCCGAACACCGCTTTCAATGGAGCCGTGCTGCGTCCTTCGGCCACTGACCAGATCGCCCGCATCGGAGCGATTGTCGCCGCAACCCCCGGCCTGCGCGTCGAAATCGAAGGACACACGGAAATGCCCGCGAGCGACGAACTATCGGCCCGGCGCGCCCAAGCCGTCCGCGAAATCATGATCGCCCGCGGCGTATCGCCGAATGCAGTCACCTCGCGCGGCTTCGGCAACTCACGCCCCGCCGGCTCCTCCGCCGCCGAAAACGAACGCGTCGAAATCGTGATCTCCGGCGACCCCATCGGCAGCGTCCCCTTCTGGGATCGCACCTACGCCCTCAAACCAAGCGGCCAGTAAATTTCCCGCCATCTCTCAGTGCCGAGCCGCGCGCCGTTCGCAATCGGTCTGCGCGCGGCTCGTCCACATTCTTCATAACGTCGCACCACCTACTTTCCTCTGAAACACACCCCACGCAGAACAGTCCATTGGGCAGAGGGGTGTCACGGTGAAAATGCCCCAATTTCTATAACGAGGCATAACATGCTAAAAACAAAACTCGCTTTGTTCGTGTGCGGCTTGAGTGCGTTGCCCCTGCTGGCACAGGAAACCCAAAATTCGTTCTTCACGGCAGCGGTGGGCGCCGGATTCACGACTCCCGTTTATCACACGGGAACCGCTCTCGACACAGGTTGGAACTTTGAAGGACAGGCCGGCGTGAATCTCTTCGGCGCGCACCTCGGCCTAGTCGGAGAATTCACGTACAACCACATGGGCATCAACTCAGCGACGCTCAATGCTCTGCAATTCCCCGGCGGCACCACCGACGTCTGGGCCTTCTCGGCCGATCCGGTGATCCGCTTCAATCCGCAAGGTAAGGTCGACTTCTATCTGATCGGCGGCCCCGGCATCTACCACCGTCACGTTGAGTTCACTCAGCCTTCCATCGCGACGTTCACCGGATTCGATCCGTTCTTCGGTGTCTTCTATCCGATCTCGGTGCCGACCAACCAGGTCCTGCTTTCTTACGACGCCAATAAATTCGGCGTGAACGGCGGCGGCGGATTCAACTTCCATGTCGGCAGCGGCCACGCGAAATTTTTCGCCGAGGCGCGCTACCACCAGATCTACACAAACCGCCCCACCGCCTTCATCCCCGTCACCTTCGGCTTCCGCTGGTAAACCATCGCCGAAAACAACAAAGCCGCGCGATCCCACGACCGCGCGGCTTCCTCTCTGTAGTAATTTCGGATTAGAGATGCCGGGACCCGGTATGCTGCGGCTCTGTCTGCGCTTTGAGCCACTCGTCCGCGCGACGCATCGCATCCTCCTTCGCGATCCCATAACGCTCCTGCAGACGTCCCACGAGCTTGTCTCGCTGGCCGTCGATCTGAGTCAGGTCATCGTCCGTGAGTTTTCCCCAGTGTTCCTTCATCGAACCTCGCATCTGTTTCCACTGGCCTTTGACTTGATCCCAATTCATCTTGAAACCTCTTTTTGTTGGATTGCCGGTTTGATTCGGCACATCGGTAACCGCAACCGAAGCGCCAAAACGCAGCTCACGTTTTCTTCGCGCTAAGTCCCCCGCTGGCCGTTGTCTGCAACGCTTCCCGCATCCTTCCTGCGCACCCAGCAATATTTACGAATCGGTATGCCCCGCCGGCGTTCGCGGCCGCGGGACTTCGCTCGATCCGAAATCCGCCTTCGCCTCCGCGGTCGACGCGATATCCTGGGCGCCGGTGCGGGTCAGGATTTCTTTCGCCGTCTTTTCCCACTCGTGGTTGTCGCAGTGGACCGAAAGCAGCACGCCGCCCCGGCGAATGCGGCCTTCATAGCGCTTGGCCTCGTATTCGGGCATCCCCGCGCCGATCAGCGCTCCGGCGATTCCGCCAAATGCGCCGCCCACGCCGACGCCGCCCAGCAGCGCCATGATCGGACCCGCCGCGATAAACGGACCCAGCCCCGGAATCGCCAGCGCGCCGATCCCCGCCAGCCATCCCAGCGCGCCCCCGATCACCGCTCCCGAACTTGCGCCGACTGCGGCGCCTTCCGGAGCTTTCGTGCTTTTTTCGTGAGCCAGATCCTTGTTGCCGGTATTTTCCGAATAGAGAATCGAAACGTCGGTGTTTCGAAATCCCGCGCTGCGCAGCTCGTCAATGCAGTCGGCCGTATCGAGTTCGTTCCCGTAAATCCCAAAAACCGAAATATTCTTGGTCGCCATACAAGTGAGACGCAACCGCGACAATAGACCGTTCGGCGGCCCACCGTGTAACCGTGACAAAGCGTCAGTTTTCGCCGGTGATAAACATCCTTCGTTAAAATGGCACTTTATGGTTTCTAAGCCCTCTCCGGCTCGCATCCTTGTCGTAGACGACGACCCTCGTGAGCGGCTTAGCCTGTCGACCATGATCGCCGGCTTCGGATATTCCGTCGAAACGGCTGAAGACGGTGAGGAGGCGCTGCAAAAGCTCGGCCCCGCTTCCGTCGACGCGATCGTCACGGACCTGATGATGCCGCGCATCGACGGCTTCGCGCTCCTGCGCCAGCTTCTGGAGCGCGGCGATCTGACGCCTGCGATTGTCCTCACCGGCTTCGGCAGCATCGACAAGGCAATCTCCATCGTCCACGACCTCGGCGCATTCTGGTTTCTCGAAAAACCGGCCCAGGCCGCGGCTCTTTCGACGCTGCTCGAACGCGCCATTCGCTACAAGAACCTGATGAAGGAAACCGAACGGCTCCAGCGCCAGCTCAGCCAGCACGGTTTTCTCGGGGACCTCGTAGGTACCTCGCCCTCTATTCGCCACGTCTTCTCCATGATCCAGCAGATCGCGCCCAGTTCCGCCCCTGTTTTGATCACCGGCGAAAGCGGGACTGGCAAGGAGCGCGTCGCGGCGGCCATCCACCGGCTCAGTTCACGCGCCAGCGGACCGTTCGTGGCCGTCAACTGCGCGGCGCTTCCCGAAAATCTGATCGAAAGCGAGCTGTTCGGCCACGAGCGCGGCGCGTTCACGGGAGCCCTCGGCCGCCGGGCCGGCTGCTTCGAGCATGCGCACGGCGGAACGCTGTTTTTAGACGAAATCGGCGACATGCCGATTGCGATGCAAGCCAAGCTTCTGCGTGTTCTGGAAGATTCGCGCGTGCGCCGGCTGGGCGGAAAAATGGAGATCGCCGTCGACGTCCGGGTGCTGGCGGCGACCAACAAATCCATGCAGGAAGCCCTCGAAAAGAAGCTCCTGCGCGAGGATCTGTATTATCGGCTGAACGTCTTTCACATCGACCTGCCCCCGCTGCGCCATCGCAAGGACGATCTGCCCGCCCTGGTGCAGGCCCTGATCAGCGATCTCAACGCCAAGCACGATTGCCGCGTCGCCGATGTGCATCCGGAGGTTTTTGCCCGGCTGATGAGCCACAATTGGCCGGGAAATATCCGCGAATTGAGAAATGTGCTGGAACGCGCCGTGATCGTCGCGCGGGAAGGCACCATCACGCCGAATCACTTGCCTCCCGTTTTTCATATTCCGGCCGAAGCACCACTTGCGCCTGCTGGCATTGAAGAACGCAATACCATCACGATGGAAGCCGGGAAACCCCTTCGTGAGATTGAGAAAGAATACATTCAACTTACGCTCAAGCAAACCAAAAATAACAAGCGCCGTGCGGCGGAACTGCTCGGAATGAGCGTCCGGACACTGCACAGCCGCCTTGCGGAACTCGCCGCCACCAGCCGGGAAGCGCAGGTGCAGGCGCACGGAAACTAAGATTTTCCACTTAATAAGAAACGCGATACTCCGGTAGGAATCTAACGGACAAGAGGTGAGTAATGTCGCGTTACGACAACGTCCCCAGAATCGTGGAGGAGCTTTCCCCCGAGGCCATACAGAGCGAGGTCGAGCGGATTCTGGCGAGTGAAAAATTCGCCCGTTCGAAACGGCTCCGAAGCCTGCTCCGTTTTACTGTCGCGCAAACGCTGCAAGGCAACGCCGACACCCTGAAGGAATATGTCATTGGAACGGAGGTCTTGAAGAAGCCCGACTCCTACGACCCCCGCAGCGATTCCCTGGTGCGCGTACTCGCCAGCCGGCTGCGCGTGAAGTTGAAGGAATATTACAACGACGGTGGCAGCGAGGATCCGCTGGTCATCGAATTTCCCAAGGGGAAATACGTCCCCCGCTTCCAGCGGCGCGAGCATCTGCAGACCGAAAC
>JAIQFJ010000349.1 GCA_020073325.1 Terriglobia bacterium | reverse complement strand
CGGATTCGCGCCGCCGCGCGGACCGCACACATTGAATGCGCAGCAGCAGTCGGCCTTCGATCAGATCTCGGGCGCGCTGGGGTCGTTTCAAACATTTCTCTTGCAGGGCGTGACGGGATCGGGAAAGACCGAGATTTATTTGTGCGCGATCGAGGCGACGCTCGCCGCGGGGCGCGGGGCGTTGATGCTGGTTCCGGAGATCGGACTGACGCCCGCGATGGCGGGACAATTTCATCAGCGATTCGGCGATCGCGTCGCGATTCTGCATTCGGCGTTTCACGACTCGGAGCGATCGCAGGAGTGGCGGCGCATCCGGTCGGGCGAAGCGAGCGTCGTGGTGGCGACGCGCTCCGGAGTTTTTGCGCCGGTGCGGAACCTGGGCCTGATTGTCGTCGACGAAGAGCACGATCAGAGTTACAAGCAGCAGGAAACTCCGCGCTACAACGGCCGCGACGTGGCGATCGTGCGGGCGAAGAACGCGGGAGCCGTGGTGGTGCTCGGGTCGGCGACCCCGAGTCTCGAAAGCCGCTACAACGCGGATCGGGGAAAAAACACGCGCATCGAATTGACCGAGCGCATCGAGCAGCGGCCCATGCCGAAAGTCGAGCTGATCGACATGCGCGAGGAATTTCTCGAGACGCGCAAGCAGGCGACGTTTTCGCGCAAGCTGATCGAGGCGGTCGACGAGCGGCTGAAAAACGGCGAGCAGACCATGCTGCTGCTGAATCGCCGCGGATTTTCGAGCTTCGTGACGTGCCGCGCGTGTGGCGAGCGCATGCAGTGCGTGAACTGCTCCGTGACGATGACGTATCATCGCCGCGACCGGCGCATGCTGTGCCACTACTGCAATTATTCGGCGCGCGTGCCGGATCGCTGTGCGAAATGCGACAGCGACTTCATGCAATTCGTCGGCCTGGGGTCGGAGCGCGTGGAGGACGAGTTGCACGGCGCATTTCCCAAGGCGCGCATCGCGAGGCTCGATCGAGACACCGTCGGCGGCAAGCGCGATTACGAAACGATTCTGGCAAAGTTTCGCGCGGGCGAGTACGACATCCTGGTGGGAACGCAGATGATCGCCAAGGGGCACGATATTCCGAACGTCACGCTGGTGGGGATCGTCAGCGCGGATATCGGGCTCGGCCTGCCGGATTTTCGCGCGGCGGAGCGCACGTTCCAATTACTGACGCAGGCCGCCGGACGCGCGGGGCGCGGGGAGACGCCGGGGATCGTGCTGATCCAGACCATCAATCCGGATCATTACGCGATTCAGGGCGCGGCGGCGCAGGATTACGAAGCGTTCTACGCGAAGGAAATCGAGTTCCGGCGGATGATGTCGTATCCTCCGTACGCCGCGCTGGCGAACGTCATTGTGCGCGCGGTGAACGAAGAGGACGCGTTGTCCCGCAGCGCGGCCCTGGCTCGCGTGCTGCAGCCGGCCCCTGAAGGGGTGCGTGTGATGGGTCCGGCGATCGCGGCGGTGGCGAAGGTCAAAAATGAGTATCGCTACCAGATGCTGATCAAGTCGCCGAGCCGGGCGATGCTAAACAAGCTCCTGGGACAGTTGCGACGCTACGCGGCGGCGGAGAAGTGGAACCCCGCCAACCTGGTGGTCGACGTGGACCCGGTGACTTTGTTGTGACTACAATTGAACCGGACGCGTGTGAATCCGGCTCCTTTCGTGGCTGAATACAAGATCGTTGACGAGAACCTGAGGGCCGCCATGCGGTTCTTCGGCGAAGCTTCCGGCTCGGGCGAAATTCGAACGCTGGACGGGTCGGTCGCGATGTTTTCAGGGCTCGATTACGGCGTGTTCAACATCGCGCTGCTGACCGGGCCCGCGGTGGATGGGCAGCTCGAATCGCGGATGCGCGCGATTTCGCGTTACTTCCGGGAGCGCACCCTGCGCTGGTCGTTCTGGCTTTGCGAGGATCTGCTGGAACCGGAAAACCGGCGCGATTCGCGGCACATGCTGGCGGAATTCGGGATGCGGTCGATCTCGCATCCGCCGGGGATGCTTTGTCCCGCGCTGTTGCCGTCCGTGCGGCCTCTGCCCGCGATCGAAATGCGGCGCGTCGCCGACGCATCGACGCGCGGGGCGTTCGCCGAGATTACTTCGCTGTGCTTCGACATTCCTTATCTGATCGCGCGAGCGGTGTATCTGCGTGAACAAGCCTGGAACGGCGGCTATCAGGGCTTTGTCGGATACGTGGGCGGAAAACCGGTGTCGATCGTCGCGATGGTGGAGGCGGCGGGCGCGGTCGGCGTGTATTCCCTGGCGACACTGCCGGCGTTTCGCGGACAAGGCTACGGAGAAGCGCTGTTGCGCATGGCGGCGCATGAGCTGACGCGGCGCACCGGGATCGCAAAATTCGTGCTGCAGTCGACCGAGGCGGGATACAAGATCTATCGCCGCATGGGATTTCACGACGTCACGCGGTTTGCCGTGTACTTGACGAAGTAACCGTCAGTCTCTATTCGTTGCCTCGCGGTCGAACTGGAGCGCGTCTTTCACCACCTGATCGCCGGCGCGCAGTCCTGAAAGAATCTGCTGGGTGCCGTCCGGATTTACAGGGCCAGCCTGGACTTCGGTCCGCTTGAACTGCTTTTCACCGGTCTTGATGAACACCCAGTAGCGATCCTGCAAGCGCAGCACGGTGCTGACGGGAACGACGGCCCGGGTGTGCGCGCCTTGCGACAGGAAATGCGCCACGGCGAACATGTTGGGACGCATGATGCCGCCTTCGTTCGGGAGCTCGATCCGCACTTTCGCGGTGCGCGTGTTCGGGTCGAGGACCTTGGAAATATTTTCGACGCGCCCGCGGAAACGGCGGTTCGGGTACGCGGCGAGTTCGATGTCGGCATGATCGCCGACGTGCACTTGCGCGAGATTATTTTCCCAAACGTCGCACAACACCCAGATCCGCGACAGATCGGCAATGGTGAAAAGATTCGGCGCATTGTCGAGCGACTTGACGCCCGCCGCGGGACCGGTCTGCTGCTCGACGATCGTGCCCGCCACCGGCGCGCGGACTTCCAGGAGGTTGGCGGGATGCTGCGGATCGCCGCCAAAGATCCGGATGCGTTCGGCCGTGCTCTCCGTGTCCACCTGCGCGTGTTTATAGGAGTCCTCTGCGACCTCCAGATCCTTCTGCGGAATCGCGCCGTGCTGATAGAGGACCTGCGCGCGTTCGAACTGCGTCTTCGCCAGCGACTCGCTCGCCTGGAATTTCCGGTAATCGGAAATGGCCTGTGTCAGATCGGGGCTGGTCATGGTGAGCAGGACCTGATCTTTCTGCACGTCGTCGCCGAGGCGCGCCTTGAGGCTCACGACACGGCCGGACGTCAGCGCGTTCACCGGCACCGTGCGATTCACGTCGGGCGCGATCACGCCGTTCACCTGGAGCTGATCGACCTCGGCGCGGCTGGTGACGTCGACCGCTTCGAAGCGATCCGGTTTGTCGACGTTGATGAGATTGGGATCGGGCACCGGTTCAACGGTGGTCGGCGGAACTTCATTCGCTTTCGGATCGCCGGTTTTGGCGGCTCCGGTGGTGCAGGCGGTGGCTCCCAAAGCCAGCGCGATCAAGAGAGATAAATAAATTCGGCTCATTGGATGACCTCGCGGCCAACGGCAAGATTGAGTTGGCTGGCGGCGGTGAGATAGGCGCCCACCAGGTTGAGATAGCTGAGCTGGATGCTGCGGTAATCCTGCTCGGCTTGCAGAAAATCGAGCAGCGAAACCCCTCCGCGCTGATAGGCGAACGAAACGGTCTCGCGGACGTCGGCGGCGCGCTTCAGATAATCGGTCTTATAGGGACGCAACAGCGTGAGGCTGCTTTCGAGGGTGGCGTAGGCGGAATCGACGTCGCTGAAAACCTGCGCCTCGGCGGCGTCGCGCAGGCGCTGATTCTTCTGGATGTCGAGCTGAGTCCGCAGTTTTTCGCCCTGGTTCTTGTCGAAGATGCGCAGCGGAATCGTCATGCTGAACCCGAGGTAGGCCGGGATCGGCGGATTGCGCGCCAGGTCGATGGAGAAGGTTGGATCTGTGGTTCCGTTCGCGACCGCCAGCTTGTGATCCGTCTCCGCTTTCTGGACCGATTGCAGCGCGGCCTTGAGATCCGGCCGTGTGTCGAGCGCCATTTGCCGGAACTCGGTGAGCGGCGTCGCTTGTTCTTTGTAGTCGAACGGACCGTTGACATCGAACTGCTCGACCGGCGCGCGATCGTTCAGTAAAGCGAGCACCTGGATTTTCGCGGTCCGGAGATTCACGGTCGCGGTCTGGACGTCGGAGACGAACTGGACGCGCTGGAGTTCGAGGCGGTCCAGGTCGAGTTTTGAAATATCGCCGGCCTGGAAACGCTCGCGGCTGACTTCGAGGACGTGATCGAAATAAGCGAGATTTTCGCGCGCGACGCCGACGACGGATTTCGCCTGCAGCGCCTGCACGAAGGCGTTGCGAAGATTGAACATCAGCGTACGCTCCTGATCGGCAAGCTGCGATTCGGAGATGGCGGTTCCCTGCTTCGCGCTGTCGCGGCGCAGCTCGCGTTTGCCGCCGCGCTCATGCAGATAGTTGATCGATCCGGACGGCAGCGCGTAGGCAAACGGGCTGTAAGAATTGCCTCCGTTGCCGCTCGGCGGAGATTGCGGAGCAAAGAAATTCATCTGGTCGAACGTCCCGGTCAGTTCCGGATTCGGGCGCAAATAAGCCGTGATCTCCTGCGCGCGCGATTCGTCGATGTTGACGCGCGCGGCCTGCAGAGTGGGATTGGTCGCGCGAAATTCGTCGCGGAGCTGTTCCCAGGTATAGGTATGGACAGAACTCGGCTGAGCCGGCGCAACGTGCGCGGCCATCGCCAAAAGGCCGATCCAATAAATCGAGCGAGCGCGCTCGCGGGGCGCTTTCCAAGTCTTGAAGATGACCTGGAAGTCGCTGAGCGCCCGCCTTTTCAGGCGTCGCATTCCTCTTCCTCCAGTGAATAAATCGTTACGTTTTAAACGGGATTAGGCGATGGCGGGCGGAGCGCGGCCCGCGCGGATCGGCTCAAAGCGTTCGAGGCTTTTGTGCGTTTCGATCAGCGCGAAAGCGAACAGGTAGAGGCAGAAACACAGGACCAGGCTGACGCTGATCTGCACCGAGTCGAGCGTTTCCAGCAAGCGGACCAGCGTCCCGAGGTTCTTCTTATCCGGTTGCGGAGTCTGCGAGTGTTGATGCTCGCTGGTCGACGCCGAGAGGAACTGGATGCGGACTGCATCGTCGCTGGCCGAAACGCAGGGGAACAACGAAACCAGCGCGAGGCTGAGCGCGACCGCTCGGGAAACGATCGCCCGTCGCGAGACCCGCTGTTTTTCGGCGGCAATGAACCACCCGAAGGCAGCCAGACAAACGGCAGCCCAGGCGAGATTCAGAATGGCGTCAGCGTACACGGCGGCTCATCAACATTATAAGAAATCGAGAGAGTCGTAAGTAGGGACGATGATGCCTCGGTTTGGGTTACGTCAGGGGAGTTGCGCGCCGGAGCCCTCTCTTATAGGAGAATTGAGCGGATCGGATGAAGGATTACTACCGCGGAATTCTGCGCCGGTGGATCTCCCCCAAGACGCTGGGGCGGATCAAATCTCTGTCGCACATCGACGATCGTCTGCGCGACGTGGAGGCGGCGCGCGCGGGCGTAGCAGAGCTGTTTCTGCGGCGCGAGTTCCCGGATCTGTTCGCGGATGGCTCGCAGGAATTCAGCTTGTACTCGCAGAACGGGGAGGACGGGATTCTGCTGTCGCTGATCGCGCGCACGGGCGCGGCGGCAAAAACGTTCGTCGAAATCGGCACGGAGGACGCGCGCGAGTGCAATACCGCGATTCTCGCTTTTCTGCTCGGCTGGGACGGATTGATGCTGGAGGCGAACCCGCTTTCGGTGGATGCAGCGAAGCGCCTCGCGGCGCGCCTGCTCGCACGGAAAAAGAATCGCCTGGAGATCCGGCAAGCCATGGTGACCGCGGAAAACGTGAACACGCTGATCGGCGACGCGGGTGTTCATGGAAAAACGGGCGTCCTCTCGATCGACGTGGACGGAATCGATTACTGGTTGTGGAAAGCCGTCACCGTGATTCAACCGCGGATCGTCGTGATCGAATACAATGCGTCGTTCGGCGCGGAGCGGGCCGTGACGGTCCCCTACTCGGCGGAATTCAGCTGCCCACCCGGCGGGTACTACCACGGCGCGTCGCTGCGGGCGCTGGAAAATCTCGGCAAGCAGCTCGGCTACGTTCTGGCCGCGGTGGAATCGGCGGGAGTCAATGCGTTCTTCGTGCGCGAAGACATTTGCCCCCCGGAGCTACGCGGACGGACGGCGGCGGAGCTGTATCGTCCGCATCGCGAGCGAACGAAGACGTGCTCGCCGGAAGAGCAGTGGGCGAAGGTCCAGTCCTTGCCGCTGATCGACGCGACTTGAGTTACTGCTCGAAGTATCCCGTGGCGAGCTCGGGCTTCTGTTCCAAAGCCTGACGCCAGCAGGTGCGGGCTTCTTCGAGATTGCCCTGAGCCTTCAGCGCATGGCCGAGGTTCAGCAGCGCTTCGGCGAAGTTGGGACGCTCGGCGAGCGCTTCCTGGTAGAGCCGGACGGCATCTTCCACCTGCCCCGACTTTTGCAGGAGCAGGCCGGTGTTGTAGAACAGCTCCGGCGTACGCTCGCCTGCTTCGATCAGCTTGGCTTGCAGATCGAGAGCTTTGTCGAGATCCTCGCGCTCGACCGCCAGGGCCGCCAGGCCGCGCAGCGCGTCGATCGACGTGGGATCCGCTTCGACCACGCTTTCAAACGCCTTGGCGGCGCTTTCGTGATCGTTGATGTTCCAGAAGGCGAGACCGAGGTTCAACTGCGCCTCCGGCCAGTTCGGGCGTTTGCGGACGCAAGCCTGGAACGCTTCGGCCGCGCCGCGATGGTCGGCCCGCTGCAGGCGGAGATAGCCCAGGCGGAACCACGCGTCTTCCCATTCCGGATTGCGCGCCAGCAGTTTCACGTACAGCCGCTCGGCGTCTTCTTTTTCGCCCTGCTGTTCGAGGACGCTCGCCAGGTTGTAGATCACGTCGGCGAGGTCGGGAGCGATCTGCAGCGCGCGTTCGTAGGATTCACGCGCGAGTTTCAGCTCGCCCATTTCCTGGCGGACGATGCCGAGATTCACATGCGCCT
>JAIQFJ010000348.1 GCA_020073325.1 Terriglobia bacterium | reverse complement strand
GCTCGGAGAACTGCTGCGCGCGAGGATCGCCGTCGAGCAACTCGCCGTATTCCTTGAGCGTCGATCCGCAGCCTCCGGCGTTGGTGATGATCGCGTCGAAATTTCCGTTGAGACACGCCGCGACGTTCTGCGCCGCGAGCCGTCGCGCTGTGTTACGCAAGCCGGAATGAACGTGGAGAGCTCCGCAGCAGGTCTGATCGGCGGGAATCGTCACTTCGCAGCCGTTGGCTTGCAGGACGCGCACGGTCGCTTCATTCAATCGCGCAAAACAGACGTTTGCGATGCAGCCCGCCAGAAACGCCACGCGATGTTTCGTCTCGCCCCCGGCCGGAAAAACGCGGCCGATGTTCGAATCGAAGAACGGCTTTTCAACCCGCGGCGCCAGCGATTCGAGTTCGCCCAGGCGTCCCGGCAATCGAAGGGGAATCGCCTGGCGCACGCGCATCAGCGTGCCTGCCAGGCGCAGCATCTTTCGGCTCGGTAGAAGTTTTTCGAAAACGAATGTGCGAAGAATGCGAGCGGTGAAGGGGCGCTCGACGCGCTCTTCGATCTCGGCACGCGCGTTTTCGATCAGGTGCCCGTAGCGCACGCCCGAGGGACACGCGGTCTCGCAGGCGCGGCAGGCGAGGCACAGGTCGATGTGTTCCAGGTACGAATCGCTGACCGGCGCGCCATTAGCCACCTGCACCATCTGGTAAATCCGCCCGCGCGGCGAATCCATCTCGAGATGTAGCTCCCGATACGTGGGGCACGCGTTCAGGCACAGCCCGCAATGCACGCACTTGTCGAGTTCAGATCCTGCCATACAGGCGGCCTCGATTCAGCAATCGCTCTGGATCGAACATTTGCTTCACTCGTTCCATCGTCGCGAAATCGCCGTTCCACTGCGGCTGCGGCGGGTTCTGCGCGTAGTGCGCATAGATCACGCCGTTGCCCGCGCGCGCGATCGCGGGGACTTTCAGCGACTCCATCGCTGCGGCCATTTCGGTCAGCTTCATCGACATCGTCACGATGGTTCCTTCGAATCGCGACCCGAAATTGCGGATTTCATCCCACGCCGATTCGTCGACGACAAGTGCTCCGGGCAGTTCGCGCGCGTAGCGATCGAGGACGGCCGGCGATCCTCCCGCGGCGATCAGCATACGGAAGCCGTCGGGCCAGTTGACGATGTCGATCGCGGCCGGCTGCAGGACCGATTGCAGAATGCGGTCGCGTTCGGTGAAGGCTTGTTGCGCGGTCGCGAAGCGCATCTCGAACGTGCGCGTCTCCACCGGCATCGGAAAAACCTTGAAGTTCACGACGCAGATTGCGGCCAGAGTTCCAAACGACCCGATCATGAGCTTCGCCATGTCGAGCCCCGCGACGTTCTTCACCACCATGCCGCCGCTCTGGACCAGTTTTCCTTCGAGCGTCGCGAAGGTCATGCCGATGATCATGTCGCGCGCGGTTCCGTAGAGCCTCCGGCGCGGTCCGCTGAGGTTCGCCGCGACCACTCCGCCGACGGTCGAGGCGGGCCAGCCGGGGTCGAGCGGCAGCATTTGGCGATGCCCGGACAGAATGCTTTCGAGTTCGCTCCAAGGCATGCCGGCTTCGACGCTGACGGTCAGATCGCGCGGGTCGTATTGCAGCAGGCGGCGCATTTCGCGGGTCGAAATCGTAACGCCGGCGGGGCACGGCGCGCCGCCGAGGCGGTCTTTCGAAAAATTTCCGCCGAGACGAATCGTGCGGCGATCCGTCGCATGAGAGTGCAGCTCGGCGGCGAGATTTTCCGGCGTCATCGGGACTTCTTATTATGATGGATGAGACATGAGGTTTCTTTTCGCGCTGCTGAGCGTGTGCGCCTTTGCGGAAGACGGCGCTACGCGGCAGAACTGGCCGCAACACGGGGGCACGAATCTGTTCTGGCGCTACAGCGCGCTCGATCAGATCAATACGTCGAACGTGAAACGGCTGGTGCCGGTGTGGGCGTTTCAGACCGGCGATTACGAAATGGGATTTCAGGCGACACCCATCGTGATCGACGGCGTGATGTACGTTTCGACGTCGCGCAGCAACGTCTTCGCGCTCGACGCCGCCACGGGGCGGCTGATCTGGCAGTACAAGTATCCGGCGCCGCGCGGAGCGGTTCCCTACGGCCCGCAGAATCGCGGCGTGGCGGTCGCGGCGGGAAAAGTTTTCCTGGGAACGTACGACGATTACGTGGTCGCGATCGATCAGAAGACCGGCGCGGAATCGTGGAAGGTCAACGTCGAGGATACGAAGCAGTGCGGCTGCAACATCACGGGCGCGCCGCTGATCGTGAAGGATCTGGTGATCGTCGGCGGCACGGGCGGCGATTCGGCGCATCGCGGATACCTGACGGCGTTCGATCAGAAAACGGGTCGGCTGCGCTGGCGATTTTATACGGTGCCGGGTCCCGGTGAAAAAGGACACGAGACGTGGAAGGGCGATTCATGGAAGCTCGGCGGCGGCGCGACGTGGATGACCGGGTCCTACGATCCGGAGCTGAACCTTGTTTATTGGGGCGTCGGCAATGCGTCGTCGGATTTTTTCGCGGAGGATCGCGCCTCATCAAGCGAAGACGCGAATTTATACACCAACAGCGTGATCGCGCTCGACGCCGATACGGGCAAGCTGCGCTGGCATTATCAGGAGGTCCCCAAAGACGTCTGGGATTTCGATTCGGCGTATGAGAGCGTCCTGATCGATCGCGAGGTCCGGGGTAAATTGCGCAAGCTGCTGGTGCATGTCAACAAGGGCGGCTTCACGTTTGTGCTGGATCGCGCGAACGGCGAATTCGTCAGCGCGTTCCCGATTGTCGACAACTATAACTGGATCACCGGCGTGACCGAGGACGGCAAACTGGTGGGGCGCAAGGAGCCGGTGGCGGGCCAGGCGACCTATATCTGTCCCGGCGCCGCGGGCGGAAAAAGCTGGAATCAGATCGCGTATTCGCCGCGCACGGGTTTCATCTATACGCCGAGTCTGGAGGTCTGCAACGATCTTGTGGCGGATCGTCAGGAGGCGAAGGAAGGCGCGAGTTTTTTCGGCGGCAATTTTATTATGAAGCCTCCGCCGAAGGGTCCGGCGCATAGTCATGTGGACGCGTACGATCCGGTGACGGGAAAACGCCAGTGGAGTTTTCCGTACAAGTACGCGCTGCTGGCGTCGATGCTCGCGACGGCGGGGGATCTGGTGTTCACGGGCGATCCTGAAGGGAATTTTTTCGCGCTGGATGCGAAGAGCGGGAAGAAGCTGTGGAGTTTTCAGACCGGCGCGGGGCATCGCGGATCGTCGGTGAGCTATGCGGTGAACGGGCGGCAATACATCGCGACGCCGACGGGTTGGGGGTCGCTGGTGAGCAACGCGCTGACTCCTGTGTGGCCGGAGGCGGAGACGTTTCGCAGCGGATCGACGCTGATGGTTTTCGCGCTGCCGGAGGACGGGCGTTGAGGATGGTCGACAGAGCCTGTGGGGCTTCTCTCGAGTTGGAAAACCAGCCGGTTCGACAACCGGCTTGCCGCCATGGCTGGCGGCCCCACGTTGTTCTGTCTATGGTGATTTTGAGTGGGGTTTTCACGGAGGCGCAGTCCATCGTCGAGCATGGGTCCGATGTTTTCGCGAAGTCGTGCGCGTCGGGGTATTGCCACGGGACCAATGGACAAGGCGGCGGCGCTCCGAAGCTCGCGGCGCGCGGGTTTGACGAGGCGTTTATCATCACCACCACGCGCGCGGGGGTTCCGGGGACGGCGATGCAAGGATACGGGACCGTGCTCGCGCGGCCGGATTTCAACGCGGTGGTGGCTTACGTCGCGAAGTTGAACGGGATCGAGCCGCGAACGAACGAAGCTCCGGCGCGCGTGCTCTCGGCCGAGGCATTGCGCGGCCGAGAATTGTTTTCCGATCCCTTACGAGGCTTCGCGCGATGCTCCACCTGTCACGTGGCCGACGGGTTGGGAATTGCGGTCGCGCCTCTCGCGCATGCCGGAATTGTGAACGTTTCGATCGACGGCGACACGTTTCCCGCGCTGGTCGTCAGCCGCGGCGGACGGCGGATCTCCCTGTACGACTTGAGCGTGCTGCCGCCGGTGCAACGTACGGTGGATGCGGGCGCGGTGAAGATCGGCGAGGCGGCCGCGTGGCGGCATCCGGCGGAATCGTACAACGACGCGGAGCTGAAAGCGATCGCTACCTTTTTGAAAGCAGTGCGCTGAGCTCTTTGGGAGTCAGCTCGCGGTATTTTCCGATTTCCAGATCGCCGATCCGGATGGCGCCGATGTGCGTCCGCACCAGTTTCAGGACCTTCGCGCCCAGCGCTTCCACCATGCGGCGGACCTGGCGGTTGCGGCCCTCGGTGATCGTGATCTCGAAGAACGTGTAGCGGGCCGCGTCGCGGATGCGCGTGACGATCGCAGGGCGCGTCGGGCCGTCGGCAAGCTCGACGCCGCGGCGAAGCCGGTCGAGCTGCTCATCGGTCAGGAGCATCGAGGCTTTCACCAGATACGTTTTGGGCACCTTCGATTCGGGGCTCATGACGTGGTCGGCGAAATCGGTGTCGTTGGTCATGATGAGCAGCCCGGTGGTGTCGAGATCGAGGCGGCCGACGGGGACCACCCATTCGCCGAGGTCCTGGAGGAGATCGTAGACGGTCTTGCGATTTTCGGGATCTTTGTAAGTAGTGAGGTAGCCTTTGGGTTTATAGAGCAGCAGATAGATTTTGCTGCGCGCGATGAGCGGGCGGCCGTCGAGAGTGACGCGGTCGCGTTCGATGTCGACCCAGTGATCGGGCGTTTGGATTTTCTTGCCGTTGACCGCGACGCGGCCTGCGCCGATCCAACTGCGGGCCTCGGTGCGGGAGCCGATGCCGGCTTTGGAGATCACACGGTCGAGAGTTTTCAGCTTGCGTTGCTTTGGGGGCAATTTTTATGATCGTACAGTGAGTTGAAGAATTGTTCCGAAACTCAATACTCGCCGCTCCCTATGGTCGCGGTTCGGTTCGCGGCGATCCGCCCGCGGAGGATTCCTTTTACGTGATCGAATGTGTTCCCAATTTCTCTGAAGGGCGCGATGCGGCGAAGGTGCGGGCGATTGTCGACGCGATTGCAGGTGTCGCAGGCGTGCTCCTGCTCGGGTATGAATCGGATGCGGATCACAATCGCAGCGTCGTCACTTTTGCGGGTCCGAGCGATGCGGTGATGGAAGCGGCGATTCGCGGCGCCGGGCGCGCGGCGGAGGTGATCGACCTGTCGCAGCATGAAGGCGTGCATCCGCGGGTTGGGGTCGCTGATGTGATTCCGTTCGTGCCGCTCGCGGGCGCGACGATGGACGATTGCGTCGCGATCGCGCATTGCGCGGGACGCGGGATCTGGTCGCGCTTCGGGATTCCGGTTTATTTTTACGAATCCGCCGCGACGATCCCGGAGCGGAGACGATTGGAAAAGGTCCGGCGGCGAGGATTCGACGGGCGTCCGCCGGATGTCGGCGACATCGCGGCACATCCGACGGCGGGGGCTTCGGTCGTCGGGGCGCGCGATTTTCTGATCGCCTTTAACGTCAACCTGGCGACCGCGGATGTGGGTGTCGCGCAGAGTGTGGCGAGGAAGATTCGAGAGTCGTCGGGCGGGTTCCGGTTCGTGAAGGCGATGGGGCGATTTTTGGCGTCGCGCGGGTGCGCGCAGATTTCGATGAACCTGACGAATTTCGTCCAGACCGATTTGGATGCGGTGTTTGAGGCGATTCGCGCGGAGGCTCCGGTGGCGTCGTGCCAGTTGATCGGATTCGTGCCGAAGAGGGCGTATGCGATGTTTCCCGGGTTTTTCGAGCGGGCCGAGAATTTTTCGGCGTCGCGCGTCATCGAAACACGAATGAAAGAATTGGGCGCGGGGGAGGGGTAAACGGGACGGCTGGGTTCACGCAAAGGCGCACAGGGAAAGGCTCGCGAAGAAGATTTTTTGTTCGCTTGGCGACTTTGCGTGAACGCTGTCCTAAAATGAAATTGAGTGCTTGTCACGATTGAACCGAAAGCACCGCGGCCTTCCTGGCTGCGGGCGCCGGCGCCGGTGGGCGACAATTACCGCGATCTGAAAGAACTGGTGGAGACGCTCAAGCTCCACACGGTGTGCGAGAGCGCGGCATGTCCCAACATTGGCGATTGCTGGAACCGGCGGACGGCGACGTTCATGATTCTGGGAAATGTCTGCACGCGGCGGTGCGGGTTTTGCGCGGTGCAGAAAGGCGGTCCGCTGCCGGTCGATTATGACGAGCCGCGCCGCGTCGCCGAGGCTTGTGCGGCGCTGGGGCTGAAGTTCGCGGTGATCACGTCGGTGAATCGCGACGATCGCAAAGACGGCGGCGCGGAACTGTTCGCGCTGGTGATTCGCGCGATTCGCGAAAAAGTGGAAGGCTGCGGCGTCGAGGTGCTGGTGCCGGACTTTCAGGGTTCCCACGGCGCGATGGATATCGTGCTCGAGGCCTCGCCGGACGTGCTGAATCACAACACGGAGACGGTGCCGCGATTGTACCGGCAGGTTCGCATGGGCGCGCGCTATGAGCGGTCGCTCGACATGCTGGCGTATGCGAAGAAGACGCGGCCGGAGATTCCGACGAAATCCGGATTGATGCTGGGGCTGGGCGAGACGATCGAGGAAGTGCTGAAGGTGATGCAGGACCTGCGCGGGTCGAACGTCGATATTCTGACGCTGGGGCAATATCTGCGGCCGTCGCCGAAGCATCTGCCGATCATTCGCTATGTGACCGTCGAGGAGTTTGCCGAGTTGAAAAAGCGCGGGTACGAGATGGGCTTCCAGCACGTGGAAAGCGGGCCTCTGGTGCGCTCGTCGTTTCACGCGGCGGATGCGGTGGCGTGAGAGAAGCAGCATGAAGACGGCTCCCGGTGTCCACACGATCACGCTTCCCATGCCCTGGGAACTGGAGACGGTCAACGTTCATGTGATCGATCTCGACGACGGCTATCTGTTGGTCGATTCGGGGATCGCGACGGAAGAATGTTTCGGCGCGCTGGAGGATTCGCTCAAAAAGATCGGGATCACGTGGCGCGATATTCGCATGCTGCTGCTGACGCATCTGCATCCGGATCACATCGGGCTGTCGTGGAAAATTCTGGAACTTTCCGGCGCGAAGCTGGTGATGCATCGCGCCGAGGCGGAGTATCTTTCGCTGGTGGCGCGCGAGAG
>JAIQFJ010000347.1:1405-8603 GCA_020073325.1 Terriglobia bacterium | reverse complement strand
ACAACGGAATCACCGAAGGATTCCACACCAAGATGGAACTCCTGTCGAGGCAGGCGTATGGGTTTCGGAACTTTCAAAACTACCGGATGCGGGTTAAGGTACTCTGTTCTTGATCAGCTCGGGAGCGGGTTGGCCCCCATTGTTGGCGTAGAGCCTGTAACTCTTTGAGGTGTTTGGTGGACCTGGTGAGATTCGAACTCACGACCTCTTCCATGCCATGGAAGCGCGCTCCCAACTGCGCCACAGGCCCTCTGGGGATGAACTATTCGTCAGTTTAACAGAATCCATTGCATACTGGAATTTATGGATCGTAATCAGGCTTGGGAAATTGTCTGCGAATTCGTGCAGTCCGACAGTCTGCGCAAACACATGCTCGCGGTGGAGGCGTGCGTCGCGGCTTATGCGCGCAAGTTCGGCGAGGATGAAGAAAAATGGCGCGTCACCGCGCTGTTACACGACTTCGATTGGGAGATTCATCCGCAGTCTCCCGACCATCCGATGAAAGGCGAGCCGATCCTCGCCGAGCGCGGCGTGGATGAAGAAATTCGCCGCGCGATTCTGTCGCATGCCGATTACAGCGGCGTGCCGCGCATATCGAAGCTCGAGAAGACGTTATTTGCCTGCGACGAACTGGCGGGATTCCTCACCGCTTGTTCCTACGTGAAGCCGGGGCGCAGCATTCATGAGGTCGAGGTGAAGAGCGTGCGCAAGAAAATGAAGGACAAGGCATTCGCGCGCAACGTGAATCGCGACGACGTGACCAACGGCGCGGCGGAACTGGGCGTCGACCTGGATGAGCACATCGAGTTCTGCATCAAGGCGATGCAGGAACGCGCGGCGGAACTGGGTCTCGGCGGCTCGGCCCAGTCGAGTTCAGCTTAGACCGCTACTTCTTGAACTCGGCGATCATCGGCTCGATCGCGCGCGATCCCAGGGCTTGCGGATTCGGCGACCAGCCGAATTCGGCCACCAGCACCTTGGTGATCTCTTCCTTGCTCTGCCCGCCGCGCACCAGGCCGCGAACGCGCGTCTGCATCTTGGCGAAATCGGCGCGATACTTCACCAGGTCCGCCTTGTGCATGATCGGGCCGTGGCCCGGAATCACCGTGTCGAAATCCCAGCCCGAGTTGAGAATCCCGTCGAGCGTCTTGGTCCATTCGACCGCGCTGCCGTTGGCTGAATAATCGATAAACGGCGCGACAGTGACCGGCGCGCTGGACTGGCCCACCGTGTAAAGGTCGCCCGTGTGAATCGCGCGCGCGCCCGGGAAATAAATCACGGCGTCGCCATTGGTGTGGCCGCGTCCAAAATGATGCGCGCGGACTTCCTTGCCGCCCAGGAACACCTCCGTCTCGTCATTGAAGCTGATCCGCGGCACGCCGGGCATCTTTCCTTCGACCATGTTCGCCCGCGCGTTCTTGTGGGCGATGATCTCGGCCGAGGCGTCCAGCATTTTGGCGTTGCCCCCGGTGTGATCGCCGTGCTGATGCGTGTTCAGCACATATTTCACGGGCTTGTCGGTGATCGATTTGACCTTGGCCATGATGTCGGCGTAATCGCGCTCGAACTTGTCGTCGATCACGATGGTGCCTTCGTTGGTCAGGTAGACGGCCACATTGCCGCCGTCGCCTTCGATTTCGTACAGATCGTCGGCGATTTTATTCAGCTTCAATTGCGGCGGAGCCTGCGGATTCTGCGTGTAAGCTACCCACGCACCCAGCGAGGCGATGGAAATCGCGGCGAGACGGACCAACAGGGTCTTGGACATGAGTAGGAATATAGCAGATCGAGTTGGCGGGCGAAACAGCGCGCGAGTGTGAACGAGCGGGTACCGATGCGCGGGCTACCGGCGTTGACACTCGCGGCTCTGGGTCAGGTTCGGGACGAAGGGCTACTTTTTTCGACTGCCGGGGCGGGTGGATTCGAGGCCGAGAGTGCGAAGATTCGCGTGAGCCTGCTGGACGTGCTCGCCGCGCGGATACTTGGCGATGTAGTCCTTGTATGCTTTGCCGGCGTCGGTCGGATGATGGGCCTTGTGCAAGGCCACGGCCTTGTAGTAAAGCGCTTCCGGTGTTTTGGGGTTTTCCGGCCACCGCTCGAGGACCGAGTCGAAAGCCTGCACCGCGTCGTCGTACTGCGCGGCGGTGAAATACATGTAGCCGATCTTGTATTGCGCCCCGGGGGCATTTTCCGTGTCGGGGTAGCACTTGACGTAGTTGCTGTAGCCCTCCATCGCCATGTCGAGCTTGCCGCCGGATTCATCGCGCTGGGCGTTGGACCAGATCGTTTCCGCGCTGGCCGCGCACGGACCGGAAGCCGCCGGGGTTGTCTGGCCGACCACGGCAGGCGGAGGCGCTGGCGGAGCCTGCATCGCCTGAACGAGGCTCTTCAGATCCGCGAGCTTCGTGTCGAGTCCATTGACGCGGCGCACCAGGTCCGCGACATTCGTCGCGACGCTGCGCAGATCGTCGCCCTGCTGGTCGATCTTGGTATTGGTGTTCGCCAGCGGAGCCACCAGTTTGTTCTGCTGATCGTTCAGCTTCGCATCGACGTCGTGCTGCAGCGCGGTCATGCCGGAGGCGAGCTTCGACGACGCGTCGACCGCCTGCTGGAGCAACGCCTGCATCGCCGCCATGCGGTCGTCCTGCGATTTCTGGAGCTGCCGCACCTGGTCCTGAAGGCTGGCAACGTCGCGCTGGATCGACAGAATATCTTCGCGCTTCTGTCCGAACAACACCGGAACGAGAACGATCCCTACCAAGAGCAGCCGCTTCATGCGATTTCTCCTATTTTAAAAAGGGGACGGTATTTCACCGTCCCCAGTTTCCTCATTTGCCCGGCGCCAGATGCGCGCGGCGATTGCGCTGGTAGCACGCTTCATTCGCATCCGTGCACACCGGGCGATCCTTGCCGTAGCTGATCGTCGTCAAACGATCGGCCGGAACGCCGAGCTGTACCAGATACTCCTTGGCGGCCGTCGCGCGGCGATCGCCCAGGCCCAGGTTGTACTCGGCCGAGCCGCGCTCGTCGCAATGACCTTCGATGACCACGGTAAAGCTGCGGTCGGCGGCGAAGATACGCTTCAGCAGATCCGCGTCGCGAGCCAGAGCCTGCTGCGCGTCGGAGCGGATGTCGCTCTTGTCGTAATCGAAATACGCATCCTGCGCTTCACGCGTCAGCAGATCGCTACCGGAAACCGAGGCGGCCGGCGGCGGAGCGGGAGGTGGCGGTGGCGGAGCGGACACTTCGACGGTGACCGATCGCGTATCGGTTCCGCTGGCTCCACGAGCCGTCAGCGTGTACGTCACCGTGTTCGACGGGAAAACCTGGCGGTTGCCGTTGGCCTGCACGGCGCCGATGTTCTGATCGAGGCTGATATCGGTCGCATTCGCCACCGACCAGCGCAACGTGGCGGACTGGCCGCGTTCGATACTGCGCGGCTCGGCCGTGAAACTGTTAATTCTGACCGTCAGCGGCGCCGCCGGAGGAGGCGTGGTTTCCGGCTGCCTGGCGGCCGGTGGTGGTGGAGGTGGCGGCGCGGGCGCCTTCTTTTTACATCCCGCGGCCGTGATCAGTAACATCCCCGCGAACACCGCTGCACTCAGTGTCCTGTGCTGGGTCTTCATTTAATTTTTGGACCTCCTCGTATATTTCTGATTTTCCACAACTAAGTTCGCCTCGCCGGAACGGGTAAACGTTTCCTTTTCTAGATTCTCCTAGTTTATCGCTTTGGACCATACCGGCTGAATGTTATTGCCTTGCGTGGTCAACTGCTGTACGTGCGTTCCGTCGGCAAGCATCGTGTAGACCTGGGTCGCGCTGCCCCGCTTGGTGGTGAACACCAGATGCACCCCGTCCGGGGCCCACCATGGATTCTCGTTGCGGCCGTTCACATGCGTCAACTGCACCGGAACCCGTTTGGCGACGTCCATCACGAAAATGTTGAATCCGCCGATCTCATAGCCGCGCGTCCAGGCGAAGGCGAGAAACTGGCCGTTGGGGCTCCACGACGGATTCGCCACGTCGCCTTCACCCGACGTGATCATTTCCTGGTCGCCGCCGTCGATGTTCATCTTCCAGAGCTGCTGGTGCCCGCTCTTTCCCGAAATGTAGACCACCTGCGAGGGATTTTTCGGATTCACCTTGGACGAAACCTCGACCGACCGTACATGCGAGATGCGCCGCATATCGCTGCCGTCGACGTTCGCTTCGCAGATCTGCGTCCAGCCGTCGATGGTCGCCGAAAACAGCATGCGGCGTCCGTCGGGCGTGAACTCCGGCGTTTCGACCACCGAGGAAACCGGGTTATAGAACGGGACCCGGCGCAGGCTTTCGGTGGAGTAAATCATGATCTTCGGATTGCCCTGCGCGTAGGTGGTGAACGCGACCATCTTTCCGTCGGGCGAAACCGCGGGCATGGTCGAGATCGACTTATAACGCGTGATCTGCGATTGATTCGATCCGTCGTAATCCATCGACCAGATTTCCTTGTTGCCGGTGCGGTCCGAGACGAAGTAGATCTTCGACCCCGCCAGGCTCTTCGCGCCGAACTGCTGCAGGATGTCGGCGGCGAACTCGCGCGCGACTTTTTTCGCGCCCTCGGCATCGAGCGACCCGAAATACAGCTTGCCGATCACCTGCGCGCTGTTCAGATCCGCCTGGCCCAGGTTGTAGAGATATCCCGACAGCACCAGCCGCCCTTCCTGCACGCCGGTGTAGCCGAACGCCAGGTAATTCGCGTTGACCGGCGGATTCGACCAGTCCGTCAGCCAGGGTCCGTTGCTCTGCACACGCGGAGCCTCGCCGCGGCGCGCCGGAGCGATCTGCGTCGGCGGATGAAAATCCTGGGGCCGCTGCGGAACCGTCAGCGGATAGACGCTCTTGGCGATCATTTTCAAAATTCCCGCGCCCGAGAGTTCATCCCACAGCGTCTGGTTGAACGTATCCATGTAACGCTGCGCGTCGCCGGAGCCGCGGAAATCGGTCACGGCGATGGCCGGCTTCTCGCCGCTGACCACTTTGATGTTGATGTCCGCCTGCTGGGCCAGAAGCAGCGCGACGCAGCCCGCGGCCATCGCGAATGCGATTACGATATTTTTCTTCATCGCTTTAACTCGAAAGTGAATTCGACCTTGGCCGACTCCTTGTTACATTCCGGCGGAATGGGCGGCAGCGGATTGGAATCGAGAATCGCCCGCTTCACCGAGTCGTCCAAAGTGGTGATGCCGCTCATCTGCAGGATCGTTACATTGCGAATCGAGCCGTCGCGCAGCAGGTCGAAGCGGGAAACCACCGCCGGAGCCGTCTGATAGCGCGCATCGATGTCGCCGGTGCGCCAGTTTCGCGCGACGATCGTCTGGATCTGCGAAGCGTATCCCGCGCAGCGCGTGCCGAGCGTCGTATTGGGCCCGGTGCCGACCGTCCCCGATCCAGGCTTGGCCGAAAACAGCGGACTGCTGACCTGCTGCGCGGTTCGCGTCGTGAGCTGATTCTTCTCGAGGTCTTTATACGGCCGGTAGATCTGCCGCGCGGCGGTCTTCTCGACCGGCTTCGGCTTGGCCTTCTTGTTGTGCAGCTTGATCGCGTCCGGCGGCGGCTTTTCGAGCTTTTCCTGATCCTTGGCCTTTTCGGGCGTCTGCGGCACCTGTGACTCGGTGTCGTTCGCCACGGGATTCACCGCGCCCTGATGAGGAATTGGAATGCTGTCGGCCATCTCGACCGCCACCGCTCCGCCCGACGGGTTGTTGTCGCCGAACTTTTCGCCGGGCTGCGACAACCAGCCATAGAGCGCGAACGCCAGCAGAATCGACACGTGCAGCGAAATCGCCGCGATGAACGATCCGCGCAAGGATTCCGGCGTGTCGAGAATGTCGGCGTGCTGCGTCATTTAAGCGGCTGCGTGACGATTTGCGGCGTGATGCCCGCCTTGCCCAGCGCCGCGATGACCTGCACAAATGGATCGACCAGCCCGGCCTTATCGGCGCGGACATAAACCTTCTTCGCGTTCTTGAAATCGCGCTTGATCAGCATCGGGATCTCGTTGATGTTGACCTTTTTCTCATTCAGTGAAATCGCGCCGGTCTTGCTGATGTTGACGATCGGCAGATCCTCGGCGGTTTCGCGCGTCTCGGTGGTCTTGGGAACCTCGATTTCGAGACCGAACTCCATCACATGCGCCGTCAGCATGAAAATGATCAGCAGCACGAGCACCACGTCCACCAGCGGAACGATATTGATTTCGGAAAGAGTCCCGTTCGACCCGCCGAATCGCCGCCGTCCGATTCCCGAATCGTTGCCGAGTGAAAAAGCCATCGCTATCTATATTGTGACGTGCCGGACGCTGGAAAAGACGCGCTCAGCCTTCAAAATTCCGCTCCGTCAGGTTCAGAAACTCCAGTGAAAAATCTTCCATCCGGGCGCCCATCTCCTTGATCCGATGGCCGAAATAGTTGTAAGCCACGGCCGCCGGAATCGCCGCCGCCAGGCCCAGCGCGGTTGCCAGCAGCGCATCGGCGATGCCCGGACCCACCGCGCGCATACTGGTCGATCCGCTGATCGCCAGCATCTGAAACGCCTCGATGATGCCGATGACGGTTCCGAACAGACCGATGAACGGCGTGACCGTCGCGGTGGTCGCCAGCCAGTTCATGTTTCGCTCCAGCCGCGTGACCTCTTCGCTCATGCCGAGCTGCAGTGTCCGCTCGACTGCAACCATGTTGCTGATGCGCGCCCGGGCCTGAATCTGCCGCGCGACCTCGCTATAGCCGAAATCGAAAACGGTCGCCAGGGGAGCCGCGCGAAACTGCTCGGTGGCCGCCGCGACCGCGTCGAGCCGCGCCGATTTGCGGAACGCGCGCAGAAATCGCAGATTCGCGTTGCGCGCTTTGCGGAACATCCCAGCCTTGGAGAAAATGATGGTCCACGAAATCAGCGAGAAAATGATCAGTAGCCCGCGGACAGTGAGCGCGACGGGCTCGGTGGTTTTCACCAGCTCCCAGAAATTGACTTGCACCCGGTACTATTCTACCCGAAGCCGCGGATAAAACCAGAACAGAATCAAAATGTTTTATCCCATCGAGGCTGTATCTGGCCAGACCTCGTGTGGACTAGAGCCTATGTAGACCAAACCTGTGGGGCCGCACGTCAGAGCGGCAAGCCGGTCGCCCGACCGGCTGGTGTGGACATGTCGCAAGCAGCC
>JAIQFJ010000347.1:0-1389 GCA_020073325.1 Terriglobia bacterium | reverse complement strand
GGGCGACCGGCTTGCCGCTCTGACGAGCGGCCCCACATGGCTCAGTCAAGAGTGCGCCAGGATTCTACATCTGGACGTTTATAATCGTTCCGAGTGCTGGTCGAGCTGGTCGTCGAAAACTACGCCGTCATCGAGCGGGTCCGCGTGCGCTTCCAGCGCGGCTTGAACCTGCTTTCGGGCGAGACCGGCAGCGGCAAGTCGATCGTCGTCGACGCCCTCGGCCTGCTGTTCGGCGCGCGAACCTCGGCCGAAATGGTCCGCAGCGGAGCCGACCGCGCGCGTGTCTCCGGCATCTTCGAACTCGCCTCCACCCCGGCCCTCGCGCGGCTGCTCGAAGACGCCGGCATCGAGATCGAGGACAACGAACTGCTGGTCGAGCGCGAAATTCTCGCCACCGGCAAATCCCGGGCATTCGTCGGCAACCGCCCCGCGACCGCCGCGCTGCTGAAGGATCTGGCTCCGCACCTGGGCGACATCCACGGCCAGCACGATCAGCAGCAGCTTTTTTCCGCGGCCGTCCAGCGCGAAATGCTCGACGCGTTCGCCGGCGCGCCGTCGGGTATCGTGGCGGATCTCTACACCCGCTGGAAACAGGTCACCTCGGAACTGGAAGAACTGGACCGCTCCGCGCAGGAAAAATTGCGGCTCACCGATCTGTGGTCCTTCCAGTTGAAGGAAATCGAGGCGGTCAATCCGCAGCCGGGCGAAGATGCCGAGCTCGACAATGAGCGCCGCATTCTGCGCAACGTCGTCCGTCTGGAAGAAACGGCGAACGCGGCCTATTCGGCTCTCTACGATGACCCGGAAAGCGTCACCGCTCAGTTGAAAACGGTGGTGAAGCGCCTGGAGGAACTCGCGCGGATCGACTCGGCGATCGAGGAAATCCTGGCAACTCTGAAACCCGCCTCCTTCGCCATCGATGAAACCTCGCACGCGCTGCGGCATTACCTGGCGAAGATCGAAGCGGACCCCGCGCGGCTCGACGAAGTGGAATCGCGCATGGCAGCGCTCGAAAAACTGAAGCGCAAGTACGGCGCGACCATCGATGAAGTGCTCGTGTTTCTCGACCAGGTCCGCCGCGACCTGGCGCAAGTGGAGCATTCCAGCGAACGCCGCGAGGCGCTCTCGAAAGAAGCCGCGCGATTATCGGCCGATTACGAATCGGCCGCCGCGAAGCTGACCGCGGTGCGCAAGGACGCCGCGCGCCAGCTCGGCAAGCGCGTCGAGGCGGAACTGGCTGCGCTGGCCATGGAGAAGACGCGCGTCGCGATCCGCATCGAGCCTGCCGCGTGGTCCGAACACGGCGCAGACGCGGTAGAGTTCCTGATTTCTCCCAACGTCGGCGAGGAACCGAAGCCGCTCGAAAAGATCGCTTCCGGCGGCGAATTG
>JAIQFJ010000346.1 GCA_020073325.1 Terriglobia bacterium | reverse complement strand
GAATGCGCTGGACCTTGCTGCCGATTCTCACGCTCGCCGCCCACGCCCAGACCTCGGCCGACGCCTATGAATCGCTGCTGCGCTTGCGCACCACGGCGACCGTCCTGCACATCACCGCGCATCCCGACGATGAAGACGGCGCGCTGCTCACCTGGCTCGCTCGATCGCAAGGCGTGCGGACCGGCTTGTTCACTCTGACCCGCGGCGAAGGCGGCGCAAATCTGATCGGCCCCGAATTGTTCGACGCGCTCGGGCTGGTTCGCACCGAAGAATTGCTCGCCTCGGACCGGGCCTACGGCGTCGATCAATTCTTCTCGCGCGCCGCCGACTTCGGATTCTCCAAGCGGCTCGACGAAACGCTGGAGCATTGGGGCAAGGACACGATTCTGCGCGACGCGGTGCGCGTGGTGCGCCTGTATCGTCCCGACGTGATCATCGCGCGGTTCCACGGGACGGATCGCGACGGACATGGCAATCACCAGGCTGCCGGCCTGATCGCCACGGAAGTTTTCAAAGCCGCGGCCGATCCGAACCTGTTTCCCGAGCAGCTTCGCGAAGGCCTGCGCCCGTGGCAGCCGAAGAAATTCTTTCGCAGCGCGCGGCCGAACGAGCCCGGAGCGATTCCGATCCAGACCGGCGCGTTCGATCCGGTCAGCGGGATGAGCCCTCGACAGATCGCTGCGGCCGGCTTAAGTTTTCAGCGATCGCAGGGACACGCGGACCGCCGAGCCGATGCCGGTCCCGCCGTTTCTTCCGTGATCCCGGTCGAGCCGGCGGGAAGTAAAGAACTGTTCGACACACTCGATACGACCCTCAGCGGACTCGCGCAGCTTGCCCCGTCGCTGAATCTGGACGTGCCGCTGGCCGAGATTGAAAAGAGCGTCGCGCGGGCCATCCAGGACTTCGATGCGCGTGATCCGTCGCGCGTGCTGGAGCCCGACGTCGTACCCGCGCTGCGCAATCTTCGCGCCGTGATCCGCAACGTGAGCGAGGCGTCGATCGATCCTGAGGTGAAATACGACCTGCTGTTTCGCCTGCGCAACAAAGAAGACGAGTTCATGCGAGCCGTCACGTTGCTTGCCGGGATTGCGTTTGAAGTCGCCTCGCCCGCCACGGCGATTCCCGGCGAACAATTCAAGCTCGCGGCCACGTTCACCAATCGCAGCGCGGTGAAATTAGAAAACGTCGAAATCGGCCTGGCGGTGCGCGGCGGCACGCAATTCTCTTCGACGCCCGCGCCGCGCGAGGTGCTGGGGTACAACGAGCAGGCTCGCCAGGAATTCGAGGTGGTAGCGGGCGGGGAACTGTCGCGTCCCTATTGGTCGCGCAAAGACGAGTATCGCGATTCGGTCTATGCCGTGAACGGATCCGCGAATCTCCCCTATGCGCCGCCCGCTGTCGAGGCGACCGAGTCGTATGCGATTTCAGGCGTCCCGATCACGATCGTGCAGCCCGTGCCGCTCGCGATTCTTCCCGCGGTCAGCGTCGCGCTCGATCCACGAACCGGAGTGATCCCGGCATCGCGCCGGGCCGCTGGACTCGAAATTCACGCACGCGTCGTGAGCAACGCAGCAGCCGGCGCCGACGCCAAGGTTCATCTCGAAATTCCCGAAGGCTGGGTCGTGACGCCGCCGGAACTGCCGGTGCATTTTTCGCATCGTGGCGAAGTTCAGACGATCGATTTTCATGTGACCGCGCCGCAGACCGTCGCGGCCAGGACATATGCTCTGCGAGCGGTCGCCGAGTCGGGCGGCAAAGAATTTCGCGAAGGTTACCAGGCGATCGCGCACGCGGATCTTCGCACTCAATATCTCTACCGGCCCGCCGAAGGAACGCTCCACGCGGTCGAGCTGAAGGTCGCGCCGAATCTCAAGATCGGCTACATCGCGGGTGCGGGCGACGACGTCGCCGCATCGCTCGAACAGATCGGAATCAAACCGCAGATCGTTTCGCCCGCCGACAATCTCGCGCTGTTCGATACGATTATCATCGGCATCCGCGAGTATTCCGTGCGCTCCGACCTTCGTGCCTACGGCCGCAATCTGCTCGATTATGTGCGCAACGGCGGCAACCTGATCGTCCAGTATCAGACCGACGAATTCGAAGGACCGTTCCCGTTGCAACTGGGGCGCGCTCCCGAAGAAGTTTCGGAAGAAGAGGCGCGCGTCGCGATTCTCGATCCCTCGAATGCGGTGTTCGCGTCGCCCAACAAAATTACACCCGCCGATTTCGACGGTTGGGTGGAAGAGCGCGGCTCGAAGTTCATGGCGTCGTGGGATCCTCAATACAAGGCGCTGCTCGAATCGCACGACCGCGGCCAGGCGCCTCAAAAGGGCGGACTGCTTCAGGCGCGCTACGGAAAAGGGACGTTCACTTACTGCGCCTATGCGTTTTACCGCCAACTTCCCGCGGGCGTTCCCGGCGCGTATCGTTTATTTGCGAACCTGATCAGTATTGGCAAACCAGCAAAGTAAAATTTCGCCGGCGCGCGACGCGGCGTTCCGCGTTTTGAAAAAAGTTTACGGCGGCGGCTATGCGTCGGATCTGCTGCGGCGCGAAAAGCTCGACGTGCGCGATGCGGCGCTGGCGGAATCGATCGTCCTCGGATCGTTGCGCTCTCAGAGCCAGCTCGATTTTCTGATCGAGCATTTTTCGGGGCGCCCGCAGTCCAAGCTGGATGAAGAAGTGCGGATCGCGCTGCGCATCGCGATCTATCAGCTTCGCTACCTGCACCGGATCCCCGCGCATGCGGCCGTTACGGAAAGCGTCGAACTGGTGAAAAAAGCTCACAAGCGATCCGCCGCGCCTTTCGTCAATGCGGTGCTGCGCAAGGTGAATCGCAAGCCGGTGCGCTGGCCGAATGCGGCCGTCGAGCTGAGCGTCCCCGCCTGGATGCTCGACCGCTGGACCGAGCACTACGGCGCCGAAGCCGCGCGCGGCATCGCCAAAGCCGCGCTTGCCGAGCCCGAATCCTACGTGAATCCTGAGACTGGCCGCGCGCAGGACATCGGTGCGCAGTCGATCGTCCCGTTGCTCGCGATCGAACCTGGCATGACCGTCCTCGACCTGTGTGCCGCGCCCGGCAACAAGACCGCACAGGCGATCGCCGCCGGCGGCCGCGTCGTCGCGACGGACCGTTCTCTTCGCCGCCTGGCCGAAGTTCCCGCCGAAGCGCAGCGCGTCATTCTCGACGCCGCCCTGCCGCTGCCGTTCCGCGGGAAATTCGACCGCATTCTGATCGACGCGCCGTGCTCGGGCACGGGGACCTTGGGTCCGAATCCTGAAATCAAGTGGCGGCTGAAGCCGGAGGATCTGGCGGTCTTCCAGGACCGGCAGCGAAAAATGCTCGCCAATGGTGTGGAGTTGTTGAAGCCGGGAGGGCGTCTGGTTTATTCCACTTGTTCGCTCGAAAAAGAAGAAAACGAGCAGGTTACGGAGGGTTTCCCGGTGGTCGAAACACATCTGCGCCTTCCCGGTCGCGACCCCGGCGACGGCTTTTACGCCGCTGTGATTGTGATCTGAGAATTTGTGGGCTGGCACATGATAGCCTAGAGGAAAAGTGGTCGAGATCCTGCCTTCCATCCTTTCCGCCGACTTTGCGCGCCTGGGCGAGCAGATCGCCGCGCTCGATGCCGCCGGATGCTCCATGATTCACCTCGACGTGATGGATGGACACTTCGTCCCCAATCTCACCTTCGGACCGCCCGTCATCGAATCGCTCCGCAAAATCACGAAGATGACGTTCGATGTCCATCTCATGATCACCGACCCGGACCGCTACGCCCCTGCCTTCATCCAGGCCGGAGCGAATCAGGTTTTGGTCCATCAGGAAGTCTGCCCGCATCTCGACCGGACCCTTCGCATGATCCAAAGCGAAGGCGCGCGAGCCGGTGTGGTGCTCAATCCGGCGACGCCGGTTTTCATGCTTGACGAAGTGCTCGAGGTCGCCGATTACGTTCTGATCATGAGCGTCAATCCGGGCTTTGGGGGCCAGCGTTTTATCCCCAACGCTCTCGAAAAAGTCCGCGCCCTGACCCGGAAGAAAAGGGAACGAGGATTGCAGCTCCCCATTGAAATCGACGGCGGGATCACCAAGGAAAATGTTGCGGATGCGGTGAATGCGGGAATCGAGTGGGTGGTGGCCGGGTCGTCTATTTTTCACAGTGTGAATCCGGTGGCCGCTTTCACCGAAATGCGGCAGATCGCGCGCGAAACGGCTACAGTGCGGGTATAGTAGTAAGGAAATTCACTTATATGCGTTTTACATCGAAACAGATCGCTGCGATTGTGCTCGGGGCCGCGCTGTTGACGGCGTCCTGTGGTTTTAAGCGCAAGAAGTACGACAACCCGATCGGCAAGGACACGCAGCAGCCCGATAAAGTCCTGTTCGATCGCGCGATCAACGATATCGAGCACGGCCGTTACGAAGTCGCACGGCTGACGCTGAACACGCTCATCAACACGTACGACACCAGCGAATATCTGGCGAAAGCCAAGCTCGCCATCGCGGATAGCTGGTACCGCGAAGGCAGCCCGCACGGCATGGCGCAGGCCGAGGCCGAATACAAGGACTTCATCCTGTTCTATCCCGCGATGGAAGAAGCAGCCGAGTCGCAGGAAAAAATCTGCATGATCCA
Source organism: Terriglobia bacterium (assembly GCA_020073325.1). Lineage (GTDB taxonomy): Bacteria > Acidobacteriota > Terriglobia > Bryobacterales > Bryobacteraceae > Palsa-187. The sequence goes on along the minus strand of JAIQFJ010000346.1, from coordinate 2,584 downwards.
CTACAAGCAGATGGACAAGGCCGATCGCGACCCCAACAACGCCCTCCGCGCCGAGCAGGAATGCAAGACGCTGCTCACCCAGTTCCCCAATTCGAAATTCGCGCCGGAAGCCGAACAGAAGTTGCGCGAGATTCAGGAAGTGCTGGCCGACGCCGAGCACTCCGCCGGATTTTTCTATTACAAGAAGGGCTCGAACGCCGCCGCCGCGAACCGCTTCGGAGGCCTGGTGGATCAGTATCCGCTGTACAGCCGCGCCGACGAAGCGTTGTGGGAGGAAGCCGATTCGTATTCCCGCATGGGCCCTCGTTTCCGCCAGAAACAGGGGGACGCGCTGAGCAAGCTGGTGAAGGAATATCCGTTGAGTTCCTACGCGGATCAGGCCAAGAAGAAGCTGGAGACGCTCGAAATGCCGATCCCGGAAGCCGATCCGGCTGCGGCGGCGCGCATGAAGTACGAGATGGAAAATCGCGGCAAGCCGGGCATGGTGTCGCGTGCGACCGACTTTATCCATCACGGGCCCGATGTGAAAACCGCCGCGAAATCCGGTTCGCCCACGATGACCAATCCCAAGCCGTCGATTCCGGCCAGCATCCCGGTTCCGACCACCGCGTCCGCAGGTTTCAGCGGCGACGTGACCGTCGCGCCGGTGACCGATCCGACCGCGCTCGATACAAAGCCGGATGCTCGCCTGAATCCTCCGGGAGCCGCGGCCGGCACGACGCCGAAGGAAACGCCCGCCACTCCCGCCGCGAGTACGCCTTCCACGCCTTCGACTTCAACCGATGCGACGGCGCAGCCCCCGCAGACGCCGGATTCGAAGACCGATTCGAAGAAGAACGACAAGAAGAAAAAGAAGAAGACCGACGACAAATCGAAGAGCACCACGTCCGACAAATCGTCCGATAAATGAGCATCATCCTGCTGGCTGACGACAGCCCTCATGCCCAGCGCATGGGCGAGCGCATCCTGCGGGACGAAGGTTTCGAAGTGGTCAGCGTGACCGACGGCGAAACCGCGCTGGTGCGCATGGCCGACGTCGATCCCGATCTGGTCATCGCCGACGTTTTTCTTCCCAGCCTCAACGGATTCGAGCTGTGCCGGACGTTGAAACCCCGCAATCGCCACGTGCGCATCATCCTGACGGCGGGATTGCTCGAGCCGTTCGACGAAGAAGAGGCCCGCCGCGCCGGATGCGACGCGATTCTCAAGAAACCGTTCGAGGCGTCGGTGGTGATGGAAACGATTCGTCCCCTGGTGCACGACGCGCAACTCGCGCGCGGATTGTTCGCCGAAGCGATGGCGTCGATGCAGCCGGCCTCGTCCCAGGCAAGTCCGCCGCCCGAACCGGTCCCGCTGGACGCGGCTCGAGTGGAGGCTGCCATTACCATCGCGCTCGACGCCGCGCTTCCGGGGCTGGTCCGCGAAATCACGGAAAAGGTTTTGGTAGCATTAGGGCACTGACAGAAAAGAGGAGTCCGGTGTCAGAATTCAGCAGTCAGAATGCCTCGACATTCTGAATTCTGACTCCTGACTCCTGACTCCTTTGAAAAAATATGCCAGAGAATACATTCGACATCGTCTCCAAGATCGAGCTGCCGGAAGTGAGCAACGCCATCCAGCAGGCTCTCAAGGAAATCACGCAGCGGTACGACCTGAAAGGCTCGCATTCGACCATCGAGCTGAACGAAAAAGACCACAAGATCATGCTGGCCAGCGCCGACGAGTTCAAGCTGAAAGCCGTCACCGAAATTCTGGAACAGAAGCTGGTCAAGCGGCAGGTTCCGCTCAAGGGGCTTGCGTTCGGCACCGTCACGCCCGCCGCGGGATCCACCGTGCGCCAGGAAATTACGCTGCAGCAGGGCATCCCGATCGAAAAGGCGCGCGAGATCGTCAAGTCGATCAAGGATTCGAAGAAAAAAGTCCAGGCTTCGATCCAGGGCGACCTGGTGCGCGTCTCCGGCAAGGATCGCGACACGCTTCAGGAAATCATCGGCTTTCTGCGCGGCCAGGATTTCGGCATCGACATGCAGTTCACCAATTATCGATCCAATTAATGCCGCGGAAAATCGAATCGCTGTTCATCGCCGGACCCGCCGGTCGCCTGGAAGCTCTGCTCGAAGAACCGGAGGATGCGGCGCCTCGCGAGATCGCGCTGGTGTGCCATCCGCATCCGCAGCATGGCGGGACGATGCATAACAAAGTGGTGTATCGCCTGGCGCGTGGCCTGCGCCGCTCGGGAGCCGTCGCGCTGCGCTTCAACTATCGCGGCGTGAATCTTTCCGAAGGCGTTTACGACCACGGCGAAGGCGAATTGGAAGACGCGCGCGCGTGCCTCGCGTACTTGCGCCAGCGTTACCCATCGCTTCCGCTGACGCTGGCCGGATTTTCTTTCGGATCGCGCATCGTGCTGCGCATGGGCTGCGGAGGCGCGGGAGCCCGGCGCATCATCGCCGCGGGATTCCCCAGCATTTTCAAAGACCGCAGCTATCTGGAAAATTGCACGGTTCCGCGGATTTTCGTCCAAAGCACGCACGACGAATACGGTCCGGTGAACGAAATCGAGCCGATTGTCGCGGCCCTGCCC
>JAIQFJ010000345.1 GCA_020073325.1 Terriglobia bacterium | reverse complement strand
AGAATGTCCGTGCCGCCCTCACTGAAGCATAGTCCTCTCACGCCTCCGCACCCGAAAGCCCCGGGTGTGAACCGGGGGGCTCGCGCGCCCTTTTACGCGGCCGCGTGCCTCGCGATCCTCCTCCCTGCCTGCACAACCCGCGAATCCCCCAAAATCCGCCTCGCCATCGGCGGCCAGGCCCAGCTCATCTACCTCGCCGCGACCATGGCCCAGGAACTCGGCTATTACAAAGACGAATCCCTCAACGTCGAACTCCTCGATTTCCCCGGCGGCCAAAAATAGCTCGAAGCTCTCCTCGGCGGATCTACCGACGTCGTCTGCGGCTTCTACGACCACACCATCGAAATGGCCGCCAAAGGCCATCCGGTGAAATCTTTCGTCTCCATCCTCCGCTACCCCGGCTTCGTCGCCGCGTCGCCCAAAATCTCCCGCATCGAGGACCTCAAAGGAAAAGTCGTCGGAGTCTCCGCCGCGGGATCGTCCACGCAGATGTTCCTCAACTATCTCCTCACGACGCACAACATGAAGCCCGACGACGCGAGCGTCGCCTCCATCGGCATGAGCGCCACCGCCGTCGCCGCCATCACCCACGCCAAAGTCGACGCCGCCATCATGACCGAGCCCGCGCTTTCGATCGTCGCGAAACAAATCCCCGATCTGCACCTCCTCGCCGACGCGCGCACCGCCGACGGCGTCAAAGCGATCTACGGCGTCGACGTTTATCCGAGCGCCGTACTCTACTCGACTCCCGCATGGCTCGACGCGCATCCCAAACAGGCCGCGAGCCTCGCCAAAGCGATGCTCCGTACCTTGGCATGGATGCGCACCCAGTCACCCGAACAGATCCGCGAAAAAATGCCCGCCGCCTTCCGCACCGAGGACGCCGCGACCGACCTCGCCGCGCTGAAAAATCTGCAAGCCATGCTCTCCCCCGACGGCAAACTCACGCCGGAATCCGCGGCCGCCGTCCACAAGGTTCTGGCAATCTCTCTCGACGAAGTCCGCACCGCGCAGATCGACCTGTCCAAGACCTACACCAACGAATTCGTTTCTCAATAAACTCAACTTGACCAAGCCTGTGGGGCCGCTCGTCGAGCGGCAAGCCGGCAGCCCTGCCGGCTGATCGCCCTCTCTGGTCAAATGGCGCTATCCCGGTTTTCACACTTGCAAGGAACATCGCCATGGCGGTCCTACCCCCGCCAAACTGGCGGAGCTTGGGACCGGACCACCCGCGCCGAGTAATGGCGGGGAGCTTTTTCACACGACAAGCCCCGCCGGTTAGAGTCTGTGTGAAAATGATCGGCGTCGGCCGCTTCCTGCGGTCGCGGTTCCTTAAACGGCTGATTCAGCGCGATGCCGGCAATGAACCGCGACCGCAGGAAGCGGCGAACGTTCAGTTTTCACACAGACTCGTTATGGCGGGGGCTCTCGCGTTCCCCGCTTCACGTATAGTAAAAACGATGCACCGCTTCCTGCTCCACAACGACGAGATTCGCGACGCCGGCGACCGTATCGTCTCGCCCGGCCAGGTCGGCCTCCTCAACGGCTGGGGCGTCTTCTCCACGATTCGCGTCTACGACGGAGTGATGTTTCAATGGGAGCGCCACTGGGCCCGCATGCTGCGCGACGCCGCGCGTCTCCGCGTCCCCTTCCCCGAAAAACCCGAGTGGCTCGAAGAGCGCCTCCATCGGCTGATCGACGCCAATCATGCCTGGAACTCCACCCTGCGCGTCGTCGTCGTCCGCAATCAGGGCGGTATGTGGCAAGGCCCCGCCGCCACCCGGCCGTTCGACGTCGTCGCCTTCACCGACGAAGTAAATCAATGGGGCAAGACCGTCCGCCTCGGCATGGTCCCCAACGCGCGCCACACCGCCAACGAATTCGCGGGCGTGAAATATCTTTCCTGGTCGCAGAATCTCACCTGGTATGAACGCGCCCACGAACAGGGTTACGACGAAGTGATCCTCCTCAACGAACGCGGCGAGGTCTCCGAATGCACCTCCGCCAATGTCTTCATCGTCCAGGGCGAAAACGTCTGGACGCCGCCACTCAGTTCCGGCTGCCTCCCCGGCATCACGCGAGCCATCCTGATCGAAGAACTGAAAGCCGCCCGTGAAAAGACGCTGCTCCCCGCCGATCTCGAAACCGCCGATGAGGTTTTCATCACCTCCACCACCCGCGAGCTCATGCCCGTCGTCTTCGTCGAGGGCCTGACCATCCGCGGCTCCCGCGCCGCCACTGACCGTCTCCAGTCCGCCTTCAGGCTGTACGTCGAATCCTACGTCGCCCCGCGAAAACGCGCCGTTCTACAGTAAACGATCAAATCGCTCGATTATTGTAATGGACCGCCGGCGTCGAGAAAAATCGTAACGTCACGGTTACTGATCCGCTATACTCTAGATTCCCGGAATGCAGTTGGCCTGTCCTCAATGCGGCACGAGAGACGTGCGCGTCTCTCACCGGCAATCCATTGCCGAAGTTCTCAAAAGCATCTTCGGCATCTATCCCTTGCGCTGCCGCCGCTGCCGGACCCGTTGGGAAACCAGCGTCTGGGCCGGCGGAGCCTGGAAATATGCCCGCTGCCCGCGCTGCTATCGCCAGGATCTCTCCACCTGGAGCGAGCAATATTATCATCCGCCCTCCTTCACCCGCCTCAAGCTGCGCTTCGGCGCGACCCCCTACCGCTGCGCGGCCTGCCGCTGCAACTTCGCGAGCTTCAAACCGTGCAAGGAAAAATTTTCGTGGAGAAAAGACAAACCTAGCGGATCTGCTTCCGCGCAAAATCGAGAGCAGATTGCGCGCCCAGCATTCGAACCCGGTTCCGATCCCCTGGAACATTGATCTTCCGCGCTTCGCTCCCCGCTTCCGAAGCAAATCCCAGAAATAATGTTCCGGCGGGAATTCCCGTGGCGCTCTCCGGCCCCGCCTCGCCCGTGATCGACAGCGCGTAAGTCGAACACGTCCGCGCCCGCGCTCCCTCCGCCATTGCCCGCGCGACCTCCGCGCTCACCGCCGTACGCTCCGCGATCAGCGCCGGATCCACGCCCAGCAGCCGGACCTTCATCTCGTCCGAATACGTCAGGAATCCGCCGACGAAATAATCCGAACTGCCCGCGACGTTCGTGATCCGCTCCCCGATCATCCCGCCCGTGCAGCTCTCCGCGACACTCAGCGTCGCCCCGCGCTCCCGCAACATTTTCCCGACCACCGTTTCGAGCGTATCCCCGTTGCGCGAATACAGCCGGTCCCCCAGCAGTTCTTCGATCTGCGGCGCGACCTGCTCCAGCAGTCTTTCTGCTTCCTCCGCCGTCGCCGCCCGCGCGCGCAGATGGATCTGAATATCCCCCATCCCCGCCAGAATCGTCGTCGCCGGATTCTCGACTTTCGTGTACACCGGAGCGATCAGCGCGTCCAGATCCGATTCGCCCATTCCCGCGACTCGATAGAATCGCGTGCGAATCGCCAGCGGCGGCAGCATCTTTTGGAGCCGCGGGATCATTTCATTCACCACCAGCGGCTTCAACTCGCCCGGAGGCCCCGGCAGCATCACGATCACGCGATCGCCCGAAACAATCCACTGCCCCGGCGCCGTCCCGCGCGGATTCGGCAGCGGCTCCGCGCCTTCCACCAGATACGCCTGCCGCTTGTTGATCTCCGCCATCGTGCGATTGAATTTGCGGAACCGCTCCGCGATCCACTCGCAGATTTCCTCGCTGAAAATCAGTTTCCTTCCGAGCGCCGCCGCCGTCGCATCGCGCGTCAGATCGTCTTCCGTCGGACCCAGCCCGCCCGTCAGCACCACGATATCCGCATGCCCCAGCGCATGCCGGATCGCCGCTTCCAGCCGCACGCGGTCGTCGCCGACCACAAGCTTCCGCCGCACCTCGACACCCAGCGTATTCAACTGCTCCGTCACGAACAGCGAATTCGTGTCGAGCTTATCGTGCGTCAGCAGCTCCGACCCGACCGCAATGATCTCGGCGTCTCTCATTGACGTTCATTCACGTGCATTCACGGCCTAGATCTTTCTTCCCTCGATCCCGGCGTCCACCTTATAAATCGAGTTGTTCGTCGCCAGCACCATCGACTTGCCCGGCCCAAACGCCAGCCCGACAATCGCCGGCCCCGACAAAAACAATTCCGCATTCGCCGACGAATCGAGCCGCACCACGCCGCGCCGCCCGCCGAGCGATGCCGCGACATACAGGTTCCCATCCACGTCGAATGCCATCCCCTGCGGCCGCCCCAGCCCGCGATAAAAGGTCTCCACGTGCCCGTCGCGCGAAATCCGATGCACCGCGTCGAAACTCGAAGTTGTCGGCCCCGTGACATACAGGTAATCATCCGGCCCGAACGCAAGATGATACGCCGCAATCGACGGTTCGAGCGTGGCGAAAACGTAAATCTGCCGCTGGCGGCTGATCTTGAACACCGTGCCGCTGCGGTCGCCGACGTACAGATTCTCGTCGTGGTCGAACGCGATCCCTGTCGCGACACCCATGCCCTCGACATACACCGCCAGGTTCCCCGCGTGCGAAACCTGATACACGATGCCGTCGTGCCGGCTCGAAACGTACAACACGCCCTCGGGATCGAGCGCCAGCCCGGTCGCGTTCATCAGATCCGTCACCAGCGGCTTGGCGCGATAATTCGTGTCGATCTGGTAGATCGACACCGGCGTCTTCTGCCCCGCCGATCCGCTGAACGTCGTATAGATATTGCCGTAGCGATCCACCACCGGATTCGACACCGGATGCACGCTGTCGGCAACCTGAATCCCGATGCCGCAAGTCCACGGCACGCTCGCGCGCCCGTCGCCACCGACCACCAGTTCGCCCCCTTGCGCATTCTCCGGCACGCGCGCGATGATCAGCGAATCGGACCCGATCACGATCGGCGCCTGCACGTCGCCAAAGCGCACATGAGCCGGCACCGTCGGCGCCAGGCCCTTTCCCCGGATCTGAAATTCTCCGCCCGGAATCGCCGCGAACGGAGAAACCTCGGCAATCTGCGGACGTGAATCGTTGTTCTTACGTAATGCCATTGCTGTTCCTAATATAAATGGAACCAACCCGCCGCGAACAGGACGACCGCGCCGTACACTCCCGCCAGCACATCGTCGGCGACAATTCCCACGCCGCCCGGCAATTTTTCGAGCTTCCGGATCGGCCACGGCTTCCACATGTCGAACACGCGAAACAACGCCAGCGCAATCAGCCAGCTTTTCCAGTTCAGCGCGGCGGCACCGGCGAGCGTCACCCATTGCCCGATCACTTCATCCACCACCACGATCTGCGGATCTTCCAGGCCGCTCTCCCGAGCCATTGCGTCCGCGGCCCACACGCCGGGAATCGAAAGCAGCGCCGCGATATATCCGAACGCAACTCCGCTCAGTCCCGTGTATTGATGAATGATCCAGGCGATCGCGATGGCCGCAATCGATCCCGCCGTCCCCGGCGCCTTAGGCGCGTAACCCGAATAGAACCACGTCGCGATGAGCCGCGCGATCAATCTTCGCCGTCCTCATCGGGTTTCTTGGTTTCTCCAGGAATCACATATTTCCCCGAAGCCCAGTTGCCCAGATCGATCAACTTGCAGCGCTCGCTGCAAAACGGCATGAACGGATCTTCGAGTCGAACCTCTTTATGGCAGATCGGACACTTCATCGATCACCCCAATTGCACAAGCGCCGGCGCGCGCCGCGCCATATTCGGTGGCGGCGTATCGACCAACTCGCCCGTCAAATCGTAATCGTGCGCCTCGGTTACGCGCATTTTTCGAATCTCACCCGCCGTCAACGGATGCTCTCCCGGATCGGAAATGTAGCAAACCCCATCGATCTCCGGAGCCTGCGTCGACATCCGCGCCTGCCAAACCAATTCGGAATCTTCCGACGGCCCTTCGATCAGCACAGAAACCTCGCGGCCGATCAGCGCGCGATTCCGCGCGCGCGAAATTTTCCGCTGAAGAGCCATCAAATGCCGTTTGCGATTGTAGATCGTCTTCGCCTCCACCTTCGCGTCCAGTGCAAAACTCGCGCTGGTGTCTTCATCCGAGTACGAGAAAACGCCCAGGCGGTCGAACTGCGCGGCCTGCACGAAATCGCATAACGTTTCGAAATCCTGATCGGTCTCGCCCGGAAACCCGACGATCATGCTGGTCCGGATCGCCACGCCCGGAATCGTCTGTCTGACCTTCTCGAGGAGCCGAAGGAAGTATTCCCCGTGTGACCCGCGCTTCATCCGCTTCAGCACTGCAGCGCTCGCATGCTGCAGCGGCATGTCGATGTACTTGACCAGCGAATCATGCTCCGCGATCGTATCGAGCAGCCTCTGCGTCACCTTGTTCGGATAGCAGTACAGGAACCGCACCCATTTTTCCTGCTCCGTCTCGATCTGCGCCAAACGAGCCAGCAGCGTCGCCAGGCCATCCTTCATTCCGAAATCTTCGCCATAGCAGGTGGTGTCCTGCCCGATCAGATTGATCTCGCGGACGCCCTGTGAAAACAGCCGCGTCGCTTCGCTGATCACGCTCTCAAACCGGCGGCTGCGGAATTTTCCTCGATACTGCGGAATCACACAGAAGGTGCATGGATGATCGCACCCTTCCGCGATCTTGATATACGCAAAATGCTTGGGCGTCGCCAGCACGCGCGGCGTCGCGTCGTGGTACAGGTACGCTTCGAACGGATTCGGCGCAGGCTCGACCCCTTCGCACAGAGCCGTGATCTTTTCCAGCTCGTTCGTCCCGATCACCGCGTCGACGTCGGGAATATTTTTCTGAATGTCGGCGCGATAGCGCTCCACCAGGCACCCCGCGACAATCAGCCGCTGCGCACGCCCGGTTTTTTTGTACTCCGCCATTTCGAGAATCGTGTCGACCGATTCCTGCTTCGCCGGATCGATAAAGCTGCACGTGTTGACCACGATCACGTCGGCATCCGACGGATGCGGCGTCAGCTCATGCCCGGACGACGTGAGCTGCCCCATCATCACCTCGGTATCGACAAGGTTTTTCGGGCATCCAAGACTGACAAAACCAATTTTCAAGGGATTAGTTCCAGTATACGCGGGGACATCACTGACCTGGGCCGCCAACGATACGCTGCATCCGGTCACCCAACGCGTAGAGATCCAGTTCGATCTCGACACGAAGAAGTTTTATCGCATGTTCGTGGCACTTATGACGGCTCCGACGCCGACCCACTGACTCCGGTGGCGGTGAATCCGTGAACGGCA
>JAIQFJ010000344.1 GCA_020073325.1 Terriglobia bacterium | reverse complement strand
TACATCGATCTGCACCTGGTCCACGAAGTCACCTCGCCACAGGCGTTCGACGGGCTGCGGAAACGCGGCCTCAAAGTCAGGCGGCCGGACCGGACCATCGCGACCACCGATCATTCCACTCCGACCACTCCGCGCGGGCTGCCGATTGTCGACACCGTTGCTGCGGCGCAGGTCGAGACGCTCGAACGCAATTGCCGCGAGTTCGGCATTCGCTGCTACGGGCTTTCGAGCGACCGCCAGGGGATCGTTCACGTGATGGGCCCGGAGTTAGGCCTGACGCAGCCTGGCATGACGGTGGTCTGCGGCGATTCGCACACGGCGACGCACGGCGCGTTCGGGGCGCTCGCGTTTGGGATCGGAACCAGCGAAGTGGAGCACGTGCTCGCCTCGCAATGCCTGCTGCAGCGGCCGTCGAAGACGTTCGCGGTGCGCGTCGATGGAACGCTGAAACAGGGCGTCAGCGCGAAAGATATCATTCTCGCGCTGATCGCGCGGATCGGCATCGGCGGCGGGACCGGGCACGTGATCGAGTATTGCGGCCCGGCGATTCGCGCGCTGTCGATGGAAGAGCGCATGACGGTGTGCAATATGTCGATCGAAGGCGGTGCCCGCGCTGGATTGGTCGCACCGGACGATACAACGTATCAATATGTCGCGGGACGGCCGTTTGCGCCGCAGGATTTCGACGCGGCGGTCGCGCGGTGGCGGACGCTGCCATCGGACGACGGCGCGGCGTACGACCGCGAGCTGACGATCGACGCCGACGCGCTGGAACCGATGATCACGTTCGGCACGAATCCGGGCATGGGCATTCCGATTTCCGCGGCGGTGCCCGATCCGTCCTCGATCGGCGATCATGTGGAACGCGAGACGCTGGCGAAGGCGCTGCGCTACATGGACCTTGCGCCCGGGAAACCGCTGGTGGGGCATCCGGTGAACGTCGTGTTCATCGGGAGCTGCACCAATTCGCGCATCTCCGACCTGCGCGCGGCGGCCGGGATTTTCAAGGGGCGCAAAGTGAGCCCGCATGTGCGCGTCCTGGTGGTTCCGGGATCGCAACAGGTGAAAGCGCAGGCGCAGGCCGAAGGGCTCGACCGGATTTTCCGCGACGCGGGCGCGGACTGGCGCGAAGCCGGCTGTTCGATGTGCATCGCGATGAATGGCGATCAGTTGCAGCCGGGCGAGTACAGCGTCTCGACCAGCAATCGCAATTTCGAAGGCCGTCAAGGCAAGGGCGGGCGGACGTTCCTGGCGAGTCCGCTGACCGCCGCCGCGGCCGCCGTCACCGGCGTGATCACCGACGTCAGGACCCTGTTATGAAGATCGAGAAAAGCGCATACGTCGTCAATCAGCAGCAGCGCGAAACGGCGCCGAAGCGATTCGAAAGCTCCTGCGTGATGCTGCCGATCGATAATATCGACACCGATCAGATCATTCCCGCGCGCTTTCTGAAGACCACGTCGAAGAGCGGCCTGGGCGATCAGCTTTTTAACGACTGGCGCTACGACGAATCGGGCGCGCCGAAACCCGATTTCATCCTCAACAAGCCGGAAGCGGTGCGCGCGCAGGTGCTGGTCGCAGGCGACAATTTCGGCTGCGGAAGCTCGCGCGAGCACGCTCCATGGGCGCTGGTGCAGTTCGGATTTCGCGCGGTGGTCAGCACGTCGTTCGCGGATATTTTCCGTCAAAATGCACTCAAAAACGGTCTTTTGCCTATCGTTGTGCCGGCGGCCATTCACACCGGGCTCCTGGCCACGCCCGAAGCCGTCGTGACGATCGATCTGGCCGAGCAGACGCTGACGCTCGCCGGCGGTACTAAGGTGGAATTTCCGATCGACGCGTTTTCCAAGCACTGCCTGCTTGAAGGCGTTGACGAGCTTGGATATATCCTGCAGCAGCAGGCGGCGATCGAGGCTTACGAAGCCGCGCATACCCTCGGCTAAGAGCTGGGCTGACCGCGCGATTCAGCCGATGGATCGCGCGTATGCGCTTCCCGATTCTGATTCTCGCCATCGCCTCCGCCGTGTGCCGCGCGCAACCGCCCGAGGACGCGGTTCTTTCGGTCTATCGGCAAATGGAACGAGCCGAGCAGACCGGCGACGCCGAGACGTGGTTCCGATTGTGGTCGGCGAGATCGGACACAGCGGCGCATCCCGAAATGAAGTCGATGGTGCACGCGCGGCCGTCGGTGCACTACGGCGTGTCGAAGGTGATCGTCGATGGCGATCGCGCGGCTCTTGCCGGATCGATGAACGAGGCGTTTGTGAGCGTGCGCTTCGTTTACGAGACCGGATCGTGGAAGATTCTCGATGCGCAGTGGAGCAACACGGCAATCGATCCGGCGTCGTTGTACGCGCTGATTCCGCCGGGTGACGGAGCGTTCGCGCGCGCGGGGTCGCCGTGGGACCGCGTGGAGGCGGCGCAAGGCACGAAGAAATGGAAGCTGCGCGCGGTGTCGGACGAATCGTATTTATATCTGCGGATGCGAATCTACCCGCGTCGTTTGTGACGTATCAGGGGAAGCCGTTCTAGCCCCGTCTAAAACACGCGGCGGGTCAGGCGGCCGATGGTGAATTTTGCGGTGTCGGCGACGGCCATCACGGTCATGACGCCGGCCTGGACGGGATCGGTCACGACAAGATCGGCCGCATCGGGAACACTGCCCGCCATGTTGAGGCTCACCACCAGCAAGCCGAGCGCGCGGACTTCGCGGACCGCGTGTTCGATATCGCCGCCCATCAGCGATCCTGCCAGCACGAGCGCTTTTACGCGGGGCAGGCGCGCGGCGGCTCGAACGGCGGCGGCCAGCGGCTTTTCGCCGACCAGCGGAATCGTGTCGACCGAAATATGCTCGCCGCGGATGTTGTGGCGGTCGGCTTCGATGATCGCCCCGAGAGCGACCTGCGCGACCTGCGCGCCGCCGCCCATGATGATGATGCGTTTGCCGTAGACCTGCTCCATGGTCTCGACTTTGGCGGCGTGGCGCACCACCGAGAGCGCCCCCAGTTTGGCGATGAGCGCTTCGGGCTCGGCGGGAAGCTCCACCTCGAAATAGATGCGCGTATCCCCGCCGGTCTGTTCGACGATCTGGATGCTGCGAATATTACCGTCGCGGCGCGCGATGACGCCGGTGAGCTGATGCAGCACTCCGGGGTCATCGGCCGCGGTGATCTCGATTCCGATTTTCACGTTAGTAATTAGGATAGCCGCGCGGGCTCAGGGCTGCCGGATGCGGTAGACCTCGCGATACCCGCTGCCGGTGAGCGCGCCGATCCCCGCGCCGATCGCGGCTCCTCCACCGATCCATTGGGCGGCGGGCGCGTCGGCGCCTTCGTTGCGGAACCGGTCGCCGACAGTGCCGCTGAGGATCGCCCCTGCCGCGATGCCGGCCGCCGCGCCGAGGAGAGCGCGATTCAACCGACGCATGCCGGCCCGCCGGTACACACGCACCACATCCTGCCTGGGAATAACCACTTCGCGATCCGCCTGTATCGTGATCGCGGAGTCGGTATAGCTTTGAAAGCGGCCCTCGGTCCGCGCTTGATTCGTCTGAACGATGCCGACGCGGTCGCCGCGGTCGAGGGTTCCAAGATTGCTCCATTGGCCGGGGTCCATCGCGAACGCCTGAACGGCGATCACAAGCGAGAGGACAATCGCGGTCGAACGTGTCTTCGAGATCCGTCTCACTTTGCCTCTCCATCCGGTGCGGGAACGGTAAGCGGAACGGACGCGGCAAAGCTCGGGCTGGCCGTCGTGATCCAGGCGCGAATCACATAGGAGCCCGGCTGCACGGGCCGCGGAATCGACACAGGAATCGTCCAACCGTCGCCGATCGTCAGATCTTGCAGGGATTGCGTGAAGACCTTTCCGTCGGACCATTTCCAGAGGACATTGCCGGCATCGTCCTCCAGCGCGACGTCGAACTGCTGCCCGGTCGGAAACGCCAGGCGAATCGAAGCCGGCGGATCGATCCGCAGCCGGAGGATCGCGGCAAGATTTTCCCCGGCGTCTTGAAGCGAGAGGGAGAATCCGCCTCGCGGCGACGCCTCAATTTCGAGATGACCGACACGCGCGTAGACCAGGTCGAAGGAGCGCGGGCCCGCGATCGTGGAGTTCACGCGCCGGACCATTCCGATGTTTTCAGCGTACTGCTCGGATTCAACGCCAACATCGGCGCAGACGAAAGTCCGGTAGGCGATTTCGAGGACGTCCTGAAACGGACCCGCGGGACCGTCGTGGATGCCGCGCGCATCCAGCGTGCGGCCCTGTTGATCGCAGCCGCGCGCGGGCGCGTCCCACCATGCGCCAGACCCGGCGCTGGACCCGGTGCTGAACATCGTGACCGGCTCCTCGCGATAAGTCTCTTCATCCACAGTCACCAGGTCGCGCTGCTCGTTCAGCCGGACCAGAATCGGCTGCGGCGTGTAACCGCGGAGCGAATAATACACCTGGCGATTCAGGAAAACGGGCGTCCCCACCCGGACCGTCAGCGTTTCTCCGGTGGAGGTGGTTCGATAGATCCACAGGTTTCCGGGCTGCAGCGGAAAAAAGTCCGCGGCCGACACGGATGAAAGAGCGGCAATCATCGGCACGATGAATTTGTACACTGGTAATCTCCAAAAAGCTCGCGCGTGTTTCGCGCGGCGGTCGTTAACTCAGAAATGCAAAAGACGGGCGGCTACGGCAGGAAAGCGGGAGGAGATCGTCCAGCGTGTGGATCCTCCGGGTTCGCCATGCCGCGGCGGGCTCGAAACTCATGAGCGGTTCCAGCGGGTATCAGCGCCGATCGCGGCCCGTAGTTGCCGGCGCATAAGTCCAATGGACCTGCGGCCTGCCACGACCGGTGCTCGTTGGAGCGCGAGAGAACCGCGTGCGCAGACCACGGCGCCGGGGCAAGCACGTTTCCATGGATCGGCAAGGCTGCCTGCGCGACGATCGCGACGCGCGCGGCTGCCTGCACGGGCAGGCACACGGCCAGCGCCGATACGAGACATACCTGGATGAGCCTGAAACGATGCACACGATCCCCTTAATTAGAAAGACGTTCTAAGCAAGGCAACGTCTCGATCCATAACGCGGAATGCCTGGGCGAATCCTATCATCGCAACCGTGTATGTACACTATAGAGATGAAACTTGCCGCCGCCGTGCTTTGTCTTGCCGGGTGTCTTGCCGGGTTCGTCCGCGCCGCCGATCCGACCATGACCGCGCAGGAACGCGCGCAACTGGTCCAGTTCATGAAGGACGGTCAAAAGGAGTTCGTCGCCGCCGTCAGCGGGCTTTCCGACGAACAATGGAAATGGAAACCGGCTCCCACTCGCTGGTCCGTCGGCGAATGCGCCGAGCACATCGTCCTGGCCGAGGACATGTTGTGGGCCCAGGCGCAGCAGGCGCTGAAATCGCCGGCCGTCGCCGATTGGGATAAACAAACCGCCGGCAAGTCCGAACTGCTGCTGCGGGTCATGGCGCAGCGCCAGGGCAAGGCGCAGGCTCCGGAAGACATCGTGCCCAGCGGCAAGATGCCGCGCGCTGAAATTATGAAGAAATTCGCCGAGGTGCGCGGCCGCTCGCTCCAGTTCGCCGCAAGCACCGACCTGCCGCTGAAAGAGCACCTGGCGCCGCATCCGTTCCCGATCTTCAATCCGCTGAACGCCTACCAGTGGGTCCTCTATATTCCCCTGCACCAGATGCGCCACGACAAGCAGATCGAGGAAGTCAAAGCTACGACCGGATTTCCTGCGAAATAGTTCATTTGTCTGTAATCCAGTTGTAACTTATCGTGAGTTACCCTGATGGCAGGTATGAAGAAGATCGTACTGATTGAGGACGACCAGGATCTTTATTCGCTGATCCAATACAACCTGGAAAAAGAAGGATTCGCCGTCGCCGGGTCGCAAACCGGCAAAGGCGCGCTGGAACTGTGCCGTCGGGAACGGCCGGATCTTATCATCTTAGACATCATGCTGCCGGATTCGGACGGCCTGGAAATCTGCAAAGCGATTCGGGCCAACTCGGACCTGGCGCATGTCCCCGTTATCTTTCTGACCGCACGCGCTTCGGAGACCGACCGGATCGTCGGCCTGGAACTCGGCGCAAACGATTACATCGTCAAGCCGTTTTTCATTCGCGAGCTGATCGCGCGCATCAAGATTCATTTCCGCGGTCAGGCTCCGGTTTCGAAGCTCCTCAAATCGGGCGATCTGGAACTGGATCGCGCGCGCTGCCGCGTGCACCTGGGCGGCCAGGAAGTCTCGCTCACCGCCACCGAATTTCGCCTGCTGGAATTTCTGATGAGCCGTCCCGGAGTGGTCTTCAGCCGGGAGCAGTTGCTCGACGCGGTGTGGGGCCACGACCGCGCGGTGACGGATCGCACCGTGGACGTCTACATTCTGCGCCTGCGGCAGAAGATCGAGGGCGACGAATCCGCGGCGTTCATTCGCAGCGTGCGCGGCTTCGGGTACAGCTTCAACGCGGAACTCCCGGCGGAAACGGTACGATAGAAGAAGCGAGCCCTCTCGCCTCTTCTCATGGAAAATCAACGCCGGCAGCAACTCTACGACGCCCTCGCCTCGCGCATTCTGATCATCGACGGCGCGATGGGGACCATGCTGCAGGCCTACAATCCCACCGCTGAGGATTTCGGCGGCGCGGGCAAGGAGAATTGCAGCGAAATTCTCTCCGCGACGCGTCCGGAGTGGATCACGGCGATCCATCGCGCCTATCTCGAAGCGGGCGCGGACATTATCGAAACGAACAGCTTTCAGGGCTCGCCGATCGTTCTTGCGGAATATAATCTGCAGGATCGGACGCATGAGCTGAACGTTCTGGCGGCAAAGCTCGCGCGCAAAGCCGCGGATGAGTTTTCGACGCCGGCGAAGCCGAGATTCGTCGCGGGATCGCTTGGGCCGACCACGAAATCGATCACGCTGCGCGGCGACGTGACGTTTCATGAAATGAGCGAAAGCTACTATCAGCAGGCGAAGGCGCTCGTCGAAGGCGGCGCCGACATTCTGCTGATCGAAACTGCGTTCGACACGCGCAATATCAAGGCCGGAGTTTACGCCGTGAAGCGCCTGGAGCGCGAACTCGGCGAGCGCATTCCGCTGATGATCTCGGGGACCATCGAACGCTTCGGCGCGATGCTCGCCGGCCAGCCCGCCGATGCATTCTACGCGTCCGTGGCGCACGCCGACCTGCTTTCGATCGGCCTGAATTGCGCGACCGGGCCGGACCTGATGACGGATCACATCCGCACCATCGC
>JAIQFJ010000005.1 GCA_020073325.1 Terriglobia bacterium | reverse complement strand
ATTGGCAGGAACGCATGATTTTCGCTTGACTCTTTACACAGTCGCTTTGGTCGCGGTTCGAGTGGGCTGTCGCAGAGATGCGACGTGGAGCGGGCTTCGATCTCGGCAGGAATAAACGTGCGGCGGATGAATGCGGGCATTGCGGGCTGAAGCCGGCTCCACGTTTTGTCAGGCGTGGCCGAACATGGATTCGAGCTGTTCGACGATGTGGTTGAGGGTCATCGATTGCGCGGACATTTCCTCGCTGGCGGAGGCTCCCTCTTCGGCTCCGGCGGCGGCGCTTTGCGTGCGGTGGCTGATGGACTCGACGGATTTGGAAATTTCGGCGATGCCGCGCGACTGTTCCCGGGTGCCGAGATTGACTTCGTCGACCAGCGTTTTGACTTGCGCGGCGCTTTCGGTGATGGAGCGGATGGATTTCGCGAGTTCCTCGAGACGCGCTCCGCCGTGGTTCGATTTTGTGATCGAATCCGCGATGAGCGCGGCGGTTTCGCGGGCGGCCTGAGCGGAGCGCTGGGCGAGGGTGCGGACTTCGCCGGCGACGATGGCGAAGCCCATGCCGGCTTCTCCGGCGCGCGCGGCTTCGACGGCGGCGTTCAGGGCGAGAAGATTGGTCTGGAAGGCGATCTCGTCGATCACCTTGATGATTTTCGAAATGTTGCCGCCGGAATCGGTGATGGCTTTCATCGAGACCACCATTTCGTCCAGCGTGCGGTTGCTGGCGGAGACTTTTTCGTCGACGTCGCGCATGTGGCCGGAGGCCGCGCTCGAGAGCTCCGAATTGCGGCGCGTCATGGAGGTGATCTGCTCCGAAGCGGCGGAGGCTTCTTCAAGCGACGCGGCCTGTTCGGAGGCGTCCTGGGCGAGCGACTGGCTGGAGGTGGAGATCTGTTGGGACGCAGCGGCGATCTGTTTCGATCCTTCGCCCACTTCGCGCGTAAGCCCGGCAAGGCGTTGCGTCGTACTGCGGACGATCAGGATACAGACGAGGCCGGCGGCGAGTCCGATGGCGGCGAGAAGCAAACCGGTGAAGCGCGCGGAGGCGACTTTGCGATTCCCTTCGGCGGCGGTTTCCACCATGAGGGTCCGCTGATGCACGAGCAGTTCGGTGGCGTTTTTCTCCATCGACGCGCCGGCGGCTCCGGCGGTATCGCGCACGTTGACGAAGGCGGGGTCGATGCAGTTGTTTTCGCACAGAGAGGAAAGCTCGGCAAAGAACGCGTTGTATTGATTCATGCCGGCTTCGATGGCGTTCACCAGGGCGCGTGCGGTGTCGTCGGTGGCGAGGCCGCGAAGGCGGGTGAGGATTTCGGCTCCACGCTTCGAAGCGTCCGATAGAAGCCGCGGTTGGTGTCGGCGCGCTTGCGATCGTGCATGACGGTGTAGAGAAACACGCCGCGCTGCGAATTGCGCAGGGTCATGACGACGGACTTCAGCTCGCCGGCGAGCATGATGGTTTCCGAGCCGGGTCCGCCGGCGGTGGCGAGCTGCGCGCCGAGGCTCGCGGTGGAGAGCAGCGAGGAGGACGCGAGGGCGATCAGGAGGAGGCACATCAGCGCGGCGGTGCCGAGTAATTTTTGTCCGATTGTCAGCTTCACAGAGATGTTATCGGACGGTGGCCGGGTGGTTTGAGGTCCGCTGAAAAAAAATTCAACCGGCCTGGGTGCCGGCGCCGCAGCGGATCAGTTCGGCGGGGATGCGGTCGAGGGGCAGGACGGTGTCGGCGGCTCCCATGCGGATGGCTTCGCGGGGCATGCCGAAGACGACGCAGCTCGCTTCGTCCTGCGCGATGGTGTGGGCGCCGGCGCGTTTCATGGCGAGGAGGCCGTCGGCTCCGTCGGCTCCCATGCCGGTGAGGATCGCGCCGACGGCGCCGCGTCCGGCGCATCCGGCGATGGAGTGGAACAGGACGTCGACAGCGGGGCGCTGGTAATGCACGGGATCGCCGGTGCGGACTTCGGCGACGAAGCGTCCGCCGGACCTGCGGACGGTGAGGTGAAAATTTCCGGGCGCGACCAGGACCTGGCCGGGCTCGATGGGGTCGCCGTCGGCGGCTTCTTTGACGCGCAGGCGGCAGAGCTGATCGAGGCGGCGCGAAAATTCGGCGGAGAAAACGGGCGGAATGTGCTGCACGACGACGATCGGCGGCATTTGCGCGGGTAGCTCGACCAGCACGGAGCGGAGCGCTTCGACGCCTCCGGTGGAGGCTCCGATGGCGATGATCTTGACGTCGCTCGCGACGCGGATCGGCGGCGGGGCGGGTTTCGGCGTCGCGTCGGCGGCGGTGCGGTGCGGCTTTGCCTGCGCGGCGGCGCGGATCTTCATGGCGAGCTGATCGCCCAGTTCGGTGACGGAATAAGGACCGTTGGGTTTGGCGACGACTTCGACGGCGCCGGATTGCAGCGCTTCGATCGCGGCGCGGCTGGAGGCCTGGCCGAGCGAGCTGATCACGATCACGGGCAGCGGATGGAAGCGCATCAGTTTCTTGAGAAACGTGAGGCCGTCCATGCGCGGCATCTCGATATCGAGCGTAAGGACGTCGGGGTTGAGGGCGAGGATCTTGTCGCGCGCGATGAACGGATCGGCGGCGGTGCCGACGACTTCGAGGTCGGCATGGGCGCTGACGAGAGTCGAGAGAGTCTTGCGAACGATGGCGGAATCGTCGACGATCAGGACGCGGATTTTGCGATCGGAGTTCATCGGATGGACATCGTGACGGCGAGCATGCCTTCGGGAGCGGCGAAGCATTGATGCGCGCCGCCGGCGGGGAAATCGGGTTCGGCGCAGTGCGGCGAATCGAGCGCGACCACGGCGTCGGGATGCAGATGGCTGAGGACAGCTCCGCAAATCATATTGGCGAGCTCGCACACGATGTTGCGTTCCGCTTCGGCGGTGACTTCCTCGAAATCGACGCCGAGGAATCCGGCGGCGAGGGCCTGGGCGAGGTCGTGCGAGACGGTGACGACGAGTTCGCCCGACGGGTCGCCGCGAAAGGCGAGGCGCGCGGCGATGGAGGGATTGCCGTGGCAGCACTCGACGGGCTCGGCGGTCGAGAAGAACATGGTCTCGAGCACGGTGCGCACGGTTTCTTGAAGAGAAGAGAGAAGGGTCTCACTCGGCACTTGCATGATTGGCTCCCAGGACGCGTTCCAGTTCGCGGCGCAGATCTTCGGGCAGAAACGGTTTAGCGAGATAGCCGCGGGCGCCGAGATGCATCATGCGATGCAGGCGGTCGCGCGTGGCGTCGGTCGAGATCACGAGCGCGGGCGTGGTGTGGAGCGTTCCATTTCTTTCGAGCTCCTGCAGCAGTTCCTCGCCGCCCATGCCGGGCATGTTGATATCGGTGAGGATGACATCGGGCGAACAATCTTCCAGGCGCGCGAGCGCTTCGCGGCCGTCGGAGGCTTCGACGAAGGTGGCGTCGGCATAGCCGGCGAGATTGATGACGCGGCGGATGAAGGTCCGCATGACGGGGGAGTCGTCGACGATTAAGACAGTGAATGGCATGTCAATTTCTTTCGGTGCGGTCGATGCCGCCTTCGCGGATGGCGGTTCGGCCGGTGGCGACTTCGATGCGCACGGTGCGCGAGACCTCGCCGCCGACGGCCTCTCCGGCGAGCAGCAGGCCTTCTTTCCAGAGAAGTTTTCGCGCGGCGAGCGAGTTGCGGCGGCCGATCTGAAACAATTCGTGACCGGAGACGACCTGCGCGCCGCCGGCGATGCGGACCGAGAGCTTTTTCTTATTCGCGCCGAGGGCGAGCACGCGGCGGAGCAGCTCGGCGATGCCGGTATCGGCGAACATGCAGGGATTGGCGGCGGCTTTGGCGGGATCGAGCGAGGCGTCGGGCAGCATGTAATGCAGCAATCCGGAGACACCCGCGGCTGCGTCGTGCATCACGACGGCGATGCAGGAACCAAGGGCGTAGGTGATCAGCACGGAGTCCGCGTCCTTGCTGACTTTGCAATCGGAGATGCCGACGACCAGCGAGGTCACTTGATCCTCTCGTTTTTGTAGACCGAGGGCTTGATGTAGCGCAGCGTGTGCTGGATGCCGTTCAACGATTCCGAGTGGCCGACAAAGAGGTAGCCGCCCGGTTCGAGGCATGGCGTGAAGCGCTCGACGATGCTCTGCTGCGTGGCGCGGTTGAAGTAGATCATCACGTTGCGGCAGAAGATGAAATGAAATTTGCGGCTGGGCAGAGGCTCCATCAGGTTGCGGCGCTCGAATTTGATAAGACCGGCCACGCGCGGCTTGATTTTGAAGGAGCCTTCCTTCGGGCCGGTTCCTTTGAGAAGAAACGCGCGGCGCCACTCCTCCGGGATGCCGCGGAATCGTTCGGCCGGGTAGACCGCGTCCTGGCCGACTTTGAGGACACGCGTCGAAATATCGGACGCAGTGATTTCAACGGCGTCGCGCCCGGCGGCGAGCAGGGTCATGGCGATCGAATACGGTTCCTCGCCGGAGGAGCAGGCGGCGCTCCAGACGCGGAGCGGGCGCGCGTCGCGAAATTCGGCGGCGGCCTGGCGCAGAAAATCGAAGTGCGCGGGCTCACGCAGGAACGCCGTGAAATTGGTGGTCAGGGCGTCGATCAGGCCGAGCAGCGCCTGGCCGGTGCGGTCGGAGTGGACGTGGCTGTAGTAATCGGCGAAGGTGGCGAATCCGCCCTGGCGCATTTTTTTGCCGAGGCGCGCGTTGACCAGTCCTTCTTTGCCGGCGGGAAGTTCGAGGCCGAAATGATCGTGGGCGAAGCGGCTGATCTTTTGAAAATCGGCCTGGGTGATCATGGGCCAGGTGGCCTGCGATGCGCTCATGCGGCCGCCTGTCCGAAGAGTCCCTCCGGATCGAGGATGAGGCCGACGCGCCCGTCGCCGAGAATCGCGCCGCCGGCGACACCGCGGATGCTGCGCAAGGATTCGCCGAGCGATTTGATGACGACTTCCTGTTTGCCGATCAGCTCGTCGACCACGAGGCAGAATCGTTTGCCCTGCGCTTCCGTCACGATGAGCACGCTTTCGGCGAGATTTTCCGATCGCGGGCGAATGCCGAAGCGGCGATGCAACCGGACGACGGGCAGAAGAGAGCCGCGGACCATGACCATCTCGTCGCGATTTTCCACGGTGGAGAGCGCGTCGCCGGTGGGTCGGAACATTTCGCGGACGGCGAAGATCGGCACCACGTAGCTTTCGCCGCCGACGCCGACCAGCAGTCCGTCGATGATGGCGAGAGTCAGCGGGACTTTCAGGAAGAACGACGCGCCCTGACCGAGAGTGGATTGAATCTCGATCTTGCCGCGGAGCTTCATGATCTGCTTCTTCACGACGTCCATGCCGACGCCGCGGCCGGAGACGGAGGTGACCTGCTCGGCGGTGGAAAATCCGGGGGCGAAGATCAGGTTGAACACTTCGGATTCGGAAAGCTGCACGAACTCGTCGACCAGGCCGCGCTCGGCTGCTTTGCGGAGAATTTTTTCGGGATTGAGGCCGCGGCCGTCGTCGGTGACCTGAAGCAGGATGTGTCCGGCCTGGTGGCCCGCCTTGAGCAGCAGGCGCGCGGCGGGGTTTTTCCCGGTAGCGGCGCGTTCTTCCGGAGTCTCGATGCCGTGGTCCACCGCGTTGCGGACCATGTGCATCAGCGGATCGGCCAGCTCTTCGACGATGTTGCGGTCGAGTTCGGTGTCTTCGCCCTGCAGTTCGAGGTCGATCTGCTTGCCGGTTTTGCGCGAGAGATCGCGAACCAGTCGCGACATTTTGCGGAAAAGCTGGCGGATGGGGATCATGCGCATCGCCATGGCGGTGCGCTGCACTTCGCCGGTGATGCGGGCGAGCTGCGCGAGATTGCGCGACAGGCGCGGCTTGCCCTGAAGCGAGAGATCGGGGTCGTGCTCGACCAGCGATTGCGCGATGACCATTTCACCGACCATGTCGACCAGGTAGTCGAGTTTTTGGGTGTCGACTTTGATGGATCGCGTTTCGCTGTGCTGATCAGAGGCGGGCGCCCGCTCCGGGTCCTGCGCCTGAGAGAGCGCAGCGAGCGCGGGGGCCACCGGTTCTTCGGATTTCTGTCCCATGCGGCGGATCGAGGCGAGCAGATCGTCGTTGGCGGACGCCGACGGAGCTTTCCCCGTGGCGGACATTTCCGCGAGCTCGGCGAGCCAGCGCTGGAGATAGTCCTTGCTGGTGAGAATCACGTCGACGTGTTCGGAGCTGACGCTGATCTGGCCGTTGCGGGCGAGATCGAGCAGGGTTTCGACTTCGTGCGCGACTTCCTGAATCGCGTCGAGGCCGAGAAATCCGGCGAGGCCTTTGATGGTGTGGAAGCCGCGAAAGATGGCGTGCAGCGATTCGGCGTTGGCGGCGTCCTGATCGAGGGCGAGAAGATGCAGCTCGACGGCGGCAAGGTGCTCGCGCGATTCCACGATGAAATCGTTGATCAGCTCGGGATCGGCGGCGAGTTCGTTCAACTGGAAGTCGGCAGGCATTGTTTTTAGAGCACGGAGCCGGCGAGGCCGCTCATTTCCTGGACGCTCATGACGCGGTTGATGTCCAGCAGAATTTTGACTTTGCCTTTGGACTTCGCCATGCCGAGGATGTAGGGCGTGGAGACTCCGCGGCCGAAGTCGGGCGTGTCTTCGATATCGGCGGATTGCAGGGTGACGACTTCGGAGACTTCGTCGACCACGACGCCGGTGAGCAGCCGCGAGCCTTCCTGTTCGATCTGCACGACGACGATGCAGGTGCGCTGCGTGTAGGCCTGTTCCTCCAGGCCGAATTTGAGGCGCAGGTCGACGACGGGGATCACTTTGCCGCGCAGGTTGATGACGCCTTTGACGTAGGGCGGCGTCTGGGGCACGACGGTGATTTCCTGCACGCCCATGATTTCGCGGACGGCCAGCACCTGGATGGCGAACTCCTCTTTGCCCAATCCGAAGGTGAGATATTTGCCGGCGCGGGAATCGACCTTGGCGGCGGGTGCTTCTAAAACAGTGGATGCCATTTTCGTTTTCCTTTAGAGTTCGGTGAATTCGTCTTCAAGCGGGATCGCGCTGCGGGTGGCGGCCACGGCGCCCGGCGCGAACCTGTGGGCGGAAGCTTTCGACGGCCGTGATTTACGCGGCGGGGCGGAGGACTGGGCCGTGCCCGCGACCATTTTGACCAGGCGTCCGACGGCCTGCGTCATCGTTTCGGCCTGTGCGGTGAGCTCTTGGCTGGCGGCGGCGCTTTCTTCGGCTCCGGCGGCGGTGCTCTGCGTGAGCTGGCTCATCTGCTGGACGGCTCGCGAGATTTCGTCGATGCCGCGGGTTTGTTCCTGGCTGCCGAGGCTCACTTCGTCCACCAGCGTTTTGACCTGCGCGGCGCTGGAGGTAATCGCGCCAATCACTTCGTCCACCTGCTTCAGGCGCGCGCTGCCTTCGTTCGATCGCGAAATGGATTCTTCGATGAGCGCGGCGGTATCCTTGGCGGCCTGGGCGGAGCGCTGGGCGAGATTGCGGACCTCATCGGCGACGACGGCGAATCCCATGCCGGCCTCTCCGGCGCGCGCGGCTTCGACGGCGGCGTTGAGGGCGAGGATGTTGGTTTGAAACGCAATCTCGTCGATCACCTTGATGATTTTCGAAATCTTGTCGCTGGAGGCGTTGATTTCGTTCATCGAGACCATCATCTGGCTGAGGGTCTCGTTCCCGTTTTTCACGTTCTTGTCGACGGACGTCATGACGTCGGCGGCGGATTTGGAATTGTCTGCATTGCGGCGCGTCATGGAAGTGATTTCTTCGGTGGAAGCGGAGGTTTCTTCGAGCGACGCGGCCTGCTCCGAAGCGCCTTGCGCCAGCGATTGGCTGGACGCGGAAACCTGTCCGGCGGCGGAGGCGACCTGCGACGTGCTTTCGCCGATCTCGGAGGCGATCTGTTTCAAATCGCGAGTGGCGACGCGGATCACCCAGAACACGGCGAAACCGATGGCGGCGAAAACGAGGGAGAGGACGATGGAGGTCCACGTGGTGGTCGCGATGGCATCCTGTGTCGCGGCGACTTTGGTCTGCATCAGGCCCTTCTGGAGGTCGACCATCTCGGCTGTTAATATCTGGAGCTGTTTCGCTTGCGCCAGCGTCTCTTCGTATTTTTTCTCTGCACGCTGGGGATCTGTTCCGGCGATGGCTCCCATTTCAGTTGCGGCGGGGAGCCAGGCAGCCATGATCGAGTCCATTTCCTCCCCGTTGCGGCGGCCGCGTTATGTGACGAGCAGCGGACGCAACTGGTCGAGGTATGCCTTGTCCTTGCGAGCTTCGTCATCGAACGAGCTCTGATACTGGGCTGCGACGGTGAGATCGTGCTTATAGGCGCGAACCAGCACGGCGCGCTGGAACGAAAGCATTTGGGCGGCTCCGGTGGCGATGGAGTGGGCGAGGTCGAGTTTGCGGGTCTCGTTGCGCGTGGCCGAATCGAAGGTCTCGCCGACTTTCCGGACGGAGAGGAGCGAAGCCAACACGATGGCTGCGGTGATGACGGCCATGGCTCCGAAACCGAAGCCGAGCTTCTTTCCCAAGGTGAGGGATTTATTCATGATGTTTTTCCTGAGTAGACAGATCCGGCGCGCGGGCGCGAAATATGAGCGCCTTTACGCCGTTAATACCTGGGGCATTTGCAGCCCCGCACGCACATTACCCTGGCCCGGCTCACGATTAGGGGCCAGGCACATTTGAACGTAGAGAGTTTCGCTGACCGGCCCGGAGCAGCAGACGAACGGGACGACGGTCCAGCGGTGGATGCGCGCGCTGCGGGTCTGAAAATCGTGGCCGTAAATGACGGTTGGAGTGCTGAGTCCCATGGGGCCCACTTTGTCCTCGAGCGATGTTTTGACGTTGCCGATGACCATGTTGGCGATTTCGCCGATGGCGTCGAGGACGTTTTCGTTCAGCGCGTCGCAGGGAGCCATCAGCAGCGCGGACGCCATGCGGCAGGCGAAATCGCCGCTGGCGGAAACGCTTCCCGTGCCGGTCCACGGACCCGCGAGTCCGATCAGCGCGATCAGGCCGGAGGTCGGCGCGGCGGGAGAGTCATCCTCGGTGGCGCCGCCGCGCGGCTCGATTTGCAAACCGAGCATGGTGGAGAAGACGTCGTGCGTGGCGGCCGTGATCGCCTCAATGATGTCGCTGGCGGTGATTTCTGGCGGTGGATTCATGGGTCCCTCGGGTTTAGCAAAACGACTCCAGCTTTTCTTTGATTTGTTCGGCATTGAACGGCTTGCGGACGTAGCCCGCGGCGCCGAGGCGGACCGCTTCCAGCACTTTCGCCTGGCTGCCTTCCGTGCTGACCATGACGACGGGGACATTCTTCCAGGTGTCGTGCGCTTTGACCTGGCTGAGCAGTTCCAGTCCGTTCATGTTGGGCATGTTGATATCGGAAAGAATCAGGCCGATGTTCTGGGACTGCAGGGCGGTGATGGCTTCGGAGCCGTCGCCGGCCTCGAAAATATTGCCAATGGGTATTTCCGCCTGCCTCAGGACGCGGGCGAGAATTTTTCGGATTGCCGCGGAATCATCCACGATCAGAATGTCCAACATGCTGTAGCCTCGAGGGGCTTATCGGGCGGCGGGCCGGGAGTTTGAGGAAGGAAACTACTTCAGTTCGCTGACCGGGACGTCGAAAGTCACGGTGTTAACGACGCCTTTGCGCTGGAACTGGACCCACAGGCGATAAATGCCGGCGCGCGGAAAAATCAGATTGAACTGGACTTGTTTGTACGCGCCGCCTTCGCTGGAAGGAGCGGGATCGGTGACGTAGATCGGGTGCGTATGGATCATGTCGATCAGGTCCCAGCTTGCGGCCATCATGTGTCCCCAGGCGCTGAGGTATTGCTCGATGCCGTCGTCGGGTTTGAGCCGGAAGAACATCAGGGTGAGGGCGCCGGCGATCGGCTGGGCGGGCTCGGTGACCAGCTCGACGTCGAGATTCGCGGCGTGCTGCGGGGCGAGATTCGGTGTGAGGCTCGCGGGGGAAAGATGGAATCCCTGGCCGGGTACGATCAGCGTGTTGGAGATGAGCTGCGGCGTGGCGCCTGTGGGGTAGAAGTCGCACAGGATGCGATAGGCCGCGGGCTTGGGAAATTTCAGGTGAAAGCGAAAAGAACCGTCGGGCAGGAGTTCGGGATGCTGGTGGGCGAAAAACGTAGTGTCCTGGCTGACGACGAACAGATGGAAAAATTTGTCGTGCACGATTTCGAAATCGCGCACTTGTTTGCCGGTGCGCGGATCGAAGATGCGGAAATCGAGTTGCGTGTCCTGGCCGGGTTTGAGGACACGCGGGTAAGGGATAATCTGGACCGGAAACTCGATGGCTTCGGGGATTCCGGGAACCAGCTTCATCCCGCACCGCGGACAGAAGCCGGGGCCGTTCGAGCGGATGTCTTTGTCCATGGGGCAAATCCATTCGACTTCGGGATCGGCGGGCGGCGGTGGGGGCTGCGCGTTGGCGGCGAGCGTCAGCGCGAAAAACAGGGCGGTGTTGAGCACAGCGAGGGTGAACCGCTCCCCGTGGTCGCGGCTCGCTGTTTTGCGAGCGGCGAGCCTCGATGGAAGGGAGCGGTTCGACATACGCGTTAACGACCGGTGGCGGATTCGCCCTTGACGGAGACCTTCAGATGAGCGGTGGTCCAGCAGCATTGGAACCCGCCGCCGCCCTCGCCGGAGGCGTCGGTGGCCATGACTTGCAGGACGTACTCACCGGGTTCGCTGAAGGTGACGGTGGTGGTCGCTTTGCCGGCGAAGGTCGCTTTGGGGGGCATCTTTCCGTCGAATTTGTGAACTTCAGGACGTGCGGTGGAGAACGTCACGGCGCCGGGTCCGCGAAATTTCGTCCATACGACGGAAACGGGGGACCTCGGCTGGCGTGTTCCTGGAGAAACGACGTTATCGTCGGCGGCCCACACGTCGAGCGTGAAGGGCGCGCCGGTGGTGGCTTCCGTCGATGCGGTGACGGAGCGCGGGCCTTGCGCGACGGGGCCGTCGTGATCGAAATCGTGGAAGCTGATCCACGGCGGCGTGTTGTTGGTGGCGTCAAGGAACGGGGAAATTTCCCAGTCGGTCTTGAGGCTCGCCGGGATCACGGTCGATTTGCCGTTGGCGACGATGGTCCAGGTGAGCTTGCCGGTCCCGAAATCGGCGGGAACGGCGACCGTGAAACTGCCCCACATGCGTCCGGCGACGAAGTGCGCCGGCTGGCCGCGGTCGGGGCCGCCGGGCTCGATGCGATTGTTGGGGCCGATGGCGATGTCGAGCGATTCTTTCAGATTCCGGTTGTAGTAGCCGAACAGGAGGCTGAAGGTGCCGTCGGGATTCTTGTACCAGCCTTCGAAGACGCCAGTGATGCTTTGTCCGGCGTCGTGGCGCGGTTCGAG
This sequence comes from Terriglobia bacterium, assembly GCA_020073325.1. Lineage (GTDB taxonomy): Bacteria > Acidobacteriota > Terriglobia > Bryobacterales > Bryobacteraceae > Palsa-187. Next base: position 29,516 of record JAIQFJ010000005.1, on the reverse strand, counting down.
CGGGAGCTGCTGGGCTCCGAGGATGGAGGCGAGGGTCAGGAAGAAGATCGGTTTCATGAGGGATCCTTTATGGGTGTGCAGGACGCTTCGGTGTGCATTTAATTGATCGTTCCTCCACGACCTGGCTCGGCGGCTTTCTTGTGCTTCGCGGCCCAGGCGGCGTAGTCTTCCTCCGAGATGTAAGTGACGTTGACCCAGGCATGCGCCATCTCGTCGACCGTGCGATCGCCCCAGCCGACCCACTGGTCGGGATCGGGATTGCCTTTGTGCGCGGCCGTGTTGTCGAACCAGGCTTTGACATGGATCACGGTGCCTTTGGGCAGGACCGGAGCTTCGTCGTCGGTGAAGATGTAGTTCGTCATCCAGTTGAAGTCGAAGCGGTCGACGCTGGCGATCGGCTGGATCGTTCCGTCGGGAAGAATCGCTTCCATGGCCATCGCCCGGCCGCGCAGGTGCATGTGCGGCTGATAATTTTCCAGGCGCGCGGGAGCCTTGAGGACGGTGAAGCTGTCGCTGGCGGTGATCGAGTTGGGCGCGATGTCGAGCGCGGCGCCGACGCGGGAAACGGCCTGGAAGCCGGTCAGGTAGGTGCGATATTTCGGCTCCTGTCCTTTGGGATAGAGCCACACGCCCAGCTCGACGTGATCGCGAATCGCTTCGCCCACCGCGTGATAGTGGATGTCCCACCAGATATGCGACCCGGGCAGCAACAGCTTGCCGGTGCCTTCGCGGTAGATGTCGTAGCTTTTGCCGATGGCCCATTCCATCAGCGTGCCGGCCTCATTCGGTCCGCGATTGCCGCCGCTGCCCACCGGATCGGACAGACGGCGCGCGTCGGGATCGTCCTGAACCAGGTGCGCCAGCGCGTGATGCGTAATCTTCCGACCCGCGTTGCTGCCCGGGCGCATTTCGACGGCGCGCACCCAGCGCGGTTCGGTCAGATTAATTTCGGAGAGAGGACGCCACCACTGATCCTGGCTGTTCGCGGGCATCGTGTACGGATCGGACTTGACGATCAGGTCGGGCGGCCGATTAAATTCCCTGGTGAGCTGCCAGCCGTCGTCGTTGGGCCACTGTTTGACGGGAGGCAGATCGGCCTTGTCGCCCCGGGGCGAGCCGGCGTCGACCCATTTCACGATGGTCTGCACCTGGTCCTCGCTGAGCGACATGTCGTTGGCGAAGTGGCGGACGCCGTAAGTGGCGTCGATATGCCAGGGCGGCATGTTTCGCGACACGACGCGTTCCTTAATAGAGCGCGCCCAGGGGCGGGTCTCCTCGTAAGTCACCAGCGACATCGGCGCGACAGTGCCGGGCCGATGGCAGTCCTGGCATTTTTCCTGGAAGATTCGAACCACCTGGTTCGAGAAGGTGACGGGCTTCTTTTCGGCGTCCGCCGCCTGGAGAACCAGCGAGGCTCCGAGAAGAGACGCGCCCACAGCAATCATGCGCTGGGCGCCGGGGAACGTGGCACGAGGCATGTCAAGCTCCTTTCCAAAAGCTGACCGATGTTCCGAAGGGCATTGCAATTGAGGTTCCGCGAGCTGGGCGGAGCGGCTTGCCGGCGCGCGGCTCGGAAGCGGGGCGCGGATTATCTGAATGAAAAACTTTGAGTTGGAGGTCCGGCTCCGCGGGATCTGCGGCGCTGAATCGCTGCGCGGACTGAAGTCCGCCGTCGAAAGGAATTGCGGGAAAACGCGATGGGGTGCGGGAGATCGCTCACCCAGTTTTGGGTGAAGCTTCGCGCGATGGCGCACACCCGCTATGCTGAAGGTGCCGGTTCCACAGCAGTCGAGCAGATGATGATTCGAGTTTTTCCCTTCGTTGTATTTTCATCGTTCCTTTTTGCCCAGGAAAATGCCGGACGCGTGCTTCCCGCCGACCAGGCGCTGCACGTTCTGGCGTTCGGCGATTTCGGCAGCGGCGCTCCGGTGCAGGCGCAGACGGCCCGTGCGATGGCGCGGCGTCATGAGCAGCAGCCGTTCAATCTCGGGATCACCATGGGCGATAATTTCTATCGCTGCGGCGTGCGCGGCGTCGACGATCCGAAATGGAAGTCGCGCTGGGAGAATCTGTACACACCTCTCGGCATTCCCTTCTACGCGACGCTGGGCAATCACGACTACGGACATCCGCCGGTGATCTGCCCCGCCGAACGCGGCTCGCCCGACGCCGAAGTCGCCTATTCGAAGAAAAGCAAGAGCTGGCACATGCCGGCGCGGTATTACTCCTTTAAAGCAGGACCGGTGCTGTTTGTGGCGATCGACACCGAAGGCTGGTCGCGGAAGCAGCTCGAATGGATCCGCACGACGCTGGAGGAATCGACGGGCGATCCTGAAATCAAGTGGCGGATCGTCTACGGCCATCATCCGATTTACACCTCGGGCGTGCATCTGAACGAACGGCGCATCGGCGAGCTGCGCGAGGAGTTGCTGCCCGTGCTGAAGTCCGCCAAAGTTGATGCTTATATCTGCGGTCACGATCACGACATGGAGCACGTGCGCGCCGACGGGATGGATTTCTTCATCTGCGGCGGCGGCGGAGCGCGCCTCCGTCAATTTCACGGCACGAAGCCGGGCACGGTTTTCCGCCACGTCTCCTACGGATTTCTCGATCTACGCATCGATCAGAGCACGATGTCGGTGCAATATTTCGATTCGAAGTTAAATCCGCTGGAAGACCCGATGCCGGTGCGCACGCATTCGCCAACCAACTGAAGTTTCGCCGGACGCGGCCGATAAGCACTCCGGTATGCGTGCGTCCAGCATTCTGATCGTCGACGATGAGCCGGATATCCGCGCCCTGTGCGCCGATGCGCTGGCCGGTGACGGATATGCGGTTGCGAGCGCCGCTTCCGCGCGCGAGGCGCTTGTGGCGCTGGCGGCCGCGCCACGCGAAATCGTGTTGAGCGATCTTTCCATGCCGGAAATGAGCGGCCTCGAACTGCTCGCCGAAATTCGCGAAAACTTTCGGCGGACCGACGTGATCCTGATGACCGGCTACGCCACCGTCGAAAGCGCCGTCGCCGCGCTGCGCCTGGGCGCGTACGATTATGTCCGCAAACCGTTCTCGATCGACGAGCTGATCACGCGCGTCGCCCGCCTGGCGGAACGCAAAGAAATGTCGGCCGAAAATCGCCTGCTGCGCGATCAGTTGCGCACGGGCCGCGGACCGGGCGGGATGATCGGAGCGTCGCCGGTGATGCTCGATCTGTACCGGCTGATCCTGAAAATCGCACAGCGGCCGCAGGCGGTGCTCATTTCGGGCGAGAGCGGATCCGGCAAGGAACTGGTGGCTCGCGCGATCCACGAATGCGGTCCGCGCGCGGGCGATCCTTTCGTGGCGGTCGATTGCGCCGCGCTCAGTCCGGCGCTGATCGAAAGCGAGCTGTTCGGGCACACGCACGGCGCCTTCACCGGCGCATCGCAGCGGCGGGTGGGTCTGCTCGCGGCGGCGAAACGGGGAACCGTATTCTTCGACGAGGTGGGCGAATTGCCGCTGGAGATGCAGGCGAAGCTGCTGCGCACGATACAACAGCGCGAAATTCGCCCGGTGGGCGCCAATCAGCCGCAGCCTTTTGAAGCGCGCATTGTCGCCGCCACCCATCGCGACCTGGAAGCCGCCGTGAAGGACGGGACGTTTCGCCAGGACCTGTACTTCCGCTTGAACGTTCTGCCCGTCCGCGTTCCTCCGCTGCGCGACCGGAGCGAGGACATCGCCGCTCTCGCGCTGGCCTTCGTCGACCAGGAGCGCGGTCCAGGCAACCCGGTGGCGGGAATTTCGCGCACGGCGCTCGATCTGCTGGCGCGCCATTCCTGGCCCGGCAATGTCCGTGAATTGCGCAATCACGTTGAGCGTGCGATCGCGGTGAGCGACGGCCCGCGGATCGAGCCGCGCGACCTGGCGCCCGAAGTTCGTGACAGTGTCCCATCCGCCGGGGCAGCGATCGGAAAACTGGAAACGGTCGAACGCAAGGCAATCTCCGAGGCGCTCGAATCCACGCGCGGCCATCGCGTCCGCGCGGCGAAGGTGCTGGGCATCGGAAAAACGACGCTGTACAAAAAACTGAAAGACTACCAACTGCGCTGACTCAGCGCAGCACGTCCCTGACCCGGTCGGCCAGCGTGCGCGGATCGAAGGGCTTTTGCAGCCACGCTTCCTGCGACGTGTCATGCTCGGCGTAGCCCGACATCAGGATGACGCGCGTCTCCGGACGGATGCGCGAAATTTCGTCGCGCAACTGCGTGCCGCTTATCTGCGGCATCACCACGTCGGACAACAACAGGTCGATCGGCCCGGCAGCCCGGGCAGCCTCGATCGCTTCGCGGCCGTCGCGCACTTCGATCACGCGGTAGCCGCGATCCTCCAGCGTTTCGACGATCATCGCGCGCACCAGGTCTTCGTCCTCCGCCACCAGAATCGTTCCGCAGCCTCGCGCCGACTCGCCGTCGCCCTCCTCCTCCGACGCGGCGTTTTCGGGAACCGTCGAGCCGAACCGTACTTCCATCGTGGTTCCCTCGCCAGGGGCCGTCGTTACGACGATTCTGCCGCCCGCCTGCTCGACGATCCCGTACACCGTCGACAATCCCAGCCCGGTCCCTTTGCCGACCTCTTTCGTCGTAAAGAACGGCTCGAAAATTTTCGACCGGACTTCTTCCGTCATCCCCGCGCCGGTGTCGGCGATCGAAATCGCCACGGCCGAATCGAGCGCGTGCGTGCGAATCGTAATTCGACCCGATTCCCCGATCGCGTCGCGCGCGTTCACCGCCAGGTTGATGATCATCTGATCGAATTGCGTGGGATCGATCCGCACGCAGCCCGCGCGGGGATCGAGTACGCTGTCGAGCGCGATGTTTTCTCCGATCAGCCGCCGCAGCATCTTGTGCAGGTCCGTGATCGCCCGATTGACATCGATGATTTTCGGCTCCACCGACTGCTTGCGGCTGAACGCGAGCAGTTGTCCCACCAGCCCCGCCGCTCGATCCGCGGCCCTGGCGATCTGCGCGACGCGGTTCGTGGTGGTCTCGCCCGCGGGAAGTTTCTTCAGCAGCAGCTCGCTGTAGCCCTTGATCACCGTCAGCAGATTGTTGAAGTCGTGCGCGACGCCGCCTGCGAGTCGCCCCACCGCGTCCATTTTCTGGGCCTGTAGAAGCTGCTCTTCCAACTGGCGCCGGGGAGTGTTGTCGCGAATATCCACCACCAGAAAGCGCGTACCGCCGGAGGGGTCCGGCACGATCGATCCGCTGATGTCGGCAAAAAAGAGGGAGCCGTCGTGGCGCCGCAGCCAGCACTCCACGTTCTGCGAAGCGCCGCGGCGCGTTTCCTCCCAGGCGTTTCGCAGAGCGGACGCGGATTCGGCCTTCACCAGATGTTCGATGCGCAACCCGTCCATCGCCTCGGCGGATTCCCAATGGAACAGCGACACCGCGCGCTCGTTCACCATTTCCACGCGCCCCTCCATGCTGGTGAAGAGCAGGGCGTCGGGCGACGTTTCGACTACGGTCCGATATAACTCCTCGCTCTCGCGCAGCCGGTGAAGCGCGCTCGAAAGCTCGCGTGTGCGCTGGTCGGCGTGGCGTTCCATCTCGGCCCGCGCCGACAGCATCGCGCGCTCGGCATCTTTCATCGCGGTCACGTCTTCGACGCCGAAGAGGCAGCCGTAACTGCCGTGCGCAGGGTCGCGGACCTCGGTCCCATGAATCGAAAGCACGCGGCCGTCGCGCATCGTGATTTCCTGGCGGTTCGGACCGCGCAGCAGATCGCGCGCGCCGACGCCGTCGGCGGTCTGCAAACGGATGGCCTCCCGCAGATCGGAGGCGGAAATCAACCCCCGGCGCATCGCATCCGCCGCGCCCGCCAGGCATGTCAGCTCGCAAAAACGGTCGCTGACCCGCAGAATCCGGTCGCTCGCGGGATCGACCACCAGCAGTCCGATCGGGCTTGCCGCCATCATGGCCTCGTGCAGCGTCTCGCGCTTCTGCAATTCGGCCGTCGTCTCGCGCAGCCGGTCGGTCGCGATCCGCCGCGCCGTGACGTCGGAAAGCGTGCCCGATGTCCCGATGATTTCCCCATGCCGGTCGAGCGTCAGCCGCGCATGCACCTCGATCCAGCATGGCTCGGCATTCTTGCGCAGGTAGCGCACCTCATGCCGGCACGACTCCTTTTCGCGCGCGATCAGCGGCCGGAATCGCTCCAGGTTGCCCTCGCGATCGTCGGGATGCACCGCATCCAGGAAGACGCGCCCGAGCGTTTCCTCGACCGCGAAGCCTGTAATTTCCGACCATGCCGGACTCAGGTAGGTCCAGCGGCCCGCGGCATCCGTTTGAAACACGACTTCCTTCAAATGTCTCAAGATCGACCGCATCTGCTCCAAATCGAACGGGACGCTTTCCGGGATCGGTGCGGGAATCTCGATGGCAGGCACGGATGTTCCTACTTCTCATCGGCCCTATCCGCCGGAAGTATGAGCGAGGTTCGCGATCCGAACCCGCGGGTTCGGAATCGGGAAAGCCGGCGGCTGCGGGAAACGCGATTGGCATTGAATTGCGGGCACTTGCCGCCATCCGCGGTTCGGCGCAAAACGTGCATTCTTTCGGGCAAATGCTGCTCACGTGCCCGCCTGAAATCAGCGACGCGATCGCGCGGAGCGATCTTCACTCGCTGCAGAGCTACATCGCCAGACAGGAACAGATCCTGCTGGATCGCGGCGAGCAGCTCGCCGCCGCGCAGCGTCAACTGAAAGCCTTCGCCATCGATTTTCGCCACGTTCGCCGCAGCGAGCGCGAGCGCGCCAATGAAGTGGCGCAGGCGCAGGAGGAAACCGCGGTGCGGCTGCTTAAAGCTTCCCGTTTTCGCGATGAAGAAACCGGCGCGCATATCTGGCGCGTCGGCCTGTACGCGCGCCTGGCCTGCCAGCGGCTCAACGGATCGGGACGCTACGCCGACCGTATATTCCGGGCCTCGCAGCTTCACGACGTCGGAAAAATCGGCGTTCCCGACGCGATTCTGCGGAAGCCCGGAAAGCTCGACGAAAGCGAATGGGCGCTGATGCGGGAGCATACGCGCATCGGGGCGCAGGTGCTCGACGGGTCCAACTCGCCGCTGCTCAAAACGGCCTGCCGCATCGCCGCCACGCATCACGAACATTACGACGGTACGGGCTATCCCAATCGCCTGGCCGGGGAACAGATCCCCATCGAGGGACGCATCGTCAAGCTGGCCGATACCTACGACGCGCTGCGGATGCGCCGGGCTTACAAGCCGCTGCTCGATCACGCGACCGCGGTCGCCATCATTCTGGACGGCGACGACCGCAGCCGCCCCGAACATTTCGATCCACAACTGTTGCGCCTGTTCGAAACCATGCATCGCGAATTTGAAGAAATCTTTCGGAACTGCGGCGATGACGCCGCGTGGGAACTCTGACCGGAAAGGAAACTGGAATGCCCAAGATCTTGCTCGTCGACGATCAGGAAGAACTCAGGCTGCTGTTGCAGGCGACGCTCGAAGACGCCGATTACGAAATCCTCGAAGCGCAGAGCGGCAGCGAAGCCCTCTCGATCGCGCGCGCCGAGCTGCCCTCGCTGGTGGTGATGGATTGGATGATGCCCGGCATGTCCGGCGTCGACGTGGTTCGCGCGCTGAAAGCCGACCCCGCGACGCGTGCCATTCCCGTCATTCTGTTGACGGCGCGCAGCCAGGCCGAGGATCGCCAGGCCGGAATCTCCGCCGGAGCCAGCGCGTTTCTGTCGAAGCCCTTCAGTCCGCTCGAACTGGTCCGGCAGGTCGAATCGCTGCTCGCTTCCTCGCAAATCGAATAGGAGATCCGTGACGGGAACCAACCCATTTGCGGAGCCCGCCCGTCCGCCGCTGCTGCGCACGCAGCTCTTTCGCGTGTTGCTCGCGGTGGCCGCCGTTCCGGTCCTGATCGTCAGCCTGATGGACGCACAGCGCTCCTATCGGATTCGCGAAATCAGCACGGCCGGAAGCACGGCGGGCCGCGCCAGCGCGATTCAGCGCCGCATCGACGACTACATCGATCGCCACACCCAGGCCGTCGACGCGCTCGCGCGAATCGTTCCGCCGGAGCACCGCAGGAATCCCGCTGTGTGGCGCGAAGCGATCCGCACGTTTCGCGAAAATTATCCCGGGTTTCTCACCATGCTGGTGGCGAATCAAAACGGAAATGTGATGATGGCGATTCGTCCCGACGGCGCGCTGGTGCGGTCGCCCGGCGCGGGCGATGTCGGGGACCGCGAATACTTCCGGCGCGCCATGCAATCGCCGGAGCCGTTCGTCTCGGGAACCTTTCGCGGCCGCGGCCTCGGCACGGATCCGCTGGTCGCCGTGGCCCGCGCGTATGTGGACACCGCGGGCAAGCCCGCCGGAATCGTGGAAGGATCGCTCGACCTGCAGAAGCTCCGCCAGTTCGCGGCGGAGTACAGCAACCGCTCCACGGCGATCGTCATTGTCGACGGCGCGAATCGCGTCGCCTATTCGAGTCCCTCGCTCCCATTTGCGCCGCTTCAGGACCTTTCTTCGACCTCTCTCGTGCGCCGGCAGGCGGCCACGCCGTTTGCCGAGCGCGAAGGAACGCGGAACTATATCGTGGCGCAATCCGCGGGCGGGTCGCATTATGGCTGGAAGGTTTTCGTCTTTGAGCCGGCCTCGAATTTCGGCGCGACGATGTTGGATTGGCTTCGCAATCTGCTGGCCGGGCTCGGCGCGGGAACACTGCTGTGCCTGGTGGTCGCGCGCATGGCCGCGCTGCGCGTGACGCGTCCGCTCGAACATCTCGCCGCAAGCGGCCACAATCTGGTCGAAGCCGTGGCCGAGGGCCGCGAGCCCGATATGCGCCTTCCCCAGCTTCGCGCCGGCGCCGCCGCGGAAATCGCCGAGCTGCATCGCGGACTTGAGTTCATGACGTCCCGGATGCTCGCCTCCCACGCGCAGTTGCGGCGCATGAACGACGAGCTGGAATTGCGCGTCGCGCAGCGCACCGACGATCTGAATCGCAACAACGCCGAGCTGCAGCTCGCCATGCGCCGCAAGACCGAGGCCGAGGCCGAGCTCGTCCTGTTCCAGCGGGCGGTCGCCGCGGCCAGCGAAGGGATCACCATTTCCGACGCGCTCGCGCCGGACCAGCCGCTGGTCTACGTGAACCCCGCCTTCGAAACGCTGACCGGATACCACGCCGCCGACGTGCTCGGCCGCAATTGCCGCTTCCTGCAAGGCGCCGGGGCCGATCCTGCCGCCGTAGCCGAAATTCGCGGCGCGATCCTTGAGCGCCGTCCTTGCGTCGTGGAGCTACTCAATATGCGCAAGGATGGGCGAACTTTCTGGAATCGTCTTTCCATCACGCCGATCCACAGTGCGGATGGAGCGGTGACGCATTTCGTCGGCGTCCAGGTCGACATCACGCATCACAAAGAGATCGAACAGTTGAAGAACGATCTGATCTCCACCGTCAGCCACGAGCTTCGCACGCCCCTCACCAGCCTCTACGGCTTCGCCGAACTGATGCTCACCCGCGATTTCCCGCAGGAACGAATGCGCCGGTTTCTGCACATCATTCATCGCGAAAGCCGCCGCCTGACGGAACTGGTCAACGATTTTCTCGATCTGGAACGGATCGCCGCCGGACGCGAGCGCTTCCACACCAGGCCCATGGCGATCGAGCGCGTGGTTCGCGAAGCGGCGCAGTTGTTCAGCACCGGCGACGGAGACCACACGCTGCGCCTGCAGGTGAATCAATCGCTGCCGCTGGTCTCCGCCGACGGCGAGCGCGTGCGGCAGGTGCTCGACAATCTTCTGTCGAACGCACGCAAGTTTTCTCCGCGCGGCAGCGCCATCGAACTCTCGGCAACCGAAGGCGTCCGGGAAGTGGTGATCTCGGTCAGAGATCGGGGCATCGGGATCCCCGAAGAAGCCCTGCCCAAGCTCTTCACGCGCTTCTTCCGCGTCGACAACACGGCGACCCGTAAAATCGGCGGGACGGGGCTCGGCCTGGAATTGTCGAAGAGGCTGGTCGAAGGACAGCGCGGCCGTATCTGGGTCAGCAGCCGCGTCGGCGAGGGATCCACGTTTTCTTTCAGCCTTCCCCTTGCGCCCCTCGAGTCGGTCGAAACCGTGGAAGAGTGATTCCACTTCGCGCACCTTCCCTTGATTCTTTGCCCGCCCGATCCCGGTAAATGATCGACTTCCCGCTGGAAGCGTACATGCTCACTTCAATGCAGGCGTTGTGTGTCGCGATGTAACGCGACATCCGCGCGGAGCTTGTCCGGTGCAGACAGCAGTTGAGCCAGCCACAGACGACGCGGTTCTGCGTGCCCACGCACGCCGCGTGACGCTTGCAGTCATCGCCTCCGCCTATATGCTGATCGCCGCCGCCCTCAGTCTCACGAAAATTCCCATCTGCGACGAAGGCTGGTACGCCGATCCGGCGCTCCATCTGATTCGCCACGGAAATATGGGGTCACCGGTGCTCGAGAGCGCCGGCACGTTTCTCACAGGCATCGATCAGAAAACGTACTGGATCATGCCGGTCCACATCCTGGTGCAGGCCGCGTGGGACCGGATCTTCGGGCCGAGCCTGTTTTCGGCACGCATGCTGTCCGCAGTTGCGGGACTCGCGGCGTTGCTGTGTTTCTACATCGTCGTACGGCGTATCACGTCGCGGGAGAGACTGGCGCTTTTCGTTATGGGACTGATCGCCGTCGACACTTCGTTCCTGGTTCTGGCCGGAACCGGCCGTAGCGACATGCTCAGCCTCGCCTTCGGAGCCGCCGCGCAGGCCAGCTATCTGACGCTGCGCGCGTCGAAACTCACCACAGCCGTGCTGGTCGCGCATGCCTTTGTCGCCGCCAGCGGGTTGACGCATCCCATCGGCGGACTCGCCGCGTTTGCGTCGCTGGTCTGCCTCCAGTTCTACTTCGACGGCGCGCGTCGCATCGCGATCGCCGCGATTCCGTATGCGGCCGGCGCCGCCGCCTGGGGACTCTACATCGCCCGCGCGCCCCAATTTTTCCTCGCGCAATTCGGCGGAAATTCAGGCGAGCGGCTGTGGCCCTGGAAGCTGCCGCTGCTCGCTGTTCGGCGCGAAGTTGTCGAGCGCTACATCGGAGGCTACACCATGGGATCCGCCTGGAGCCGCCTCGCCGACGTGCGGCTTCTGATTCTCGCCGCCTATCTTACGGCCGTGATCGCGGTCCTCGCCACGCCGCGCCTGCGCAGAAATCCTCTTGCGAAAGTCGCGCTCGTCCAGGCTGGGCTCATCGCCATGATCCTGTTGTTGTTCGAGGGCGCGAAACAGCCGTGGTACCTGATCTATCTCGTCTTCCCGCTGGCCGCGCTGCTCGCTCTTGCGGTGCCCCGGCGGTCTGCCTGGACCGCTGCGATGGCTGCCTTTATCGGCCTGCAACTGGCCTATCCCGCGATGGTGATCGTGCAGGACAAATATCGCAAGACCTATATGCCGTTGATCGAACACGTCGCTCCCGGCACATTCACGATGGGAACCGCCGAGCTCGGTTTCGGGCTGGGCTTCGAAAATGTTCTGGACGATCCCCGGCTTGGCTTCTATACCGGACAAACTCCGGATAATATCGTTCTCGATCCGCGTTACGAGTCCTATATAAAGGATGCGCCGCAGCCGGTCCGGACTTATATCGCTGACTTCTTAAATCGACAATACCGTCTGGCTTTTTCCAACAGTTATTACACGCTGTACACCCGGCAGAGACCGGGTGAATGAAATGATTGCAGAAAGAAATGGGATCTATGTCGCACACGATGGCTTTCTTTTTCCTGGCTTCTCTTCCACTTAGCATTTCCGCGGAAGCTCAACCGTGGATCACAGCTTACTATATGGACGGCAGCATGTCGCTTAACGATATCCCGTGGTCCAAGGTGACGCATGTCATCCATTTCGCGATTAATCCGTCCGATCCCGCCGGGGGGATCACGACCGTGGATCCAGCCAGCGCCGACGCATTCACCGCGGCGGCTCACCAGGCGGGGGTTAAAGCGCTGCTCTGCGTCCGCGATAACAATTCGATCATCTCGTTGTTTTCCACCGTGCTGAGAAATAACCTCAACGGCTTCGCGAACAACGTCGCGTCGTTCGTGCAGGCCCATAATTACGACGGAGTCGATCTGAACTGGGAGGCTGGAAACTATAACGGCCTGATCGACCAGAATAATTACATCAACCTGATCATGGAATTAAGAAATCTGCTTGGTCCCACAAAGATCATGACGATTTCCGTGTACTGGCAGTATGGGCTCGCTTCCGTGGTGCAGCGAACGGTGTCGAATCTCGATCAGGTCAACGTCATGTGTTACGACATGGATCAATATAACAGCGATCTGTATTTCAACACGGCGACTTATAGCGCGTCGGGCGATACCACTCACAATAGCTGCGCCACCCAGGCCGGCAATTTTTCGGGATATGTTCCGGCGTCGAAAATCGGATTGGGAATTCCATTCTACGCACGTATGTGGACCGGATGCGCCGATATTTTCTGCAATGACGGCCTGCACGACCCGCTGCAGGTCTGGTTTGCGAACCCCACCCAAAAGACGATGCACTATAACAAGCTGGTCGCTTCCAGCTACTGGTCTGCTCCGCACAGTTGGGATGCGGCGCGCGGAGCAAGCTATATCTCGATCGATCAAAACGGCTCGCTCAACGACCGGTTCATCAGCTACACCGACGCCCAACAGATCGGGTCCATCGTGCAACTGATGAATAACCGCGGCTATGGAGGTGTGATGGAATACGAGCTTCAGTACGACTTCTTTGCCTCGCAACAGGGTGACGCGCGCCATCCGCTGGCCGCGGCGGTTTACTCGGCGGTGTTCGGCTCGCAATAAATAAAAAAAAGGGAGACAGCCGTTGCCGGCCGCCTCCCAAGGCTCTCTGTTTCAGTAGAGAATCGAAGTTACTGTACGGTCCACGTTCCGGCCTGACGCCAGCCGCTTACTTGACCGGCGGCGTCGGCGCCGAAGGTGAGGACCGACTTCGCGCCTCTGAACGTGGACGGATTGAGCGCCACCGGAATGGTGACCGTCAGTGTGTTGCCCGATCCCACCACCAGGACCTGGGACAGATGAATCGCGCACTGATTGTTAATCAGCGTCGTTTGGCTTCCCACGGTGCCCGGCATCCAGTGGCTGTTGTCGCTCGACATCAGGTACAGCGTGCGCGACGACGCTTCGTAGTCCATGTAGCACTGATTGGCGTCGCCGAGGTTGCTGCCGATGAAGAGGTTCAACTGCTGGACCGACGCATAGCCGGCCGAGTCGGTCGCCTTCATCACAAACTTGGCGGAGCTTCCCGCGCCGCTCGCGGGGCTGAGCGAGAGAGACATCCCGGCCACAACCGGTGGAGCCGTGACGTTGTAGGTTCCTTCGGTCACGAAGCCCGTCAGCCAATTGCTGGAATCGGCCACGAACGTCACCAGCGGCTGCGCGCCTACGTATGACGATGTGAAGCTCATGGCGAAGTTCACGTTGAGCTGTGTGCCGGCACCCGAAGTCGCGGCGCTGGACGAACCGGCATTCAGCGAACACTGGCTGTTCTGTAGCACGGTCGAAGAGCCGAGCGCGGCCGGCATCCAGTTGTTATTGTTATCGCGAAGATAGATCGTCCGCGTTGCCGGGGCGTATTCGGCCCAACAGCTATTCGTGGTCCCCACCGAGCCGATGATCAGATCGACCTGCGTGAGCGCGGAGGCTCCGTTCGCGTCGATCACTTGCGCGGTGAAGTTCTGGCTATAGCCGGAGCCCGAGGACGGAGTCAGCGTGACGCCGGAACTGATCGTCGGCGGCGCGGCGGTGGCGAATGACACCTGATAGTCGGTGGTATCCGCGACCCCGCTGCTGGCGCAGCGGATGTAATAGGTGTACGTCCGGCCGCTGGTCAGCCCCGAAAGAGCGGTGGAATGCGCGGTGCCGCCCGTGGTGGAGAAGGTCGAAGGCATCGACGAGTACGCGGTTCCCGCCGTCGTTGCATATTTGCAGGTCGCGTTTTCATTCGTTGCGACCGTCATCGTTGCCTGCGTCGTGGTCGCCGGCAGCGTACCGCTGGGCGATCCCGAAGAAACCACCGGCGCCGACACCGTGGGTGTCGACGGAGTGCTCGGCGTCGAGGTCGACCCGAAGACGGCGGCCCATGCCGCGGTTGCCAGCGGATGACGCGCATCGCCGGTCTGGTTCGACATGAAATCGTAGTCCACTTCGTATTCCATAATTCCGCCGTACCCGCCGGAGCGCATCAACTGAACCATGGAATTGATCTGCTGGCTGTCGGTGTAGGAAATAAACCGGTCGCCCGAAGATCCCGATCCGTTGATCGAAATATAGCTTGCGCCGCGCGTCGCATCCCATTGATGCGGCTGCGACCAGTAGCTGGAGGCAACCAGGTCGCGATAGGCGATGGGGTTGTTGTTCTGACTACTCCAGGTTTGAAGCAGGTTGTGCAAGCCGTCGGAACAGGCTGAATCGGCGCAGCCGGTCCACACGCGGCCGTAGAAGGGAATCCCGAGGCCGATTTTCGCGGCGGGAATATAGCCAGCGAAATTCGCGGCCTGCGTGGCGCAGGAATTGTGCGTCGTGTCGCCGGCGGCGAGCGTCGTCGCCAGGTTGTAATAGACGTCGCTATTCCACTGGTCCATGTCGTAGCACATCACGTTGACCTGGTTCAGGCGCGAACTGCTGTTCTGCACGACATTGGCAAGGCCGTAATTCCAGTAGGCGGCCATCGTGATCAGCTTGCCCGATCCCAGCGCGCTGCGGAGTGCCGCGATGAAATTCGTGTAGTTCGCCGCGTCGGGGCCGTTGAAATTTCCGGCTTCCCAATCGAGGTCCACGCCGTCGTAATTGTGCGCGTTCACGAAACTCACGATGTTGCCGACGAATCCGCTCAGGTTGTTGGTGATGGCGGAACCGAACAGGCCGATGTTGCCATCCGCGTCGCGGACGCATAACAGCGCCTTCTTTCCGTTGGCATGTGCGGCGGCCGTGAAGGCGTCGGCGTCGGAACCGGCGATGCCGGCGATATTTCCCGACGAACTCGACGGACTCACGCCGAGGTCGACCACGTGGGTCGCCTTGGACCACGGAATATCGTTCACGTAAATGCTTGTATTGATGTAATAAGCCGTGACCCATTGAGCCTTGATCGGAAAGCTCATCGATAACAGCGCGGCGGCGCTTAGCGTGAAATATCTCCACGCCCGCGAAACGGACAGAATACTCCCTGAGTACATAGACAGACTAAACCCTTTCTTTCTGGTCTTGCTAAAAGAGCGCCGGCGACGCGACGCGGGCAGGGGATGAGTGGCGCGCTTTCAAGAGGAGGGCTGGTTTTTCAAAAGCAGCAGGACTCGGTACCACTCGGCCTGCGGAAACGTTAACTACATGTCGATGGTACTTACCTTTGCCATTCGCTACCATCAGGAACCGGCCCTAGGGTCAGGCTGTATTGACCCTATCGCAAAAAAGTTTTGCAGGGCCGCAATGCAAACGAAAAAGCGCGAATTCACGGCCTCGGGAGAGGTATTCGTGAATTCGCGCTGCGAAGGCGGACGGTCCGCCCGACGTTGATTTTGGGGGCTCTCAGTTACCCGGCAGGTTCATCCACCAGAAGAAATCGCTGCTGTTCGTGTTGCCGCTGGTGTCCTGACATCGGACGTAGAAAGTGTTTGGACCCGGCGTCAGGTTGGAAAGAGTGGTGACGTGCGAGGTCCCCTGATCCATGAACATCCCCTGCATGTTGGAGAAATCGACACCCTGGACCGCCGAGTAGCGGCACGTCGCCGCGACGTTTGTGACGATCGTTGCGAGCGTCGAACTCATGGGCGAAGAGAGCAGGCCGAGCGGAGTTGCGCTCACGATGACCGGTCCAGCGGCGGACGGCGCCGGAGCAGGAGCGGGAGCAGGCGCGGGCGCGGGAGTTGGCGTGGGAGCCGGAGCAGGAGCGGGCGACGGTGCAGGGGCCGGCGCGGAGCCCGATCCGAACACCTCCGCCGCGAGCGCGGTCGAAAGCGGCGAGGCCGCATCCCCGCTTCGGCTGGCGATGAATTCGTAATCGAGCGTATACGTCATGAATCCGCCGAGCCCGGCCGATCGCT
The DNA here is from genome assembly GCA_020073325.1 of Terriglobia bacterium. Taxonomy (GTDB): domain Bacteria; phylum Acidobacteriota; class Terriglobia; order Bryobacterales; family Bryobacteraceae; genus Palsa-187. The sequence continues at coordinate 13,383 of JAIQFJ010000005.1, read as the reverse complement.
GCCAGGCAACGGTATCGCGAATGTGTTCCGGCCCGACGTAGGAATCGAATTCTCCCATGGAGGGAATACTCAGATAGTTCGATTTGTATGTGTTGTCGTACATCTGGTATTGCGGCTGGAAGCGCGTGGTGTCCACGGCGAGGTCGCGGTAGAAGAACGTGCTTTGCGAAAAGAGTCCGTTGATCAGCGGGAGCGCGATGCCGGTCCAGCGCCGGCCGTAGAACGGAATGCCGATGCCGATTTTCGCCGGCGGGACACCCGCGTTGAGAAACGGCCGCATGCGCCAGTCGCAGGTCAGCAGGTTCGGGTTGCCGTTTTGAAACAGCGCGTCGTCGAACCAGGAATAGCCGTTGCTCGCGCCATCCAGGTCGTAGCACATGATGTTGACCTGATCGAGCGCGGAGGCCGTGTTCGCGGCGACGGTCCAGATGTTGCCCCAGTTTCCGCCGTCCATGGTGATGGTCTTGTTCGGCATCGCGGCGCGCAGGCGCGTGATGAGGTCGGTATATTGGCCGACGTCGACGTTCGCCTCCCAGTCGATATCGACTCCGTCATAGCCGTATTGATTCGTGAACGCGACCAGATTATCGACGAACGTCGCGATCTGGCCGGAGGAAGTGGCGGCGGGAAACGCGTTCAGATCCCAATCGTTGTCCTTCAGGCAGAACATGATTTTTTTGCCGCTGGGGCGCGAGGCGACCACCTGGGCGATCTCGCTGGGGACCAGGTAATGCAGATCCACGGTCGCGTCGCTATTGGGAGCGGCGGCGAAATGAATGATGTGGGTGTACTTGCTCCAGGGAATTCTGGAAGGAGGGAGGACGCCGTTCTGTGCGCCGAGAAAACCAGTGATCCACTGTCCGTAAACGCTGAAACATGAGAGCAAAATAAAGCAGACGACTTTCATTGATTCCTTTCTTGTTTTCGCGCACACTTCCGGCGGGAACGCGCAGAGCGATGCTTCAGCTCAATGCGAACTGCGGGAGTCGCGCCAAGGATACTTCGTTGGCTAGAGAAATCGGGTGCGAACGCTACGACTGTTCGTCCGAATACTCAGCCATGATACGGAGCATGGCGGGAGCGAACCATTAGGAAGCGGGCCTACAGGGGAGGGGATTTCGCCCTAGTAAGATGTCCCGCCGATTTCGAAAGCGAACGGACCTGCTCACTCGCGTTCGCGGTTCAGTGCTCAGCGATGGGGTTGCAGTGCAGACCACAGAACCACGAGCGCAGCGAGTGGGTAGCGCCGCTGTCGAAATTCCCGGGACATCTTACGAGTGAAGAATCCGGGTTCGTGGACGCTAGTCGCGCCGCAACGCGATCACCGGATCGATCCGCAACGCGCGCCGCGCCGAAAACGCGCACGCCGCCAGCGCGACGACGCTCAGCAGCGCGAGCACTCCGATGAATGTCGCGGGATCTTCCGGAGAAATTCCGAACAGGAAAGACGCCAGCACGCGGGTAAGCGCGAACGCACCGATCAGCCCGGCGATCTGTCCCGCGCCGATCATCGTGAACGACTGGCGGATGATCATCGCGAAAATATCCGCCGGCCGCGCGCCGAGCGCCATGCGGATCCCGATCTCGTTGGTCCGCTGCGAAACCGACCACGCCACCACTCCGCCGATGCCGATCACCGCGAGAATCAGCGCCAGCGTCGCGAAGGCTCCGATCAGCATCGTCCGCAGGCGCGGCTGTGAGACGGACGCCGAGATGACGTTTTCCATGGTGCGGATATTGGCGACGGGTTGATCGGCATCGATCGACAGAATCTCCCGGCGCGCCGCCGAAGCCACCGCGGCAGGTCCGCGCGCGATCAGGAACATCGTCAGAAACGGCTTCTGGCGATACGGAACATACATCTGGTTGTTGAGAACGTTGTTGCCCAGCCCGAAGACTTTCACATCGGCCGCGACGCCGACAATTTCCACCGTGATCGATTCGCGCGCATAGACGATGTGCTTGCCGATGGGATCTTCGTTCGGCCAGAAGCGGCGCGCCATGCTTTCGCTGATGATGCCGACCAGCGGCGTTCCGGCGCGATCGGCCGCCGTGAACGAACGTCCGGAGCGCAGCGGAATCTGAAGGGCCTCGAAATAATTCGGGCTGATGCTCTCCAGCCAGAACGTCGGCGCCTTGGTCGGTTCAAGCGTGGGCCGTCCTTCGATGTTGAAGTAATACCCGATGGAGGGGCCGTTGACGGGCAGCGCATTGGCTAGAACCGCCGCGCGGACGCCGGGGATGGACGCGGTCCGCTCCAGCACGTGGTCATAAAACGACGCGCGCTGCTCGGGTTGCGGATATCGCGCGCTTGCCAGAGAAAGCCGCATTGTCGTCAGATTTTCGGGAGCGAAGCCGGGGTTGACGCTTTCCAGCCGCAGGAAGCTCCGCATCAGCAGGCCGGCGCCGGTGAGCAGCACCATCGCCAGCGCGACCTCCGAGGCGATCATCACGCCCCGCAATCTGCCGCCCGACACAACGCCGCGACTGCTGACCTTGAGCGCTTCGTTCAGGTCGATGCGCGACGAATGCAGCGCCGGCCCCAATCCGAAGAGGATTCCCGTGCCCGCCGCCACCGCGACCGTGAACAGCAATACGGCGAAATCGATGTGAATTTCGCCCGCGCGGGGTAGAATGCTCGGGTCGATTGCGGTGATGAATCGCATGCTCCACAGCGACAGCAGTAATCCGAGCCCTGCTCCCAAAATCGCCAGCAGCACGCTCTCCGTCAGGAATTGAACCAGCAGACGGGCGCGGCTTGCGCCAAGCGAGGCCCGAATCGCGACTTCCTTCTGCCGCGCCATCGCCTTGGCCAGCAGCAGGTTGGCGACGTTCGCCGAAGCGATCAGCAGCACAAACGCCACCGCGCCCAGCAGCACGATCAGCGTCTGGCGGACATTGTTGACCACGGTGTCGCGCAGCGGGGCGATCGCCATGCCGCGGTTGATATCGCCGAACCCCGGATGGCTTTCGTCGTATTGATGCGTGAGTGTCTCCACCTCCGCCAGCGCGCTCGCGGAATCGACGCCCTCGGCCAACCGCGCATAAAGGTACAACATGCTGGCCCCGCGCTGGACTTGCACCGGCGTGATTGCCGAGTTCTCGAAATAGCGCGGAACCCAGATTTCCGTCTGGCTCGGGAAATCGAACGCCGGGGGCATCACGCCGATGATCGTCGTAGCCGCCCCATCGACGCTGATCGTCTGGCCGATCGCGGCCGGGTTGGACGAGAAACGATTCTGCCACAAGCCGTCGCTGATGATGGCGACGCGGAGCGCTCCCGGTGTGCTCTCCTCGGGAAGAAAATCGCGCCCCATCGCCGGGTGCGCGCCCAATACGCGCAAGAAATCGGCTGACACACGCGCTCCGATCGCTTCGGCCGGCGCGGCCGTCGCGGGACCCGACAATTGAAAATTGCCGAAGCCTGTCGCAGCCACCGCGTTGAAACTGCGCGCGTGCTCGCGCAGAAATTCGAATTTCGGAACCGACGACGTAATCACCGCCGGACCCGCGGATGGATTCCGATCCATCACCTGCACGATCCGGTCCGGCTTCTCATAAGGAAGCGGACGCAGCAGGACCGAATTGACGATGCTGAAAATGGTGGTGTTCGCTCCGATCCCCAAAGCGAGCGTCGCCAGCGCGACCGCCGTGAACCCCGGCGATTTCCACAGCATTCTGAACCCGAAACGTATGTCGCGCATGGTGTTTAGCTTACAATCCTAGAGATGGCCGAGCGGTTTTCTTTGGTGCTGATCAAACCGTCCCACTATGATGATGACGGCTATATCATCCAATGGTTTCGTTCCGCGATTCCCTCCAATACGCTCGCGGTGATGAACGGGCTTGCGCTGGAGGCCAAGGCGAATCGCGTTCTGGGCGATGTCGAGATCGACATCACCGCCATCGACGAGACCAATTCCCGCATCCGGCCGCATCGCATCGCTCAAAAGTTGTCGAAAGAGCGCGGCCTGGTCGTGCTGGTCGGCGTCCAGTCGAACCAATATCCGCGCGCGATGGATCTGGCGCGCATTTTTCGAAAAGCCGGCGTCGCGGTCTGCCTCGGCGGATTCCACGTCTCGGGCGTTTTGTCGATGCTGCCGGGCATTACTCCCGAATTGCAGGAAGCGCTCGACTTGGGCGTCTCGCTGTTCGCGGGCGAAGCCGAGGGGGGACGCTTCGAGCAGGTCCTGCGCGACGCCTGGAACCATTCGCTCAAACCGATTTATAACTACATGGACGATCTTCCGTCCATCGCCGGCGCCACTCTGCCGATTCTTCCGGCATCGCGCATCAAGCGCACCGGCGGCAGCCTGACCAGTTTCGACGCGGGCCGCGGCTGCCCGTTCCTGTGCTCGTTCTGCACCATCATCAACGTGCAGGGGCGCAAATCGCGGCGCCGCTCGGCGGACGATGTCGAAAAGATCATCCGCATGAACCTGGCGCAGGGCGTCAACCGGTTCTTCATCACCGACGATAACTTCGCGCGCAACCAGGACTGGGAAGCGATTTTCGACCGCCTCATCGCCATGCGGGAGCAGGAAAAGCTGAACATCAAGTTCATCCTGCAGGTCGACACGATGTGCCACCGCCTGCCGCATTTCATCGAAAAGGCGGGGCGCGCCGGGGTCGCGCGTGTGTTCATCGGACTCGAAAGCATCAATCCCGACGCGCTGCTCAGCGCGCGTAAAAAGCAGAACAAGATCACCGAATATCGCAAGATGCTGCTCGCCTGGAAGCACGCCGGAGCCACTATCTTCGCCGGCTATATCCTCGGCTTCCCCGGCGACACGCCCGGATCGATCGTCCGCGATATCGAAATCATCAAGCGCGAGCTGCCGATCGACCTGCTGGAGTTCCATTGCCTGACGCCGCTGCCCGGCTCGCAGGACCATCAGCGCTTATATAAGGAAGGGGCCTACCTCGATCCCGACCTGAACAAGTACGACCTGGAGCATGTAACCGCGAAACACCAGACCATGTCGCGCGAGGAGTGGGAGCGGATTTACATCGAGGCCTGGAAGACGTTCTACACCACGGATCACATGCAGACCGTGATGCGCCGCGCGACCGCGACCGACAGCAATCCCGGCAACATGCTGCTGCTGCTGAGCTGGTATTGGGGCTGCATCGAGCTGGAAAAAATCCATCCGCTGCAGGGCGGCTATCTGCGGCGAAAATATCGCAAAGAGCGGAGGCCGACGCTGCCGCTCGAAAGCCCGGCCGTCTTCTATCCACGCTACGTTTTCGACCTGATCGCGAAACACCTGCGGCTCGCCCGCCAGATCTGGACGCTCGGCATGTTCCGCAGAAAGCTGAAGAGCGATCCCGGCGCCCGCAGCTATACCGATCTTGCACTGACGCCCGTTGCCGCCGACGATCTGGAATCGTACGAGATGTTCGCCAACTCCGAGGCCGCGCGATCCGAAGCGGCCAAAATGCAAGCCTCGCTGGTCAAGATCGGAAAATGAGGCGATCTCACCCGAGCAGTTCCGCCGCAGTCTCCGCATAAATCGCCGCGCACTCGGCGATTCTTTCGACCGGAACAAACTCGTTCGGCCCGTGCGACACCGTCAGCAATCCAGGACCGTATGCAAACGCCGGAATCCCGCGCGCCGCGTAGAATCGAGTCTCGAGCAACCCCGGACACATCTCAAACGACGCATCGCGTCCCGTCACGCGCCGCATTGCTCCCGCCAGCGCGCGACCTGCGGAGCAGTCTTCCTCCGTCCCCGCCGCCGCGCCTTCCTGAAGAATTTCGACGTCGCAGCCGCCAAGCTCTTCCAGCAGCCGCCGCTTTTCCGTCTCGAAGTTTTCTTCCGGATTGATCCGCCGGTCGATGGTGAACCAGCATTCCTGCGGCACGGCATTGAACCCGCTGCCCGATCCGCACTGCCCGCCCATCATCAGAATCGACCGTCGCAGCGGCTCGGGCGCGATGCGATACGCGGTCGCGCGCTCCTCCACTTCCTTCTTCAGTTCTCTCACAGCGTCGGCCACGGCGAGCATCTTTTCGAACGCGTTGACTCCTTCCCGCTGGCGTCCGACATGAGCGATCTTCCCGCGCAGGGCCACACGCAGCGTGATCGCTCCGCGATTCGCGTTCCAGACGACGCCCCCGGTTGGTTCCGGGGTCAGCATCGCGATCGCGTTGCGGCCCAGCAAGCCCTCCGCTTCGAGGAATCGCGATCCGCGCGGTCCCGCCGTTTCTTCATCGGGTACGAACACCAGGCCGATCCGGCCGTTCGATAGCGCACCCGAGTCCCGCAACATCGCCGCGGCGCAGGTCATCGCGGCGAGCCCCGATTTCATGTCCGACGACCCGCGTCCGAAAAGATTCGCGCCCTTCACCGCCGGCTCGAACTGTTCGCGCGATTGCGCCGGGACCACGTCGTAGTGGCCGCTGAAGTAGACCGTCCTTTCGCCCGACCCGATAAAACTCAGGACGCAATCGCCCGCGATCTGCGCCTCGAACCCCAGCGCGCGAAGCCGTGCGACGATCGCCTGCACCGCGGCTCCATAGCAGTTCCCGGGTGGATTTTCCGTCGGAATCGCGATCAGCTCGCGCGTGAAGCCGAGCATCTCCTCATGGCGAGCGCGCGCCGCGCTCAGAAAGTCGTGCATTTTTCTATGATCGTGTAAAATGGCGTTGGATCCCACACTTGCTGCAACGCCTCTCTCGAATCGTTGCCCCCTACGCTGCGACGCTGGCAGCCCTGGCGTTGATTACCGCCGCGGCCGCGGTGCTGCTTCCGCATTCGGTTCCGCGATTCCTTTTCAGCACGGCGTTTCTTCTCGCGATCCTTGCCAGCGCATGGTGGGGCGGCTATGGACCGGGAATTTTCGCCACCATTGTGACCCTCGCCGGAGTCCCGTTTGCGCTTACGCCCGGGTTCACGGCGGCGCGCATCAACTCGGCGCAGTTGCTGCTGGTACCCATCGTTTCCATACTGGTGAGCCGCGTCGGCAAGGGCCGCAATGAGCGCGAAGCGATGCTGCGCGAGCTGAATGAGCAGCTCGATGAACGCGTCCGCCTTCGCACCCGCGAGCTGGAAACCGCCAACGCCGCGCTGCAGGAGCGCGAGGCGCTGCTGCTTCGCCAGGCCGACGAACTGGCGCGGTCCAACACCGATCTGCAGCAGTTTGCCTACATCGCCTCGCACGATTTGCAGGAGCCGCTGCGGCTGATCGGCATCTACTCGGAATTGCTGAAGCGGCGTTACGGCAGCCGGATCGACGCCGAAGCGGATACCTTCCTCGGCGTCATCGTCGACGGCGTCCGGCGCATGGAAACGTTGGTTCGCGATCTGCTGTCGTACTCGCATGTGATTCACGGCGCGGACAAAGACGAAGCCGAGGAAGTCGCGGTACGGGACGCGGTGGAGGACGCCACGGCGAATCTCGCCGCGCTGATCCGCGAGACTGGTGCGACGATTCACTGCGAATCGCTTCCCGTGCTGGTGTGCGACCGGCTGGAGATTACGCAAGTGCTCCAGAACCTGTTAAGCAACGCGCTGAAATACCGCGGCGACGCGCCGCCTCGAATCGAGATCGGCTCCGGAATGAATGCGGGCGAGTCCCTGATCTGGGTGCGCGACAACGGCATCGGCATCAAGCCCGATTATCACGAGACGATTTTTCATCCCTTCAAACGCCTGCACGGCCGCGAATATCCTGGCACGGGCATCGGCCTGGCGCTGTGCCGCCGGATCGTCGAGCGCGCGGGCGGGCGGATCTGGCTGGAGTCCGAGGCGGGTTCCGGCACCACGTTCTTCTTCACTTTGCCGGTGAAATCCGTGCGATCGAAATCGGCCCAGGGACCCGACAGCCTTACTCTCGCAGCGCGCGCACCGGGTCCGTCCGCATCGCCCGCCACGCCGGAAGAAAGCAGGCGGCCATGGCGGCAGCAGTCATGATCGCGAGCGCCGAGGCGAACGATTCAGGATCGCGCGGGCTCACTTTGTAGAGAAGGTCGCCCATCAGCCGCGTCAATCCCAGCGCCGCGATCGCGCCGGCGGCGATCCCCGTGAGCGTCAACGCCAGACCGCGCGCCATCACAATCCGCAGCAGATCGCCGGTGTTGGCGCCCAGCGCCATCCGCAGCCCCAGTTCGCGCTTGCTTTGCGAGACCGCGTACGACATCACGCCGTACAGCCCGATTCCGGCCAGCAGCAGCGCGATCGAGCTGAAGATGGTCAGCAGCGTGACCGCGGCGCGCTGGCTCCACGTCATGCGCTCGACCTGTTCGCGCATCGTGATCGTTTCGCCCGGCGCGAGATTCGCGTCGAGCGCCTTGATTTCGCGCACCAGCACATTGTTCATCGCCTCCGGGCCGAGCCTGGTCCGGATCGCGAGCGTTTGGCCCATCGTGCTCTGCCGCATCGGAATGTAGAAGAACGGCTTGGCGGACTCGATCAGGCTGCGGTACTTCGAAGTTTTCGCCACCCCGACCACGTTCATCCAGCGCCCTTTCGCCTGCAGCCGCTTGCCCACCGGATCCTCGCCGCGCCAATACTGCTGCGCCATCGTTTCGTTGACGATCGCGACCAGCGGAGCGGTTTCGACATCGGCTCGCGTGAACTCGCGTCCGGATGCCATCGGGATGCCCATGGTCGCCAGATATCCCGGCCCGACTTCGTCATAATCGACGACGGGTTGCTCGCCCGGTTCCGCGACGAATCCGTCGACGCCGATGGGGGCCGACGCGAAGGTGCGATTGGTGAACGGCGAGACGCGCGCGAAGGCGGCCGACTCGACGCCGCCGGTCGATTCCAGCCGGTCGATCAGTTGATCTTCGAAAGTGCGAATGCGCTGCGGATCGTATCCCGCCGCAACCATGTCGACCGAGCCGCTGAGCACGCTCCAAGAAAATCCAGGATTCGTGTTGCGCATCGCGTTCAGGCTTTTCAGCAGCAGCCCGGCGCCGACCAGAAGAATGAAGCTCAGCGACACTTGGACCAGGACCAGGCTCGACCGCAGCCAGGCCCGGCCGCGTCCGCCGACCACACCGCCCGATTCCGACTTCATCGCCGCCGCCAGATCGATCTTTCCCGCCTGAATCGCGGGGACCAGTCCGAACAGGATCGTAGAGACCAGACAAACGCCCGCGCTGAGAGCCAGCACGCGCAAATCAATTTGGGCCGGCAGATTAATGATGACGCCGGGCCTGGGCGGAAACATCAGCATGATCAGATTGCGGCACCAGTTGGCCACCAGGAGTCCGCCTGCCGCGGCCAGCGTCGAAAGGATCAGGCCTTCGGTCAGGAGCTGCCGCAGCAGCCGCAAGCGTCCCGCGCCGACCGAAAGCCGCACGGTCATTTCATGCCGCCGCGCGAAGGATCGCACCAGCAGCAGATTGCCGACGTTCGCACACGCGATCAGCAGGACGAAGCTTGCGACGATCAGTGAAATGCGTAGGGTCGGCAGCAGATTGCCGGCCCCGTTGAACGGAGTCTCCCACAGCCGGTAAAGCCGGATGCCATGATTGCGATTCGTTGCCGGATAAGCCGCTTCCAGGCGTTTCGCAACCGCGGACATCTCCGCCTGCGCCTGCTCGACGGACACGCCGGGTTTCAGAATCGCGAAGCCTTCGATCCAGCGCGCGCCGCGGTCGTCCAATTTATAGCCGCCGCCTTCGAAGACTTCTTCCATCGAGGCCGGCACCCAGAACTGGAATGAATAGCCGACAAAGCTTCCGAAAAATCCCTGCGGGGTGACACCGATAATCGTGTGCTGAACGCCGTTGAGCATCTGGGTTTTCCCGACGATCGCCGGATCGCCGTGATAGCGCATCTGCCAGGCCTGATAACTGATCACGGTGACCGGATGGGCGTTGCGGCCGGCGTCTTCGGACGGATCGAACGTGCGCCCGAGGATCGGCCGGATCCCGAGAGCATCGAAGTAGTTGGCCGAGACGACGCTGCCCGTCGCCCGCTCGGCCTTTTCGCCGATGCTGAGGGTCGTGCCGCCGATGTGCTCGGCGATAACGGCGTCGATCAGCGCACAGTTTTTCGCGAAGTCCTGAAAATCCGGCCAGGAGATGTCGTCCCGGCCATTGCGGTCGGTGCCGGTGATCGCGACCATGCGGTCCTGATGAGCCACCAGCGGGAAGGGGCGCAGCAAGATTCCTTCGATCCAACTGAAAACAGAGGTGGTTGCGCCGATTCCGAGGGTGAGGCAGAGGATCGCCAGAAGAGCGAAGGCGGGAGTGCGGCGGAGCATGCGGAGGCCGAATCGGAGGTCTTGGAACATATTGAATGGAAAGACGAAGCATGGCCGGAAGGGTCACGCCGCGGGGGAGTTGATAAGATTAGACTAAGATTAGTGGACATGCATCCGCTCATGTGTTATGCTGGCTCTGTCGAGGTAGGTTCTATGGACTTCAATCGCTTCACAGAAAAGCTGCAGGAAGGCCTTCGGTCGGCGCAGTCGATCGCGCAGCGCAACGGGCAGCAGCAGTTGGATGTCGAGCATTTGCTGGTCGCGCTGCTCGAACAGGAGGGCGGGCTCGCGCCGTCGATTCTGGCGAAGGCCGGTGTGAATTTGCCGGGGGTGCACCAGGCGCTGACGCAGGCACTGCAGAAACTGCCCAAGGTTTCGGGACCGTCGGCGGGGATGGAGCAGATCTATGTCACCGCGCGGCTGCAGAAACTACTGCAGCAGTCCGAGGACGAGGCCAAGCGGCTGAAGGACGAATACGTCTCGGTGGAACACGTGCTGCTGGCAGCCTCTGACGAGAAGATTTTCAAAGACCTGGGCATCACGCGGGAGCGGCTGATGCGGACGCTTCAGGAAGTCCGCGGTTCGCAGCGCGTCACGTCGCAAAATCCGGAAGAAACGTACGAAGCGCTCGAAAAATACGGTCGCGATCTGACCAAGCTGGCGGCCACTGGAAAACTCGATCCGGTCATTGGACGCGACGAGGAGATCCGCCGTGTCATTCAAGTTTTGTCGCGGCGCACGAAGAACAATCCGGTGCTGATCGGAGAACCGGGCGTCGGCAAGACGGCGATCGTCGAAGGGCTGGCGCAAAGAATTGTTCGCGGCGATGTACCCGAAGGGCTGAAGAAGAAGAAAGTCGTCGCGCTCGACATGGGCGCGCTGATCGCGGGGGCGAAGTTCCGCGGCGAGTTCGAGGAGCGGCTCAAGGCGGTCCTCAAAGAAGTGCAGGCGGCCGAGGGCCAGATCATCCTCTTTATCGACGAACTCCACACGGTGGTGGGGGCAGGGAAGGCCGAAGGCGCGATGGACGCCGGCAACCTGCTGAAACCGGCTCTGGCGCGAGGCGAGCTGCACTGCATCGGTGCAACGACGCTTGACGAATATCGGAAACATATCGAAAAAGACGCCGCCCTCGAGCGGCGATTCCAGACGGTTTTGGTCGACCAGCCGTCGGTGGAAGATTCCATTTCGATCCTGCGCGGATTGCGCGAGCGGTACGAAATTCATCACGGCGTGCGGATCAAGGATTCGGCTCTGGTAGCCGCGGCGATTCTTTCGCAACGTTATATCTCGGACCGGTTCCTGCCGGACAAGGCGATCGACCTGGTGGACGAAGCGGCGGCAAAGCTGCGCACTGAAATCGATTCGATGCCGGCTGAGCTGGACGCGCTGCTGCGGCGGCAGATGCAGCTTGAAATCGAGCGCGAGGCGCTGAAGAAAGAGTCGGATAAAGCGTCGCGCGAAAGATTAACCAAGATCGAAAAAGAACTGGCGGAGTTGAAGACCGAATCGGCGTCGTTGCAGGCGCAATGGAAGTCGGATCAGGAGACGGTCCGCAAGCAGCGCGAGATTCGCGCCGAAATCGAGCGCGTGAAACAGGAGATCGAGCAGGCCGAGCGCGCCTACGACTTGAACAAAGCCGCGGAGCTGAAGTATGGAAAGCTGACGCAGCTCGAAAAACAGCTCGAATCGCAGAAGAAAGAGACGACGCTTTTAAAGGAAGAGGTCGACGAAGAGGACATCGCGCAGGTGGTCAGCCGCTGGACCGGGATTCCGATCACGAAGCTGCTGGAAGGCGAAGTCGAGAAGTTGCTGCATTTGGCCGAAGAGCTGCACAAGCGAGTGGTGGGCCAGGACGAAGCGGTACAGGCTGTAGCCGATGCCGTGATTCGCGCACGCGGCGGATTGAAGGATCCCAAGCGGCCCATCGGCAGCTTTATTTTCCTGGGGCCGACGGGTGTCGGCAAAACGGAACTGGCGCGGGCGCTGGCGGAATATCTGTTCGATGACGAGCACGCCATGATCCGGATCGACATGAGCGAGTATCAGGAGCGGCATACGGTGTCGCGGCTGGTCGGCGCGCCTCCGGGATACGTCGGGTTCGACGAGGGCGGGCAGTTGACGGAAGCCGTCAGGCGGCGGCCGTACTCGGTGGTGCTGTTCGACGAGATCGAGAAGGCGCACCAGGACGTGTTTCATGTACTGCTGCAGGTGCTCGACGACGGGCGGCTGACGGACGGGCAGGGTCGCACGGTCGACTTCAAGAACACGATCGTGATCATGACTTCCAATGCCCAGCGCGACGAGTTGCCGCGGCTGTTCCGGCCCGAGTTTCTGAATCGTGTGGATGAGATCATCACCTTCGACCGGTTGACGGAGAAGGAACTGATGCAGATCGTCGAGATTCAGTTGCAGACCTTGCGAGCGCGCTTGAGCGAGCGGCACATCGAGCTGACGCTGAGCGAGCCGGCCCGGGAGCACCTGGTGCGGGTCGGGTATGACCCGACGTTCGGGGCCCGGCCGCTGAAGCGGGCGATCCAGAAGGAGATCGAGACGCCGCTGGCGAGGAAGATCGTCGCGGGCGAGGTGCGGGACGGGAATCGCGTGGCGGTGACCGAGCGCGGAGGAGGATTGGTGTTCGAGGTCGAGTCCGCGGTGAGGGCTGAAGCATCTTAATAAAGAGGGCGACCGCGCGGCCGGGCGGTTAAACCGCTCCCTACGGTCGCGGCTCGCTGAGTGAGTGAAGTTTGGATGCTGACGTGAACCGGCAGTGGTTTGCGGATGAAGCGAAGAAAGAGACAACACAATGGCTGAAAAAGAAAATCAGATCAGTACGCTTCCGTTGCTTCCGTTGAAGAATTCGGTACTGTTTCCGGGGCTGCTGATGCCGCTCTCGGTGGGGCGGGCCGGTTCTGTCGCGGCGGTGGAAAAAGCACTGGCGACGGAAGAAAAAGAAATCATCGTGGTCACGCAGCGCGACGTGAGCGTCGATACGCCGAAGGGCGCCGACCTGTTCACCATCGGGACGCGCGCGGTGATCCGCAAGGTGGGACGAGGCAAAGAGCAGCTTGAACTGCTGGTGTTCGGACTGGAGCGGGTGGTCATCGTCAAAGTCGACGAAGAGGGCGGCTACCTGGCGGCCCGTGTGCGCACGCTGCCGGC
>JAIQFJ010000343.1 GCA_020073325.1 Terriglobia bacterium | reverse complement strand
CCGACGAATCCGTACCGTACGCTGCCTGGATCGCTCGATGCGCGTTTGCCGCAGGTGGTCGAATACGACGTCAGCCTGAACTCCATCGGATTTACGCCCGATAAAATCGCCGCCGTCGCGTTCATCACCACGCCGGCGGATCCCTATACTTCCGCCGCGACCGATGCGAACGCAGTGTTGATCGCAGATAAGCGCGTCGCTGTCCGCCTGCTCGAAAAAGGGACGGACTGGCGCGTCGTGCTCGGGATTGTACTGGTGGTCGTCGGTGTGGCCGCCGCGGTCGTGGTCGCCGAAGAAGTCTAGCTGGTCCGGACGCGGTACGATACAGCTTCCGGGCTATGGCTCCTTCGCGCCTGTATCCGTTCGCGATCCTGCTGGCCGCCGGTGCGCTTGTTCTGATCGTCACCGGAGCCGCGGTGACCAGCCTTCGCGATCAGCCGAGCCAGCCCTTCTACGCGAGCGTGCATGTCGAAGCTTCTTACGCCGTCGCCGCGCTGAATGTCGCGTTCCTGATCTGGCTCGCCGTCGCGGATCGACGCCAATGGCGCATCGTCCTTACCGCAATCGTCCTCGCGGCCGGAGCGATCAATGGAAGGCTCGGCACCACTCGCGTTCTGTCGTCGTCTCCGAACAATCTCGGAACGTTGCACGCGTGGATCTCCGCGCCGCTCTTCGCGGCGATCGTTGTGATCGCGTGGTCGCTCTCGCCGTTTTACGATCGCGACCCCGAGCTGGTGCGCGATCAAGGATGGCCGTCGCTGCGATCTTTGACCACAACCGCGGTGTTGCTGCTTCTGATGCAGATCGAATTTGGCGCCGGATACCGCCACAGCACGCTCAGCGTGATCCCGCATCTGCTGGGCGCGCCGTTCGTCACGCTGATCCTGATGGTTGCCGGAGCCTTCGTGTCGCAGCAATTTCCCAAGCACGGAACGCTGAAGCCGCTGGCCGTCGCGGTGCTGATCATCACGTCGATCCAGGTCGCGCTCGGCATGACGACGTTTATCGTCGGGTTGACGATTACGGTCATGACGCCGTTATTCCTCGCGGTTCGCCTCGCGCACGTCGCGACCGGAAGCGTGACGCTGGCGGCCGGCGTGATGCTCGCCATCGAAGTTCGCCGCAAAGTGCAGCCGAAACAAGCTTCGTAACGACTACAATGGAACGACTGTATGCTCACGCGACGACACTTCCTTGCTGCCTCCGCCGCTTCGGCCGCGCTCGCCGGAGAACTTTTTGCCGCGCCCAAGGATTCCGACACTCCTTCGGCCGATCTTGAAAAACTCGGCGATATCGCCTTGCGCGAGGCGAAAAAGTCCAAGGCGACGTATTGCGATATCCGTATCGTGCGGCTGCGCGACCAGCGGGTCGGCCTGCGCCTTTCTCCGGAGCGCGGCACCAATAAAACATTGGCCGTGCCGAATGTTTTCGAGGATTCCAGCTTCGGCTTCGGCGTCCGCGTGATCGTCAACGGAGCCTGGGGCTTCGCCGCCTCGCCCGTCGTGACGCCTGAAGAGATCGCGCGCATCACCGGCGAGGCCGTGATCATCGCCAAAGCGAACGCCTCCGTTCAGCCCAAGCCGGTGCAACTGGCGCCGGTGAAAGCGTACCGCACGCGCTGGGAAACGCCGCACGATAAAGATCCCCTGGCGATTCCGATGCAGGAGAAACTCGAATTGCTGCGCGCCGCCGCCGAAGAAGTGAAGAAAAATCCGCGCGTGTTCGGCGGAGCCGCCACGCTGAACCTGCGCAGCGAGGACAAATATTTCGCGTCCTCCGAGGGCTCGTCCATCCAGCAGTTGATTCTGCAAATTTACGGCAATGTGAACGCCACCGCCGTCGATCGCGCAAAGGGAATTTCGCGCAGCCGGACGTATTCGCCGACGCAAGCTTCCGCGGGATGGGAATACGTCCCCGAGATGAATCTCCGCGAAAATGCGGGACGCATTCGCGAGGAAGTGGTCGAGCATCTCAGCGCGCCTCCCGTGAAGCCCGGCAAAAAGGACCTGGTCCTCTTGCCGAGCCATCTGTGCCTGACGGTTCACGAAAGCGTCGCGCATCCCACCGAACTCGATCGCGCTCTCGGCTATGAGGCGAACTACGCCGGCACCAGTTATATAACGATGGATAAAATCGGCAAGCGTATCGCCAGTGAGCACTGCACGTTCATCGGCGACCGCATCTCGCCGCGCGCCCTCGGCACCACCGGTTACGACGACGAAGGCGTCAAAGCGACGCGCTTCACCATCATCGATAAAGGCATCTTCCGGAATTATCAGACCACGCGCGAGCAGGCGCATCTGGTCGGCGACAAAGAATCGCACGGCTGCTGCCAGGCCGATTCGTGGGCCACGGTTCCGTTCCAGCGCATGCCGAACGTGTGGCTGCAGGCCGGTCCGCGCGAAACGACGCTTGAATCGCTGATCGCGGGAATCGACGATGGCGTGCTGATCGACGGGCAGGGAAATTATTCGATCGACCAGCAGCGCTACAATTTCCAGTTCGGCGGCGACGCCTTCTGGGAAATCAAGAATGGCAAGAAAGGCAACATGATTTCGCGCGTGGCGTATCAAGGCCGCACGCCCGACTTCTGGCAATCCTGCGACGGCACCGCCGGCCAGGCTTACTGGCAGCAGTTCGGTCTCACCGGCGACGCGAAAGGTGAGCCGACGCAGATCAATTCGATCAGCCACGGCTGCTCGCCCACGCGTTTTCGTAACGTCAACGTTCTCATCACGGACTAACATGCTCACCAGAGACGAAGCACAACAGCTGGCGAAAAAACTGCTCGGCTATTCGACGTTTCCCGAATGCCAGGTGACGATCACCTCATGGGAGCAGGCCTACACGCGATTCGCCAACAACGGCATCACCACGGCGTCATTCAATTTGAGAAATACGGTGTCGATCGTCTCGACACGCGAGGGGCGCACGGGATCCTACGGCGTGAATGACCTCGACGACGCGTCGCTCAAAGCCGCCGTGAAGAAAGCCGAGGAACTTGCCGCCATCGCGCCGCCCGATCCGGAACGGCTGCCCGCGATCGGCGCGCAGACATTCGCCGACACGCACGATTACGACGAAGCCACCGCTGTCGCTCGCGCGCCGCAGATGATCCCGCACGTCAAGACGATCATCGATCTGGCGATGAAACAGAAGCTGGTCGCCGCGGGCCTCATTGAACGCTCTCATCGCGTCACCGCCGTCGCGAATAAGAACGGATTGTTCGGCTTCCATCGCGCCGCCGATTCGCAATTGACGACGACCATCCGCATGCCCGACGGCTCCAGCTCCGGCTGGGCCGGCCAGCCCTCGACGAAGCTTTCCGAAATCGACAGCGCACGCCTGGGCGCCACGGCCAGCGAAAAGTGCCTGCGCTGGCGCAAGCCGCAGAAAATCGATCCGGGAAATTACACGGTCCTGATGGAACCCACCGCCGCGGGCGACCTGGTCCGCCTGATGGCGGGCGCATTTTCCGCGCGCGAAACCGACGAAGGCCGCACGTTCCTCAGCAAGCGCGGCGGCGGAACATTGCTCGGCGAAAAAGTGTTTCCCGAATTCGTTACGCTGCGCACGGATCCCTTCGATCCGCGCCAGCCCGCGCTGCCCTGGACCAACGATCTGCTTCCGACGCGCGCGATTTCGTGGATCGAAAAAGGCGTGATCGCAAATCTCGCCTACGATCGCTACTGGGCGAACAAGACCGGCAAGCCCGCGACTCCCGGCGCCGGTGGACGCGGCGGTGGCGGCGGCTTCGGCTTCGGCGCGCAGGGCGCTCTGACGCTCGAAGGCGGCAAAGCGTCGATGGACGAATTGATCGCCTCCGTCGACCGCGGCCTGCTGATCACGCACTTCTGGTACATCCGCGGGGTGAATCAGCAAACACTTCAGCAGACCGGTCTGACGCGCGACGGCCTCTTCTTAATCGAAAACGGAAAAATCACGACTCCGGTGATGAACTTCCGCTTTCTGGAAAGCCCGGTGCGTCTCCTGAAGAACACGAAAATGCTCGGCCCCGCGATGCGCGTCCGCGGCTTAGAAGGCGGAATGATGATCGCCCCCGCACTGGTTGCGACCGATTTCCCGTTACCCTCAATTTCGGACGCTATCTAGCGAAGAGTCGCGCAAACCTCGCAAATCCGTAATGTCCCGGGAGGTTCACAAGGGGCAACGAAGCACAGCGAATTCCCTGTGGGGCCGCTGGTCACAGCGGCGAGCCGGTTGCCAAACCGGCTGCTCATGATCCGTCCACATCAGCCGGTCGTACGACCGGCTCGCCGCCAACCTGGCGGCCCCACATGCTCTGTCAAAACTTTACTCCACGCCGATCGACCGATAACTCCCCAGCACCCGTAAATAATCCGCCAGCTCCCCCAAGTGCCCCAGCGCATTTTTCACGTTCTTCTCCTCGCGATGCCCCAGCAGGTCGAGGTAGAACATGTACTCCCACGGCTTCCCTCGCCGAGGCCGCGACTCCAGCTTGACTAAATTTAAATCCCTCAAGGCCAAAGCACTCAGAGCCCGATACAGCAGCCCCGGACGATTCGCCGTGGAAAACACCAGCGACGTTTTCCACTCCCCGCCGCGACCGCGCGGCTTCGATCCCGCCGGCTCCAGCAGAAAAAAGCGCGTGAAATTCTGCCGGTCGTCTTCGATCTCGCGCTTCAGGATTTCACCGCCATAAATCTTCGCAGCCAGTTCCGACGCGATCGCCGCCGCGCCTGCCGGACGCTCTTCCATCACCATCTTCACGCTGCCCGCCGTGTCGTAATGCGGCACACGCTCGATCCTCTTATGCTTCGCGAAAAAATCCAGGCACTGATTCAGCGCCACCGGATGCGAATAGACCTGCCGGATCGATGCGAATTTCGTCCCCGGCGGCGCGATCAGGTTGTGCACGATCCGCACATTCGTCTCGCCCGTAATTTCGAAGTCATACTTCAGCAGCAGGTCGTAATTTTCGTGAACCGATCCCGCCAGTGTATTTTCGATCGGCAGCACCGCCGCGTCGACTTCGCCCACCTTCAGCGCCGCGAACGCCTGATCGAATCTCTGCCGCGGCGACGGCTTTGCCCGCGGACCCAGTAATTGCCGGATAGCCTGCTGGCTGAACGCGCCCAGCTCGCCCTGGAATGCGACCTTCATCGCTGGCCGCCATCCCATCGCTGCGCGTCGTCCGAAGGCAGCCCGATCAAATCGAGCAGCCGGTCGACGCTGTGCTCGACAAGATCCGCGACGCTCTGCGGATGATGATAAAACGCCGGAACCGGAGGCGCGATGATTGCAGCCATCTCCGCGAGCGCCGTCATGGACCGCAGATGTCCCACATGCAGCGGCGATTCGCGCACCATCAGCACCAGCTTCCGCCGCTCCTTGAGGACGACGTCCGCCGCCCGTATCATCAGGTTGGAACTGATCCCCGCAGCAATCGACGACATGGTGTGGATCGAGCAGGGCGCGATCAACATCGCGTCGGTCCGGAACGATCCGCTCGCGATCCGGCAGCCGATGTCTTCCACCGGATACCAACAATCGGCGAGGGCCCGAAAATCCGCCGCCGCTTTGCCCATTTCGAGATACGCGGTGCGCTCGCCCGAGCGCGACAGGACCAGGTGGACCTCAACGCCATCGCGCGCCCGGAGTTTCTCCAGCAGCCTCCACCCGTATATGGACCCGCTGGCGCCCGTGACGCCCACGATAATTCGCAATTAGCCTCCGATACGGCGATCCAAAAATCGTGCCTGTGGAAAATTTTGTTCTGAATTCAGAACAAGAATCGCAAATTGCGCCTTGCCGATCCAGGAACCGCAACGCTATAATCCCAGTGAGACAAAAGCTTACGGAGCGTGTGCTCTTTGAATTCTACGCATCCGAAAAATGGGACGCTCCAAACCTCTATCATGGAGGAAGCAGGTCAAAAACTCAAGCGAGCCCGGGAACGACTGCGGCTCAAGTATCGCGATGTCGAAGAGGCGAGTGCGCGCATTGCCACCCGCCGCGGCAACGACGAGTTCACCGTAGCGCTTAGCCGACTGGCGGATATTGAAAACAAAGGGACAATCCCTACTTTCTACCGCCTCTACTCGCTGTGTGCCATTTATCGCCTCGATCTCGCGGAGGTCCTTTCGTGGTACAAAGTCTCGCTGGCGGAAATGCCTGCCGACGCGGACGTGATCCAGCACGCGCGCACGCACGCGATCGGTTTTCAGCCCGAAGAAGGCGACGTTCAATCGCCATTGCAACTCGATCCAGGCCTGGACTTGACGAAGACGGCGTTCCTCAGCCGATTGATTCAGCGCTGGGGCAGACTTCCGCTCATGCTGCTGAACAATATCGACTTAAAGAATTTCCGCTACGGACTGGTCGGCACCGACGATTGGTCGATGCATCCTTATATCCCGCCCGGGTCTCTGGTGGTGATCGACGATACGCGGCGCCGGATCGTCACCTCCGGGTGGACCAGCGAATTCGATCGACCCATCTATTTCCTGGAACATCGCGACGGCTATGCGTGCTCGTGGTGCACGCTTAAGAATGGACTTTTGATTCTGCAGCCTTCTCCGGTCTCGTTCTGCGAGCCTGAGTCGTTCGCCTATCCCGATGAGATTGAAGTGATTGGCCAGGTTACGCAGGTCGCGATGACCCTCGGTCAGACTCCGTCTCGCCCATCGCGTTCCTGAGGGTTTCGAGCAGCGCCTCCAAGTCTGTGCAAAACAACTCCTGCTCCATTTCGAGCGCCGAGGCCGGAGCTTGCGAAGTGTAGGCGCGCGAATCGAGCAGATAGTTGACCACCACTTTGGCAGGCTCCTCCAGCGTCGCGAAATGACGACCTAAGTCCAGTCTTTTCTCGCGCATCGAGATGCCGATCCACTCCAGAAAAATCTGCTCGTGGCTTTCCCGCAAAGCTTTGTTGCTTTCTTCGCGACCGAACAATGCCGCCAGGCCGTAGTGCCGGTAGATTCCCGAGTTGTGGTCGCGAAGCGATGCCAGATAGGCCAGCCGGCCGTAAACGGTGGGGATTTGGGACAGCGTGTGCTTCCACAAGTCGCCTGCCGCGCTCTGCTCGAGCGCGCTTTTTCTGAACCTGGGCATCGACTTCCATATTCTACGTCAAGCCGCAAATAGTTCCAATACGGAGACTTGTTCCGATTTCCGAAAACGTCTGCCCGATTTAAAACCGACCGCATAAGCCACCTTAGGCTATCAGTCGTAACCCGGTTCTTAAGCCCGACAAATTCCGATTCAAGGAGAAACCCCAATGTTGAAAAGAATGCTTCTGCTGGCTGCCCTCGTTCTGACGGCGATTTCGGCCACGACGCCCAATCAAGTC